>NZ_JADEXO010000032.1 GCF_015207105.1 cf. Phormidesmis sp. LEGE 11477
AGCGTAATTACGGTCAGCTCTGGATTGCACATGAATCGCCCTGGGAAATAGGTTCCTAAGCCTCGATTGACGTATAGCCAGTTGTTGCCAACCCGGTGAAGTCCTCGGCACCATTCCCAATTGCGGGCGACATGAAAGCAGCGATCGCTCAAGAAGGGCACTCGATTGCGAATCAGGCTCGGCACCCGGTGACGAATCCGTTGCCATACCTGTGGAGCGGGGCCTAATCCTGGCAGGTACACTTGTCCGCCATGGGTGTGTCCCGATAGCTGCAAATCTACACGATGTTTCGATAAAGGTTCTGCTGTATCAGGGTTGTGCGAGAGAACCAGGCGCGGTGTTGTGGGTGAAATCTGCTCTAGAATGCTGGGGTCGAATTCTCCAGACCACAGATCGGCAAAGCCGACTATCGGAAAATCTGCTCCAAAAGGCGTCGCGATCGCGTTCCACAGTACCGGGATATTGCCCTTCTCCAAAGCCTGGGTGACCATCGCTTTTGCCCCAGGTACTGAAATGTCGTGATTGCCTAATACCGCAAAGGTGCCGTAGCGACTAGGCAGCGCTTTGAGTCGGCGAACCAGCTCATAAATAGGTTCTGGCGCTTGGGTAACGAAGTCGCCAGTTAGAGCAATCAGATCGGGCTGGATGGCTTCTACTTTAGCAATCGTTTTGGCTAGCAGCTGATTAGAGAGTCGCAGTCCGTCGAAGTGAAAATCAGAAAGCTGGACAATCACTATGCCATTTAGCCTAGATGGCAGATTTGGGATAGAAATCGTGTACGCATCTACAGAAAGTGCGCCTGATAAAAGCCTGTACATAAGCTTGTAAGTAGAGAGTTACGAGTCTCTGCCGCGCAGTTTCCTTACTATAGCGTTTGCCGACTACGGCTTTTGTCGCCTGAACTTCTTATATCTAAATCTTCGCAACCTAAATATGATTAAACGCTATTCACCGAAAACACAACAAGATCGCCTTACCCGCTAAAACTAGAGGCTACTAGCATGGTACCAATACCCATATCTGAAAAAATTTCGAGCAGTAGTGAATGCGGCATGCGACCATCGAGAATATGGGCCGCGCGAACTCCTTGAGCGAGTGATCGCACGCAGCAATTCACTTTAGGAATCATGCCGCCAGCAACTGTGCCATCGGCAATTAGGTCTCTAGCCTGCTGAATATCTAGCTGATTAAATAGCGTAGTAGGATCGTGAAAGTCTTTCATAATCCCAGGTGTATCCGTCAGCAGGATCAGTTTTTCTGCGCTGAGGGCCGCTGCTAGCTCACCAGCGACAGTATCGGCATTGATGTTGTATGCCTGGCCTGAGGGATCAGCGGCCACGCTAGAGATAACTGGAATGTAGTCTGCGCTCACGAGCGATCGCACTAGGTCAGGTTCTACATGGCTCACATCCCCAACGAAGCCGACGCCTGCTGCTACTGACTGGGGTCTAGCCGTTACTAAGTTACCGTCTTTTCCACATAGACCGACAGCTTTACCCCCAGACTGATTGATCAAAGACACCAGTTCTTTATTGACGCGGCCTACTAGCACCATTTCCACTACGTCCATAGTCTTAGCATCGGTAACGCGCAAACCGTCTTTGAACTGGGGCTCAATACTCAGCTTGGTAAGCCAGGTATTAATTTCGGGGCCGCCGCCATGCACAATCACCGGGCGAATGCCGACACTGGCCATAAAGACAACATCGCGAATGACACTAGCCTTTAGACTGCTGTCTTTCATTGCCGCGCCGCCATATTTGACGACAATAGTACGACCGTGAAACTGCTGAATATAAGGCAGCGCTTCGCTGAGGATACGAACGCGTAGGGCTTCACTTTCAGGGGTGTGGGTATTCGGGTCGGGGGCCATAGGAATAAAGGCTCAAAAAGACTGGCCGTAGAAGGGAGCTTAAGTATCTTAAATATTAGGGGAGACCGGATTGATCGAGGTTTGATTAATTTGAATTTGGTCTACGGCTAGCTTTGGATCGGGGCGAATGCTGGCCTGAATAGCTTTGAGAATGCGATCGCAAGTTCGGCCAACTGACTTTCCTTCATATTCAATGCGAATATCAGCTTGAGCATAGAGATCGCCCCGTTTAGCCATCAATTCTGTGAGCTTGTTAGATAAGTTCGCATCTTTTAGCAGCGGGCGAGAGCTATCACCAGAAAGTCTAGCTACCAGGATAGGGATGGGCACATCTAGCCAGATCACAACGCCATGGTGTAGGTAGCTCCAGTTCATCTGGTCGATGATGATACCGCCACCTGTAGCCACCACCAGGTTGGTATAAATAGATACTTGAGAGAGAACCTGCGTTTCTAGCTGCCGAAACGCAGGTTCGCCAGCACTAGCAAATAGCTCACTCACTTTTTGGCTAGCTGACTGTTCGATCAGCGCATCGGTATCGACAAACCCATAGCCCAAGCGGTTTGCTAGCTTTCGCCCAATGGTTGTCTTGCCAGCGCCCATCATGCCAATTAGATAGAGATTTGTTTTCTTCAGATCGGCCTTAAGTTCGTCGATCCGAAGATTACTGATTTTTGGTTTACTAATTTTGGATTTACGGGCTTTGGGTTTGCGGGCTTTGGGTTTACGAGCTCGGGACTTGCCGGAGGGTTGATGAGGTTGTGTAGCTGAAGTCGGGGGAGTCATGGGCCTGATGAAGCATGTCCTATTATGGCACCTCAGCGCGCCCGGTCGATCAGCGCCAGCCAAAGCTGTCGTTCACCACCGGGCGCGCTGTAAAATAATAGATCTATCAAAAGTCGCAAGGCTAGCTGTGTGAGGGCTTCGGTCTTTAGGCCAGGCGTGGCCATGCGATCGCTATACATATTGCTGAAGTTATCTAGATAATCTCCTAAAACGGCTGCCCTATGAGGGGGTTCTCCCACGGTGCTCAGTGCCTCTAGCCGAGTGATCGCCTCACGCACTCGATCATGGTGGGCTCTAGCCAAGTGACAAACCACTAGAACTAGCGCCCGCGCCTCCTCAACGTCTAGCTTTTTGCGCCCTTGTCCTTTACGCAGTGGACTGGACTGGCGCAATCGCCACAGTCCTACTCGATCGGAGAGCATTTCTGATAGCTTTAGATCTTTGGCTGCTACTAGCACCGCATCGGATCCAATATCTGCCAGTGCCTCTATCGCCATCAGCACCAAGTCTAACTGAGCTTTGATGCTGATAAGCTGAAGCGCTGATAGGTTTGTTACGGGCAAAGACGCATCCACAGCAGTCGACATGATTCAAAAGACTACGGCAATTGTGCCATAGCGAAGTCACCCTTCTATGACTACAGGTATGACTACAGAACTAGCGGCTTATAAGACTAGCTGTGGGTAGAACCAACTATAGAGCGCAGACTTGTTTGCCCCACTGTAACCGCGCGTTCGCACCCTGAGATCTATTTAGACAGTCAAACAGGCTAACCCTCAAAGACTGGCGACCGCGAACGGATCGTCGTTCGAGTAGTCCAAATATCCTTTCCTCTTCTAAACTATTAGCACCAAAAAAAATCGCGCCTACGGACGAGCAGCTTTCTATTAGCTCACTAGATAGCCGTTCCAAGAATTGAGGTGATTGCAATATTGAGGTCGCTGCTGCGCCGCTGAGCGATAGGTACATGCCGTAAGGACGACTCTCTGGGATGGACTCATATAGTCGGCTTAGCTGTAAGGAGCTTACTAGCACGCTGGTTTCTCTGTTCGTCTCGATTTCTTCGGTAGCACTAAGAATAGTATTGGTGCAGATTAGTGAACTTCCTGGCACTGCTGCTGCTGCTAGCGTTCTAGCTAGGCCCTCTCGGCTTTCTTCGACGTCTATTCTGATCCTATAGCTGCCTTCTCTACCGGATTCGTAGCTATTGGCTAGCACGGTGTACCTACCAGTAATCGGTAAGCGAACTACCAGCCTAGAATCGTCGTTAGTCCGGCTAATATCATCGTTCTCACTAATTCTTTCTCCGGTTGGGTCTAACAAAATTAGATACGGATCAAAGTCTTCGCTTTCTAAATAGATCGTGGCATATTCTCCGCTTCGCCCCATAAAGTCGTAGCGGTCGTAGAAGCTACCGTCATCTAGCCGCGTATCTACGTCGCTTAGATTTCCTTCAATGCTAGCCCCTTCAACAATCAAGGGAGCAACAGGGCTAGTTGGTTGACCCAAAGAGCTGCTGGCTAGCAAACCCCAGCAAGCAGCCACTGTTCCTACTGTTGCTCCTAGCGTTAGGGCAACGCTTCCTTTTAATACTGTATTTGATAAACACAGTTTGTCTGGGTTGGGTGTTAATAGCTGATGGCCTAAACGATTTTCAGTCACTTGTACTAATTGAACCTAGGTAACCTAGTTCTATTTATTCACTCCTTACTATTGCATCCGCTCGGACTAATCCGATACTCCGACATGGTCAACTTGACTATCTGCTTATTTACGATCTCACGCAGCCCTCTATTCTTGTCGGAAATTTAACTATCAGGCGTCTATTGTTAGAAAAATTGCCTGAAGTCTTCATCTTGTTCGCTAAGCTGAGACCAAGTAACGCCTTGGCGCTGAAACCAGCCCACCAGCTTTTGACAGGCAGGTCTTTCTGTAGCGTAGTGACCAGCATCAATCAGCACGAGGTCTTGGTCGCGGCTAGCTTGAAATTGATGAAATTTGCAGTCCGCAGTGAGGTAGGCCTGTGCGCCTGTTTGCTTCACCGCATTAATGTAGCTAGCACCAGAGCCGCCTAGTACGGCTATTCTTTCGATGGACTGCTGTAAGTTAGCAGCCGGAGAGTATAGCAAACGCGGTGGAGCCATCACTGACTGAATTTTTTCTAGTAGCTGCTGAAGCGTTTGTGCGGGTAGAAGATTGCCAACTCTGCCGTAGCCCCTGGCGGTATCTTGACCAGGCGCGGTAGGTACTACTGGGGCGATCGCCTGCAAGTCTAGCTGCTGGGCAAGTACGTCGGCGGTGCCATCTGCGACCTGATCAAAGTTGGTATGGGCAGTGTAGATGCCGATATCGTGGGCGATCGCTAGCCGAATCATATCGCCCACACTGTCACCTGCCATCACTGACGAGAGCCCGCCAAAGATCAGCGGATGATGGGCAAAGATCAAGTTGACAGGCAGTCCGTTAGCTTTTAGGGCGATCGCCTCATGCATCACCGCTAGCGTCGGTGTCAAGCACACGAGTATCCCGGCGGGTTCGCGCAGTATGTCGGGCTCTACCTGCCAGCCGCAGTTGTCCCATTTTTCTTGCCAGGTAGGGTTTGCCCACTGCTCAAAGGTGCTGATTACATCACTAATGATCATCTATGGCTTCAGATCGTTTCTTGAAGGGTGCTGTGTGTCTTCAACATACCAGTCTTCTTAACGGTTATTTCTTGTCAGTTGCTTGCTATCGGCTGCTTGAGTGAAGTTATTTTGAGGGAAGTTATTTGAGTGGGACTACACGATTCAACAGTATGCTAGTAGGCGTAGCCCCTGAGAAACTTAGCGTGTAGTCAAACCGTCCGCCGCCGTCATTCTGCCAGCCACTGATTCGATTGTCTTGAGACAGAATCGGATCGTTGTTATAGCTGGTGACGACTGCGAAATAGACATTCGTTTCTGGAATAATCAGCTCGTCGATGTGAGATTGCCGCCCTCCGGCGCTGTCATCCACGCTGGCTAGTAATCGCCCTGCTTGATCAAAGACGAATAGCTGAGAATCGTCGCTAGTATATAGACTGCCAGTTAGCACCTGAGTGACTTCTAGGTTGATAGAGACGCGATCGCCTCGTCCGGCCACGAATCCGTATACCTGACGACCCTGACCGACTCTCCCTGAGACCACGGTCAATCCACGATCTAAATTGACGGATTCGGCAGGCAGCAGCGCAGAGCGATCGCTAAGGTTTAGCGGCACCGCCAGGCGTTCGGCTTCTGTTAGCAGCCTAGTGCGATATTGATTGTCCGTCGCCTCGGCAACGCCAGATTCCCACTCCAGGTACCGGCTTGGGGGCTGGTTTGTTCTAACCGAGTCTAAAGGCGTGACAGTAAGCTGATAAGAATTAGTGCGATCGCAAGCTTCAGAAGCCGCTAAAATCCTATTTGTTAAACGGTACTGCTCCATCTGACGGCGTAGTGCCATCAAAGATAGCCGCTGAGTATCGGTCGTTTGTTCGTCGGCTATAAGGATGCCAGCAACTGTGATCGCCTCACTCCAGCGGCTGCTGCAGATTGCCCGGTCTAAGTCAAAAGTAGTATTTTTTTGCGCTTGTGCAGGCGATCTAGTGAGCAGCATCGCCAATAGTACTCCCCCACAGCCTATGCAACGACCAAACTTTTGCCAGAAGCGAGTTTTTCGCACTTTTGCTTTCTCCTATTCTCCTAAAAAGAGCAACTCCAACCTGTGTATGCGCGCTAGTAAGTATCCCAAGGCGGGCACGTTATGCCTGTCAAATATGGCTAGGTAGGTAATAGATTGTCATGACTTCAGTATGCCCGGCTCATTTTCTATAGGCACTCATAGATAAACATAGAATGCAAGAGAAACTGAAAGTGCTTGTCGTCGATGACGAGCCAAACAACCTAGATTTGCTGCACCGAACGTTTCACCGAGATTTTCAGGTGTTTAGAGCTGCTAGCGGCGCTGAGGCTCTCAAAATTTTGGATGACAAAGGTGAGATGGCTGTCATTATCTCTGACCAGCGCATGCCAAAGATGAACGGTACAGAGCTCTTTAGTCGCACTATTGAGAGTTTTCCTGACACCATCCGCATCGTGCTAACAGGCTATACCGATGTGGAAGATTTAGTGTCAGCTATCAATGCTGGAAAGGTGTTCAAATACATCACCAAACCCTGGAAGCCGAAAGCCTTAAAAGAGACCGTGACTCAAGCTGCCCAAGCGTACAAGCTGGTCAAACGTCGTACTCTCACGCTTAGTCGTGCCCTTAGGCAAGAGTCTCTTAGCAACGAAATTATGACGGCTGTGCGGAGTTCTCTTGACTATCGCAGTACTCTACAGTCAGTTGTCAGTGCTCTAGGACAGGCGGCAACGGCAGACTTTTCAGTGCTCTATCCAATAAATCTCCCGATAAGTCTGACGCCGGTAGATCCTGCGGCAGTAAAATCATCAGAAAGCTGGCAGACTTCAGAAAGCTGGCAGACTTCAGAAAGCTGGCAGACTGTGGAGAGCGTTCTAAAACCGTTGATCTACTATCGGGATGCTGAGGCTGAAAAGCTCGTAAGATGCCACTCTCTTAGTCTTTCGGACTACAGCCAAACTTGGCGACGTTCGTCTCTTATCTCTAGTATAAAAGAGATAAAAATTTTCTCTGAAACATTAGAAATAGAGAACAAAGTTTTCACCAGGATATTTGTTCCTTTTTTGGAAAAAGATACTTTGCTAGTCAGCGTTTGTCTATACAAAGAAACGCAAGATTCGCAATGGATCTCAGAGGCGACTAAGCTGCTGACGCACATCACAGACCAAGTAACATTAGCAATCTCACACGCTAAGCTATATCGGCAAATTCAGTGCCAGTCGATGAAAATGCAGGCAGAGCTGGAGGTTGCTAGACAGATCCAGAGCAATCTTTTGAGTCAGAACTGGCCAGATACTCCGGGGTTGAAGATTCAGGCCCGCTGCCAGCCTGCTAGAGAAGTCGGCGGTGATTTTTTTGAAGTATTTGCTCATCCCCAAGGAGATATTTGGCTAGCTGTCGGCGATGTCTCTGGGAAAGGGGTCCCGGCAGCACTGTTTATGTCGAGTGCAATTTCGGTGCTGCGCCGTGAGCTGGCGCAAGAGCACTCTCCTGAACCGGAAAAGGTAATGAGCAATCTAAACCTCGCGCTCTCTAACGATCTAATCAGCAGTAACTGCTTCATTACGATGGCTTTGGTTCGCTATAGTGCAAAGACATGCCAGCTAGTGTACGCTAACGCAGGCCACGTCTACCCTGTGGTCTGGCCCCATCGAAGACTGGTCAATCAGCTTGAAAAGGATGGATCGGCAGATGAGATAAAACCGACATACTTGAATGTTAGGGGCGTTCCTTTGGGAATTTTGTCAGATTGGCAGGCAGAGGCTGGGAAGCTCAGTCTCTCGGTTGGCGATGTTGTGCTATTGACAACTGATGGCATTACAGAAGCAACGGTAGCTGCGTCAAAGAGCGGTGGCCATGGCAATGGGCACGGCTGTATGTTGAAACAAGAGGGTCTTTGGCAGTTTCTACAGCAGCAGCCTGCTGATCTAGATTTAGACGTTTTACTCTCACATGTTCGCCTTCGCGAGGGAGAACAAGAAGACGATCAAACAATCTTGTCGCTGGAGGTGACATCATCATGTTGAAAACCGAGCTGACTGTCCCTAGCGATCTACGGTTTATGGAGGTGGTGGAACACTGGCTGCTAGAGTCTTTGCGGCTAGAGATTGATCAAGATAACGTAGACTGGGCCGAGGTGAGAATGCGGCTGCGATTAGTGGTGGTAGAAGTCTATTCCAACATTGTTCGACACGCCCATAGCGATCAGCCAGATCTACCCATCCTTATTCGTATTGAGCTAGACGAGAAGAATAACCTTCTGCTAGAAGTTTGGGATCAAGGTGAGGGGTTTCGGCTAGATGACTACGCAGCGCCTTCTCCTTCTGACTTTCAAGAGGGTGGCTACGGTTGGTTGATTCTTAATCGGATTATGGATCGAGTCGAGTATCATCTTCAGGTGGGGGGCGATCGCAACTGCTTGAAGTTGGAAAAAGATTTAGCTTCAAACAATAAGCACCAGAAGCCCCAAAAGCCTCACACAAATAGTGTCTAGAGAAAAGGACACTAGCCAATGCTGGTGCCCCGAGGATGTTTATTGGGTTGAATCGAGGTATTGGCCTCGAAGTGAGTATTAAATAGCGCGGTTGGTGTACAGCGCGATCGCATCTTCTGGTTTGACCACAACGACAGAAGGCGCGGTCGTTCTACCTACCAAAACACCGGCTGCTGCTCCTCCGGCCACTTCCCATATATCGGGTCTACCAAAAACTTCACCGAGAACATAGCCACCAACTGCGCCAATTGCGGCATCACCTAGGATTGCACCTGTTGACGTCTGTCTGGGATCTTTGCGCTCAGATAATAGGTCGGAGCGGGCACTGATGCTAAAGATTTGATTGTCGATTTCGATGGCGTTAGCAACATAGACTAGGCCACCGTCTGAAGGCTCAAACCGACCGCGAATCAAGGTGCCAACTGGTAGCTGTCGCCCGTTTAAGTTAGAGACGTTTTTGATTACAAGATCATAGTCATGTGATTCTCTTTTATCTAGATATAGCGTCTGATTCTGCCTCAGCTTGGTATCTAGAACAGATTGCTGTGTGCTTTGAGTGGGCCTGTTTTGAGCGGTCGTGCTTTGAGTAGGTCTGCTTTGGATGGTGCCAGAGGGCTGTGCGGTCGGATTTGAGCGCTGAGACGAAAAGACCTGAGCACTTGCCTCTAGGGATAAAGGACCAGTGCCCAGCATCAACAGAGCAGAAAGCCCGCCAAAAGCAAGCGGGAGAGCCCAGAATCGAGTGGAATGAGAAGTGAGCGGTCGAGCTAGGGATTTCATTTGCAACTTTCCTTCAGATAAACGCTAATAAGCGCGCAGTCAGTGCGCTATTCAACATGGACCAGCACAGCGTATCGGTCATCTGATGTTGCCTTCAGCCTTGACCTTAATAACTTTGATTAATATAGCCTGAACAGATTGTCAATGGCCATCTGTATGTGCCGTTGAATACTCGTGAGCAGATCTGGCCTGATACCGGCGATGAGGCCACCAACAAAGCCAAACAGATGTCCTTCCCAGGAAACTGCGATCGCCCGAGAATTTGGCAGCATTGCCCAAAGCTGTGCGCCGTATAAGACGAACACAACAATTGCTAGGCCGACTGTCCATAGCGTCGGGACTACATAGCTACCGACTAGCAGAAATCCGATGTAGCCAAAGATCAGGCCGCTAGCACCTAGATGAATCGCCTCTCGACCAAACAACCAAGTACCTAGCCCACCTGCCAACAAGATGATGCCAGTAACCGTGTAAAAGCCGCTGGCACCCTGAAGTCCTTCTTGCAGCAGAACTAGCCAGCCCAGCACTAAGAAAGGCAGCGTATTCGCTAACAAATGGTTAATATCCCGGTGCAGAAAAGGGGCAAACGCAATTCCCAACAGACCGACGAGCTGGCGAGGTCGAATCCCCAACAATTGGCCAAGGCTACCGCCAAATATCCAGTTAGTGAGACTGACCAGCCAGGCCAAAATCAAGCTGTCGCGAAGGATTTCTAATTTGAGGCTCCAAGCCGGGTCTCTAGAGTAGAGAACAAGCGCAATCGCCACCAGCGCTAGATAGATAGATAAAGCTAACGACCTGGATTTGAACACGCTGATTGTCCAGATATTTCTGAAGGGTTGTGGGACAATGTATAGCAATTCTGCTCTTAGCTTGCACCCTCCTCGGAGACTACAACTTTATGTCAAGTAGAGCCAAGTAAAGCTAAGTGCTTAGCGATTCAGGCGAGCTTTGATAGATATGAAGCCCGCTAGATCTAACCCTCAGATGAGACTATGGAAAACGGCATGAAGATGAGAAACTGGGCAGCTTCGTTAGCTGCGGTATGTGTTGGCTGGTGTGTTGGCCTGATAGTGCTGCTGGGATTTGCAGCGCCGAGCTGGGCCTATCTACAAGAAGATGTTGACATGCTAATGAATGACAAAGATTGCCCGGTATGCATCTTGAATGAGGCCGATCTAGCTGGCGCTCAGCTGAGCGGGGCTAATTTGAAAGTGGCTTCTTTGACGGGGGCAAATCTGACAGGTGCAGACTTGAGTAAAACCAACCTGATGCTCTCTGAGCTGATCGAGGCCGATCTGACTAACGCTAGTTTGGCAGGGGCTCAGATGAACGGCGCTCAGCTCAGAGATGCCATTTTGACAGGCGCAAATTTGAGCGGGGCGAACCTGACGCAGGCCAATCTAGAGGATGCTAATTTGGTCGGCGCTAAGCTGATTGATACCGAGATGACAGCGGCAGTTGTAGGCGTTGCTAATTTTACAGATGCAGATCTAACCGGTGCGAATTTGCGGGCGGTGAACCGCAGCCGCGCGATCTTTTGCCATACGACTATGCCAGATGGCGATGAAGAAAATAGAGATTGTGACTAGCATAGGAACAGCGAGCAATTGAGCAGAATGAGAACCTATGTCTAAGTCGGGTGCGATCGCTTCAAAATCAACTAGCCCATCAGACGGCCAGCCAAATAGCCAGCCAGATAGCCAGCCAGTTTCGGTTGAAAACCAGCTGAAAAAACCGCGCGGTCTGACGCTATTTCGGCGACTGGAGTGGGTATTGAGTCCGGTGACCTATCTAGAGCGAACCAAGACAGATACGCCCGACTTTTTTGAAGAAGATACGCTGGGCTTTGGCACGGGTTCGACAGTGATCACCTCTCACCCAGAGGCGATGCAGTATATCTTGACGCGCGATCGCACCACGTTCAGTGCCCCTGGAGACTTCAATCGCATTCTGTCGCCTTTTTTGGGTACTCAGTCGGTAATCATGCTCAGCGATCAGCAGCACAAGGTCAGACGCCAGCTGCTGACGCCTGCTTTTCACGGCGAACGGTTGACGGTATACGGGCAGCTGATCTGCGATTTGACCAAAGAGCTGGCCGGGGCTCTGCCCAAAAATCAGCCTTTGCCCATTCGCCAGCTCACTCAGAAAATCTCTTTGCAGGTTATTTCCCAAATTGTCTTTGGCTTCACAGATGGGCCACGTTCAAAAGAGATCATGGCGACGCTGGCAGCAGCGGCAGATAGTGTGGGTTCACCTGCCTCAGCAGCGCTGCTATTTTTTGACGGGCTGCAAAGAGACTTAGGCCCGTGGAGTCCGTGGGGCAAGTTTTTGCGAAAGCGGCAAAAGATAGATGATTTGGTCTATGCAGAGATACGCGATCGCGCCGCTGAAATTGAAAAAGACGGGGGCAAAGCAAACAGTGAGCGGACTGATATTCTCTCAATGCTGATGGCGAGTCGCACCGAAGACGGTGAGGCGTTGAGCGAACAAGAGCTGCGAGACGAGCTGATGGCGCTGCTGTTTGCGGGTCACGAGACGACGGCTTCGGCGATGGCCTGGGCGATGTATTGGATTCATCAGCTGCCAGACGTGAAAGAAAAGCTGCTAGCAGAGCTTGATCAGCTAGGGCCAGAGGCCGATCCGATGGCGATCGCTCAGCTTCCCTATCTAACGGCTGTGTGCAAAGAGGTCTTGAGACGCTCTCCGGTAGCGATGTTTACCTTTCCGCGTACGGCCCAAGAACCCGTCGATCTGATGGGCTATCGGTTCCCAGCAGAAACGACCTTCCTCGGCTGCATTTTCTTGACCCACCAGCGAGAAGATCTCTACCCAGCTCCTAAAGAATTTCGACCAGAGCGATTTTTAGAAAGCAAGTTCTCCCCTTATGAATTTATTCCTTTTGGCGCTGGATCTAGGCGCTGCGTGGGAGAAGCGCTGGCCCGATACGAAATGAAGCTAGCGGTGGCCAGCATGGTGGCAAACTATCGGTTCGAGCTAGCAGACCAGCGGCCTGAGAACCCCGTTCGCCGAGGGGTGACACTGACCCCAGAAAGAGGGGTGCCAATGATCTTAAAGGGTACTCGATAGCATGGCTACATTCTTTGATCGCAGTCACTGGGGACGCATTCGGCTAACTGGCGCGGACCGAGCGAGATTTTTGCACAATCAAACTACGAATAATATCGAGCAGCTTTCGGCTACTGAAGGCTGTCATAGCGTGTTTGTGACTTCGACCGGGCGGACGATTGATCTCGCAACGGTCTATGCTCTTGAAGCGTCTCTTTTGGTGATAGTGTCTCCGGGTATGGGCAAGCAGATCTATGACTGGATGGATAAATACATCTTCTTTTCTGACGAGGTGACGCTGACAGACGAAAGTGATGAGACTTTCTTATTTACGGTTGTGGGAGAAGGCTGTGACGAACTGGCGCGATCGCTAGGTGCAGACAAATTAGTTGGCAAAAGCGCGTTTACTCATCAGGCGATCGCAGACGATATCCACATCGCCTGCGACGCCGAGCTGGCCATACCGGGCTATACGATTTGGGGACCTGTTGCCAAAGCAGATACTCTCAAGCAGTCCATTCTATCGGCAGGCATCGTCACCGGAACAGAAGCAGAGTGGGAGCGCCTGCGTATTCAGCAGGGACGCCCCGTACCTAACAAAGAGCTCACTGACGACAACAACCCTTTAGAAGCAGGACTGTGGCACAGTATCTCTTTTGAAAAAGGCTGCTATATCGGTCAGGAAACGATTGCCCGTCTCAATACCTACAAAGGCGTCAAACAGAGGCTGTGGGGTTTGACGATTGAGCGCTCTGCTTCAGAAGATGTAGCAGGCGCGGACATCGTATTGGATGGCAAAACAGTGGGTAAGCTCACCAGTGCGACTGACACAGAAGCAGGTTTCTTTGGCTTGGGCTACATTCGCACCAAAGCGGGTGGTCAGGGGCTAGCGGTAGAGATCGCAGGCGCGCAGGCAAAAGTAGTGCCCGTGCCTTTTGTTCAGCATGAATATTACGAATCAGCTAAACCAGATAGCTAAACCAAGAGCGTATCTAGCGGTTGTGAGAGATGTTGGATGAAACTGTCAGCCCTGAGTAGCTAAATAGGGCATTCAGTCACTGATTAGCTAGAAGCGACCAATTTCAGTCTGCAGTAGAACTAGGCGAAGTGGGAAAAAAGTACCAAGGCTTGAGTAGTTTGATGTAGAAAGGACAGAGAATGACTTGTGAATGATTTGAATCAGGTGCTAAGTCATAATGGTTAAAGTCTTTACCTACGGCAGTGTCGTCGTGCAGGTGTTGACCCGTGACGAACACGCCCCGCCGCACGTCCATGTTGTCTCACCAGACTATTCTGTAGAGCTGGACATATCAGCACCAGAAGTAGTGGTAAAGCCTACTTCTAAAAATGCTCGAACTAAGAACACCCCCAAATTCGTTAAAGAAGCGATCTCGCAGGTCACTGCCCATAGACAAGAGTGTAAGAACATCTGGAAACAGTACGTCAACAAGGGAGGATTCGTCGATGATTAAAGCGGTTCAATACTTACCTATCAGCCGGGAAGTAGAGGTTTTGCTAACGGATAATTCTCGCCATGCTTGGCAAGTGGACAATCTAGAAATGGTCGCAAATGTAGATGGAGAAGTTGTGCCGCTGTCGATGCCTACAAGAGAGCAGCTCATAGATGTAATTCCCTATGGCGGCGGCGCATATATCTACTGGCCACAGATAGAACAAATGTTTGAACTAGAGGCGCTATTAGATGGTGTGTATGGCCGTGAAAGTTGGATGAAAAAGCTGAATAGTGCAGTGACTGCCTAGTACCTTGTCCTAGACCTACATATTTGAATCAGAAATAGAGATAAGTTGCGATTGCATGGCCAGAGATTCACTGTGGTTTGGCTGCTCACTTCTGGCATCTTCAGATCTGACATTTTCAGACAGTGGCATTCATAACTCTCTTCATAACTAGCCTCATGTAGCACCTGATCGGGATGAAATCTATGGTTTATACGGTTGAGGCAGGTGGATGAGTCACTAAGCCTTGGCCGTAGTTAACCAGATGAGGCAAACAGATGTCTATGTTTTCTTGGTTGGATTACCTGTCTTCGCCGATTGAAGTAGAACAGAATAGCTTTGAGCGACCATCTCTGTACAAGCAAGGAACCGTGGTTGAAAGCATCGGCTCCGGCGGCACTGGCATGATCAAGTCCCAAGGCATCTACTGGAGAGCGAAGTCCAGTGTGCCTTTGAAGTGGGCTATTCCAGTCGGTACACCTATCGTGATCAAACAGCGATTAGGGCTAACGCTGCTGGTGGAGCCGTTGCCTAGCGAACGTTGTGGGCGATCGTCACCGTTGACTCTATTGCCGCATCGCTATTGTCTCTCAGATTCTCTTTAAAACCCCTTTCCTTCGCCTCAGTTAACGCTTATCTGATTTTCATTTGCTAGCTGGGTGCGAACAGCATACTGATATCAACAAGGCAAGAGAGCCAACGCTTTTAAGCCTTTACCTGTTGATATCAGCGCCTCCTTTGTAGAGGCATTCGCCCTATGCAATTCACTTCTTTTCGACAACAGCTTCAGCGTATTGGGTTTGCGACGCTGGTGACTACTGTTGTTTATCAACCCGCCCTACAGGCGCAAGGGCAACAGATTCCTCAGCCCTCTCCGACTGCTCCGGTAATCAGTACGCTAGTGGCAGCAAATCCTAGTGCTGACGCTTTTTCGCTCAAAGCTAATCAGATAGATTCTCAAATAGATTCTTTGGCAACTATCCAAGAAAAGGCTAGTCCGCTAGCTAAGTCCGTTGATGCCGCGCCTTTTATCGGTACAGACCATCCTACTAGCGGCGCGGCTAAGGTGGTTGAAGTCGATGGCACATCTTACTTAAAATTTGATTCAGCTTTTAGTAGCGACAACGGCCCCGATCTATTTGTGCTTTTGCACACTGAAGCAGTGCCTGAAAGCTATAGCGCAGAAAACTACGTTAACCTGGGCCGGCTGCAGTCGGTAGAAGGGGCGCAGCGCTATGCTATTCCTGAAGGCGTCGATGCGAGCGCATTTAAATCAGCAGTTATTTGGTGCCGCCAGTTCAATGTTACATTCGGCTACGCTACGCTCTAGTCATGTATAGATAAATAGACATGACAATCAAAGGAACCACTCAGCTACTAGGGGTGATTGGCTATCCGGTGAAGCATTCGTTTTCGCCGCTGATGCACAATGCGGCGATCGCACATTTGCAGAAAACCGGCCCGGCTGACTATGTTTATCTGCCTTTTCCAATTCATCCTGATAGTCTAAAAGACGCGATCGCAGGTTTTGAAGCTATCGGCTTGCGTGGATTCAATATCACGATTCCGCATAAGCAAACCATTATCCCTCTGCTAGATGACGTCAGCGAGGTGGCCAAAGCAATCGGCGCGGTCAACACCGTCTGGTACGGCAGCCAAAGTCATAGCGGTCGTCGCAGTGGGGAATCAGGCTGGTGTGGCACCAATACAGATGCCATCGGTTTTCTGGCTCCTTTGAAGGCGCTGAAGCAGGACTGGACTAGCACCCAGGCGATGATTCTGGGTAATGGCGGTGCTTCTAGAGCAGTCGTCGCGGCTTGTCACCAGCTTGGCTGCCAGCGGATTAGCGTCGTCGGTCGCAACCCGGAAAAGCTCGCTTGGTTCGCGGAAAGCTGGGTAAATAGTCCAGATATTGCCGCCCGGTTGAAGGTAATGACCTGGGATGAGCTGCCAGCTCGACTGCATAAGGCAGATTTGGTGGTAAACGCAACGCCAGTGGGGATGCATCCTGATATAGACGCCTCAGTGCTGAGCGATCAAGAAATGGGACTGCTGCCTAAGGGTGCGATCGCCTACGACTTAATCTACACCCCTAGGCCAACTAAATTTCTGCAGCAGGCTGCTGCGGCTGGCCTGACTACTGTTGACGGTCTAGAAATGCTCATACAGCAAGGAGCCGCCGCCTTGGAAATTTGGCTAGATCGGCCTGCTCCCGTAGAGGTCATGCGCCGTAGCCTATTGGATTATCTAGCGCAGTCTTCGTAGCACCAGCGTAAAAACAAGCACGGTTCTAAAGCGTTCCTAAAGCGTCATCGAAGACGGTAAGCTAAAAGAATATTAGGCTAGCCATTCCGTCATGATTTCACTTTTACGTACCCGACTATTCCCTTTGCTTGTGATTAGCTGTCTGTGCTTTCTTAGCTGGATGCCTGCTGCCCACGCACTCACCCAAATTGATCTCAAAGATCTCGTTGCTGAAGAGTGCCCTGCTGATGCTGCCTACGCAGAAAATCTCACTACCAGCGGCTCTTCGATGTCGGCAACCTGCTATTTGGTCAAGGGCACAGCGGTTAACAACTCAGCGAAAGACATTGTGGATGCTGATATCTTTGGCCGGATCTTTGACGCGGAAGGGAACGCCGTGATGAAAAACCGCTATCGCCTAGGTGGAATCGAATATGTGCCTATGGGTGAGAGTCCGTTCTCTTTTAGAATTTCTGTTCCTTCTGTTCAGCCAGCACCGCTGCGTTTAGAGAAGTTTAAGGCGTCTGGATTTGCGAGCAAGGTGCGTCGTTTTCAAGAGTGGAATCAGTCGATTGACGAGTAACAAAAATGGGCTACGAGGGAATTTATCATGAGACAGCTCACGTACTATGTTGCCTGTAGCGTCGATGGCTTTATTGCCCATAAAGATGGCTCGCATGATGGGTTTTCACAAGATGGCGACTATCTTTCAGAGATATTTACAGTTTTTCCAGAAACTGTTCCCTCCCATCTTCGATCAGCTCTAAATATTCAGGGTGAAAATAAGTGGTTTGATACGGTGCTAATGGGCAGAAAAACCTACGAAATAGGGTTGAAAGAAGGGGTATCTAGCCCCTATTCGCACATGACGCAGTATCTCTTTTCTCGTAGTATGAAAGAGAGCCCTGATGAGAATGTTAGGCTAGTTTCGCACAATGCTGCCGACCAGGTAGCAGCGCTGAAAAAAGAGCCTGGGAAAGGCATCTGGCTCTGCGGTGGAGCGGCTTTGGCCACGACGCTCTTTGCGGCTAATCTAATCGATCAGCTGATCTTGAAGATTAATCCATTTTTGATGGGAGCGGGCATTCCGCTTTTCTCTGGTACCGTTCAGCAGACTGCTTTGGAACTAAGTGACAAAACCGTCTATAAAAATGGCGTAATATTACTTTATTACAACGTAATTCACAGTACGACGTGATCTATAGATAGATAGATGCAAACTGGACTGAGCGAAATCCTAGACAAGATCGGAGGTGGAAAGCGCCGAAGCGATTTGGTCTGAAATCGTCATCGGATCATAGGGCTTGGTAATCACAGCGGCTACTCTAAGCTGGTCAAAAACCTTTTTTTCATTAGTCTGTGCTTTCGCTGTCAGAATAACAATAGGAATTTTTTCAGTTTCTGAGTTCTCTCTTAGCTTCTTTAGAACCGTCATGCCGTCCATGCCAGGTAACATCATATCTAGCAAGATAGCGCTGGGCTTTTCAAACTGGGCGATCGCTAATCCTTCTATGCCGTTTTCTGCCATCAGTACCTCCCACTGTCCCGTGATTTCCAAACAGAGCTGAGTGGCTTCTCTGATATCAGCATCATCATCTACGATCAAAATACGTTTGGCTGACATAGCGATTCTCTTTGCGTGTTTCGTCTAATAATAGCGAGTTTAAATTAACTGGGATCTTGCTTTTTAAGTGTTGATGTTAGTTTCTATAGCGATCAAGACTCTATGAAAAACTTTATGATGAAGTCGTATCAGACGCTATAGGAAGCGTAAAAAAGAACGTGCTGCCAATGCCCATTTCACTTTGAGCCCATATTTCGCCCTGATGCTGTCGAACAATGCTTCGACAAATGGCTAGCCCTAGTCCAGTTCCGCCCTGATGCCCTTTATGTGAATTGTTGAGTTGTTCAAACTGTTCAAAAACAGCTTCTAATTTATCTTTGGGGATACCTCTACCTTCATCTTCTACCTTGATCAGTAGGATATAATCACTGATTTCTGATCCTGATGCGATCGCAGCTTTTCCCTTTTTACTTAGAGATTGCGACAGCGCAGAGACATCACCTTTGCAAACTTTCTGCGCCGATATCTTGACTGATGAATGGGCAGGTGAAAACCGAATGGCGTTGCTGAGTAGATTAGCGATAGTCTGAATAATTTTATCTGGATCGACGTATAGCTGAACCGATAGCGGAGAAACCAAAAGGTGGATGCTGCGATTGTCTGCCATAGCCCGCATCTCATCGGCGGCTTGCGCCATGATAGTAGATAGATTGCAGGTCTGCTTGTTTAGTACAACTTTGCCTAGTTTGATGCGCTCGACATCAAGAATATCGCTGACTAATCGAACGAGCCGATTAGTATTCGAAGAAGCAATCTCAATCATGCGCTGCTGCTTTGCGGCTGGAATTTCAATCTGCTTTTGAGCCAACAGTCCGAGCGCCGCTCGAATAGAGGTTAAAGGCGTTCTCAGTTCGTGGCTGACAACGGCGATAAATTCGTCTTTCATCGACTCCATTGCCTGCCGCTCGGTGATGTCTTGGAAAATGACTACCGCACCGATAATTTGGCCATTTTCTCGAATTGAAGTGCTGACATATTCTACGGGAAACTGAGTGCCGTCTTGTCTTTCAAACAAATCGCCAGTCACGTGATGAGTTTGGCCGTGCTTGATCGTGTTAAAAATTGGACTTTGTTGCCATTGGTATCGATCGCCCTCTGGTTTGGCATGCTTGAGTAAGTCATGGACGAACTTTCCGACTAGTGCAGAATTAGGGTGTCCGAGTATCTTGGCAGCCGCTGGATTGGAAAATACGACGTTACCTTTGGGGTCGATGCCGTAGATGCCTTCTCCTGCCGATTTGAGGATCAGTTCGTTCTGATGGCTTAACCGTGTCAAGGAATCTCTAGCTTCTTGCAAAGCGGCGAGGGCGCGTTCGCGTTCAACAATTTCTTGTGTGAGGTGTCTGTTGGTTTCTTGTAGTTCGGCTGTGCGCTGCGAAACTCGCTGTTCTAAGGCAGCGTTGAGCGCCTGAACTTTTTGATAGAGCTGATTTTGATAGATCGTAGAAGAAAATCTATCGATCAAATCTTGCATGAGTCCAATTTCTCTAGGCTCCCAGGCTAATGCCTGATTGTGCCTGATCTCATGCCACGCTTCAAAGGACTGACGGGGCCGTCTTTGCCTAGGATCAGAGGCGTCTAGCCGCCCGGCCCATACGGTTTCAACATCGATAGATTGGCGAAACAAACTAAGATAGCCTAGGAATTGATTTTGGTGAACTAGCTTGGCTATCAGCACGCTGCGAATATCGGCGCGAGCAAATGCCTCAGCAATAGGGGATGGAATGTGAGCGGCATTTGTATCAGAAATTGCCCACAAATTGGCAACAATCTGATTGGACAAGTCATTTTGTAGCCACATTTCCCATTCACTTAGGTGCTCTATTTCTTCTATTGCTATGGTGTTTGTCTTTTGCGGTTCTAGCTGACAATGTGTGAGTTCTGCAGTTTTTGAGGCTAGAGTCTCTAACTTTAAAGTCTTTGATTCTGGCGTTTCTAGCTCTAGATTTTCTATGTCTCGATCTACTAACGCTGATGAAACTGACGCTTTAGCAGCAGCTATCTTCGCTCGAACAGGTTGTCTCCCGGCGAGTACCCATCTATCCTTGACTATCTGATTTGAGCCGATTTGAGCGGAGTTTTGAGGCGTAGGCGAGTCTAACTTCTGGTCTGAACTCGCTGTAGTATACAGCCGTCCACCCGAACACCGCAGCGCACTGATAATATGATCGAGCGCTCTTTGAAGCGGATCTTCGATCGTGGAATGGAGGTAAGAAACGGTTTGGTTGATGATAGCTTCGTGCTGACCCTGCAAGCGGGTGAGCTGAAGCAGATTAGCATGAGAAATAGCAACCGTAACCTGATCGGCAATCAGTTGAACAATTTCTAACTCTCTGTTGCCAAACCGCTTGGGAACGCTGTGGTGAGCTACTAACAAGCCCCATAGCCGATGTCGATGAAGAATAGGAACGACCAGAGAAGACTGCACGCCCATGGCGGTGAGATATTCGACATGGCAAGGATCGACTTTGCGAAAGGAAAGCCGAGTCGATTTTTCTTTGAGTAGGGCCGCTTTAAAGTCTGCACTTAGCAGCGGGCTGAGGCCAATTTCTTGGGTAGAGACATTGACGATGCTGCGCTGGCCTAGCTTCAAAAACAGCTCGCGAGCCTGTTCGGGAATATCTTCGGCAGGAAACCGCTGAGCGAGCAGTGAGGGCAAGTGCTGCCGGTAGATAGCTTCGGCGACGACTTCGCCGCTGCCATCGGTGTGAAACTGGTAGATCTTGACTCGATCGGTTTTGAGGAACCGACGCATCTCATCAACGGTCGCTTCTAGAATTTCGGGCAGCTCAAGCGATTGCCGGATGCGGTTAGTCATCCGGTGCAAAAGCTCTTCTAAATTTCTGACGGTGTTGGAGGAGCGTTGGGTCATGACAGGGAACTAGAAAGGCTGCAATCGACGGCGGCGATCGCCTGCTGAATGTGCGATCGCTTCATTTGGCGACTGAGGTGAGCCAGCAGCTGTGCGTCTGGCAACGATTTCTCTATAAGGTTGTTAGCACCGGCTCTAAAGGCGGCCTGATGCAGATGTTTATCAGTATTAGCGGTGAAAAATACAATGGGCAGATGCCGCCAGTCAGGGGCCTGTCGAACCGTCTGGCATAGTTCGATGCCAGTAAATTGCGGCATCGAGATATCTAGCAGCAGCAAGTCAGGGTTTTCTGCTTGCAGCGTTTCCCAAAAATTCAACGGTTCATCTAAAGTGACTACCTGGTAGTTTCTCTGCGCTAGCCGAGTTTGCAGCGCTTGCAAAATTTGAGGATCGTCATCGACGGCTAGAATCTTGTGAGAAAGCGACGGGGGATGCGATCGCAATAGCTCTATCGTTTTGACGACCCTGGCGACATCTGGGCTACAGAAGAAGAGATAGTCACCTAGCTGCGTAGCTTTGACCCGGTTAGATAGCGAGCCATCAGCGCTACATATCAGCAGCATAAGAGAAGGCACTCTGTGTAAGAGAGCGTCTAGCGCAGATAGCGGCTGTACTTTTGAAGTGCTATCTGAAGTGTTATCTAAAGTACTCTGGGGGGTAATCTTTGAAGCACTCTCTAGCTCGTTGAAGTTAGGCTTATTAAAGTCAGGCTCGTCGAAGTTAGAAGAGAAGGAAGATTCTAGCAGAACAACATCGGGTAGTATCCTTTCGGACTGAGCTGAAATAGCTGTTTTCTCTAAGTCAGCACTCGTATTAGCAGACTCAAAAGACAGCATCTTTGATAAGTCCTCTACCTGGTGAAAGACTTTGACGGTGACGCCCTTTGACCACAGCGTAGTCACTAGCAGTGACGTAATTTCTAACTGAGGATCTATCAAAACCAGCAAAGGCGCGGTGGTTGTTTTTGCGTCTGTATTTTCCTGCTGTGCGATCGCCTCGTCTAATATCTTTTCTAGCGCTTCGATCGATTCTACTAAGCGGAGCCTATCGCCTGGAGAGATAGGAACTTCACCTTCCAACAATAGTTGAATTTGTTTGGCGCATTCAGAGCCCTCGGTAAAGCCAAAGATACCAAGTACTCCGGCTAGACTGTGCGAGCTGCGATAGGCAGATTTTCTTAGCTCTTTGGCAAGACTACCTGTTTGAATTTGCTCACGCGCCTGCTGTAATATCGCTAGTCGAGCGTTTTGTTGACACTTCACGGACTTCCACAGCGTAGCCAGCGCCGCCTTTGTCTGCCGATAACGAGCCTCTACAACATTTGAATCAGCGCCTTGCAGCTCGATAGCTTTAGAGTCTTCAGAACGTGGGCTTTCAGCGGGTAGGCTTTCAGCTTTGAGCGGCTTCAGGCGATAGCCCACGCCATAAACCGTTTCAATACAATCAGCCGGCGCACCCGCGTTCTTTAGCTTTCGCCGCAGCCCTTTTATGTGAGAAGTGACGGTTTCTTCTCCAGGCGCATCGCTGTAGCTCCAAAGATTGTCGATGATTGCCTGACGACTGAACACCTGTCCAGGGTTTCTTAAAAACAGCTCAACCATGGCGTGTTCTTTAGGGGTCAATAAAAGCTGTTGGCCTCGATAGGTTAGTTCTCTACTGTTGACCTCTAATCGCAAATTTTCCCACTCAAACGCGAGTACAACAGAGGTGTTTACCCTTCTTAGCAGCGCTCGCACTCTGGCTAGCAGCTCCTCTAATTCAAATGGCTTGGTGATATAGTCGTCTGCGCCAGCATTGAATCCAGCAATTTTCTTACTGCTAGCGTCGAGCGCTGTGACGAAAAGCACAGGCATAGTGTATTTTTCAGCGCGTAGCTGCCGGCAAAACTCAATGCCGTCTAGCTCTGGCAGCAAGACATCTAGAATAATCAGATTGTAGTCGGAGGCGCTGACCAGTTGCCAGCCAATATGCCCGCTGTGGGCGACATCAACAGTGTAGTGCTCATCAGTTAGCACTTTGTGAAGGATTTTAGCGACTGATTCGTCATCCTCGACGAGTAGAATCCTCATTTTTCAACCTATTGATAAAAGAACTTTTGTTATGTCCTTTAGCCGCTTCTACAAAGGCTTAGCTTTGGCTTGGTGCCAGTCTTCGCCTAATCTTCAACCATCTCAATCTTCAGATGCCTTGATCTTCAGACACCATGCTAAAGCACAGCATCCAGCAGCAATATTTAAGGGCGATGTTCAAGAGCCAGGTTTAGAAGCGAGCTAAAGGGAAGGGTGTAAGAGAAATACCAACAGAGAGAATTAGATTTCATCGCTAATTAAGACGATTCTAGCGGTGCATGTTTCTCTCTCTTCAGAGTATATAAAAAGTTGGAGTGCTGGCTGATGTCTAGAATCAGCCAGCGGCAAGCCTTCTCACAGCTATGGATATAACTAGACTCGCTTAAGGCACGCTATGGAAATAAGTGCCGTACTGCAGTCCTGGGAAAAAATGATTCAGCTCGATCAGAACAACAGAAAGAGAAACTAGAGCCACAGTTGCCATAATGGGCGCACTTGTTAGATATTTGATGAAGTATTTCATACGGAGTCTCCAAACGGTAGCGTTAATCTCGGTAGGGTTAATTGCGGTAAAGTTAGTTGCGGTAGAGCCGATTGAGAAGACTGCTATCGAGGGGATACAGAGACTTCGGATACCGGCGCAGTTAGCTCTCCAGTCGTTAGCTCTTTGAGCGCGAGGAGAGGCCACAGCAGTCCCTGTACAAAGGACTTGATAGCCAGCGCCACATCGATAAAGATTTCCGTTTCTTCTGGTTTGGCATTGCGATTGCTGCTAATCAGGTAAGCTCGGCCCGACCAGCCAATAAACCCAGCGACATAGAAGAAAATTCCGAAGGGAATCAGCACGTCTATGGCCCGATCGAAGCGCAGCTGCTGATGAGGCAGCCCTTCTGCGCCGCAGAGCAAGTTGGCAGCATAGGACTGATAAGGCGTATCAAAGTAGTAGCCGTCTGGGGCATTTTGCATTCTCTCATTAAATGCTGGTGAAGACGCACAGGGAACTAAATGAGTGCCTGCGTAGGCTTCTGAGGCAGCCGCAGCAGGCGATGCCACGTTAAGCCACACAAAAGCGGCTAATAAAAGTGAGAAAAACTTGTGCATAGTCTTGTGCATAGCTATGTTTTCCTGATAAACGAATAAATCTTTTTCCAAATTTTGGCTGAGCCGATAATTGACTTACCTTCGATCGAGATATGGTATGTCAAATTACGGATGGGTCAAATTACGAATAGGTCATTAAGGTGAAACATCTTGTCCCATCGCTTCATTACTCCCTGCGTTGCTACCCATTATCTCAATATCAAGGCCGCCTTCGCCGCCCTCTCTTTCGATCCACAAAAAGGCGATCGCAAATATGGGGAAAGGCAAGATGTAGGTAATCATTGGAATCATAATCCAGGGAAGCCAGGCGGCGGCGTAAGCGCCTTCGAGCTGAGTTGCATCTACCATCTGATTGAATCTCCTATCTAATCTAGGGGTTTAGTGTTTGTGACTGAAACGCCTATCTAGGTGTATTGATAGGCGTATTGATGAGCGTCTTGATGGGTGTCTTACTGGGCGGATCACCAAACGTGTTGTGAAGAACAAAACGAAGAACAAAACTAGCCCACGTTAACCGCACCTCGAAGAATGCTATCGAGCACGTCAAAATTTTCTAGTAACGCATAGGCAAAGATCGCACCCCCTAATGAGCCCATCAAAATGCCACCGCTAAGCTGATACCAGTCTTCTTTTTTACGGAGCGGACGTAGCCGATCTCTAGAATGAGAATTGTATGTGCCGCGCGGATCGCCTTGAAACGTGGCTAGGGCAAAAATAGAAATACCCAAACAAGCCGATACGGTAATGTAAATAGCCGTGATCAAGCCGCTGAGATTGGCTCCGTGACTGCCTTCTTTTAGCGGACCAAAAACCACCTCTGGCCCGACTAGAAAGTAGCCGTGAGCCATGCCAATCTCTAACCCTCTAAGGAAAGGTGTGAGTCCGGGGCGGTAGGCAGGCAGGTTGTTGATAAAGGCTTTAGCTAGGTTAGAGCTATTGATTGGCGTAGCCAGATTACCCAGCTGAGGATTGCCCTGGTACGGCTGAATGGGATCATCGCTGATATAGGCATCGCTAGCAGACATGGAAATAACCTCTCTAGAATTGTGAAAAGGGAATTACAGAAGGGGACTGTAAATAAGTGAATGCATAGAAAGTCTGTGCAAAAAGTCTATGCAAAATGACCAACAAACTAAAAAGAAAGAAGAAAGTTCTGACCGGTCTAGCAGTCAGAACCTGTCTGGGACGAGGAGAGTCCACAGAATGGGTGCCGGGGCGAGGCAAAATGTGAATGAGTGATGCGATCGCCCCAGCAATGCTTTAGATCCGAGCGTTAGATTCGAGCCTTAGATCTGGGCTTTGAACCTGGTCACGGGAACCTACTGCCGGTAGAGGCTATCAGAAAGGCTCCATAGGTCGCTATATTGCCGACCGTAAAGTGAACCAGTCCGACCAGCCGCGCCTGCACAATCGAGAGTGCTACAGGCTTGTCTTTGGGATAGCCAAAGGAGAGCGGTGTGTTCTCGTGGGCCCACATCAGGGTTTCGATTAGCTCTTGCCAGTAGCCCCTCCAAGTGATGAGGAACATAAAGCTAATCGCCCATACCAGATGGCCAAAGAGAAAGATCCAGGCCCAGATGGCTAGATTATTGGTGCCATACGGGTTGTATCCATTAATCAGCTGCGCTGAGTTCAGCCACAGATAGTCTCTAAACCAGCCCATGAGATAGGTCGAGCCTTCGTTGAACTGGGCGACATTGCCGCTCCAGATAGCCAAATGCTTCCAGTGCCAGTAAAAGGTCACCCATGCCAACGTATTGAGCATCCAGAAAGTCGCTAGGTAGACAGAGTCCCAAGCGGAGATATCGCAGGTGCCGCCTCGACCAGGGCCATCACAGGGGAAGGCATAGCCGAAGTCTTTTTTATCGGGCATTAGCTTCGAGCCACGGGCATCGAGTGCGCCTTTGACCAGAATCAAGGTGGTGACATGCAGACCGAGCGCGATCGCATGATGCACTAGAAAGTCGCCTGGCCCAATCGCTAAAAACAAAGAGTTGGTGCCATTGTTAATCGCCTCTAGCCAGCCTGGTAGCCAGACATTGGCATGGTTGGGCCAAGCCGTTGAGGCAATGCTATCAGGATTGGACAGCAGCGAGCTGATGCCGTAGAGCGCTTTGCCGTGAACAGATTGAATCCACTGGGCAAAAACAGGCTCAACCAAAATCTGTTTGTCCGGGCTGCCAAAGGCCACTTCACAGTCGTTGTGTACATACAGCGCCAAGGTGTGAAAGCCCAGGAACAAAGAAACCCAGCTCAGATGAGAGATAATCGCTTCTTTGTGGTCAAGCACTCTAGCGAGCACGTTGTTTTCATTAGCAACCGGGTCATAGTCTCGGATTAAGAAGATAGCGCCGTGGGCGAAGGCTCCTAGCATCAGAAAGCCAGCAATATACTGATGATGCGTATAGAGCGCTGCCGTCGTCGTATAGTCCCTGGCGATAAAGGCATAGGGCGGCATGGCATACATGTGCTGAGCCACCAGCGAGGTGACCACGCCGAGGCAGGCTAGGTGCCAGCCTAGCTGGAAGTGCAAAGAGTTGTTGTAGGCGTCATAAATACCCTTGTGACCCCGCCCGGTATTAGGCGCGATGAAGAATCCCTTTATGCCTGGGCCTTGAAGCGATTCGGTCATCTCCTTGATATTGTGACCAATGCCAAAGTTGGTGCGGTACATATGGCCCGCAATGATGAAGATGACTGCGATCGCCAAATGGTGATGCGCCATATCCGTCAGCCACAGCGACTCGGTTTGCGGATGAAACCCACCCAAAAAGGTGAGGATCGCGGTGCCAGCCCCTTGAGAGCTGTTGAATACATGCTCTGTAGTATCTGGATTAAGCGCATACGCTCCCCAGTCTCCCGTAAAGAAAGGCTTTAGCCCAGCCGGGTGGGGTGGCATCGAGAGAAAGTTATCCCAGCCGACATGCTGGCCGCGCGATTCAGGAATAGCGACATGCACTAAGTGCCCGGTCCAAGCGAGGGAGCTGACGCCGAATAAACCGGCCAAATGGTGGTTTAAGCGAGATTCAGCATTTTTGAACCAGGCTAGACTAGGTCGGTATCGCGGCTGCAAATGCAGCCATCCGGCATAGAGCATGACAGCGGCTAGCAGCAGCAAGAACATCGCGCCTGAGAACAGATCGCCATTGGTTCGCATGCCGATGGTGTACCACCAGTGATATACCCCTGAGTAGCAGAAATTGACCGGGTTGCCAGCACCCGCAGGCGTAAAGGCATCCATCGCTGCCGGCCCAAACTGAGGGTCCCAAATAGCGTGCGCGATCGGTGAGATATTAAGCGGATCTTTGATCCAAGCCTCGAAGTTACCCTGCCAGGCTACATGAAAAAGAATGCCAGAAATCCAGAGAAAGATAATGGCAAGATGGCCAAAATGGGAGGCGAAAATCCTTTGATAAAGACTTTCTTCGGTCATGCCATCGTGGCTTTCAAAATCATGAGCCGTGGCGAGCGAGTAGAAGATTCGCCGAGTGGTCGGATCTTGCTGTAACTCCTGACTAAATTTTGGAAATTTTGTCGCCATGGTTCCAAAGAGATAATAGGTTTTGCATGATGTTTGTTGTTATTTCATCAGTGGCAGGGTGGATGAGAGCCACCCTGCCCGTCTGTTTGTCTCGCTAGCCAATCGCGGCCATCCTGGCTAAGAAGAACGCCCAGGTTGTGACGATGCTGCCCAGCAAATAGTGAGCGGCTCCGACGGCTCTACCTTGGGTAATGCTCAGTGCCCGAGGCTGAATTGCGGTCGTAATTCTCAGCTTGTTGTGGGCCCACACAATCGATTCGATCAGCTCTTGCCAGTAGCCACGACCGCTAAACAAGAACATCAGGCTGAAGGCAAAGACAAAGTGCCCCGCTAGAAACATCAGCCCGTAAGCCGACAGCGCCGAGCCGTAGGAGCTAATTACCTGGGTGGCCTGCGCCCACAAAAAGTCTCGCAGCCAGCCGTTGATGGTAATAGATGATTGAGCAAAATTACCGCCCGTCAGATGGGAAACCGTGCCATTGGCGTCTACCGTCCCCCAGACATCTGACTGCATTTTCCAAAAGAAGTGGAAGATAACAATGGCAATCGAGTTGTACATCCAGAACAGGCCAAGGAAGACATGATCCCAAGCAGAGACTTGACAGGTGCCACCTCGACCGGGGCCATCACAGGGAAAGCGGAAGCCTAGCTCTGATTTATCAGGAATCAGCCTAGAGTTACGAGCAAATAGAACGCCTTTTAGAAGGACCAGCACGGTAACGTGAATCGTGAAAGCGTGAATATGATGGATTAGAAAGTCAGCCGTCCCGAGCGAGATTGGCATCATCGCTACTTTGCCACCAACGGCCACTATGCCACCGCCAAAGGCATAGCTCGCCGGACTAACCACGCCTGGCGCAGTCGTACCCACCCCTGATAGGGCAATGTTCTGGATACCCCCGAGCGCGTTGCCCAAGGGCTCTGCCGCCTGCATGCTACCCACTGCCATAGTCTGAATATGCTGTACCCACTGGGCAAAGATAGGCTGCAGTTGAATGCCCGTATCTGAGAACATATCCTGAGGTCGGCCAAAGGCTCGCATGGTGTCGTTGTGACAGTAGATTGCAAAGCTATGAAAGCCTAGGAACTGACAGACCCAAACCAGATGAGAGATAATTGCATCCCGGTGACGCAGCACTCTATCTAGAACATTGTTGACATTTTCAGCGGGGTCGTAGTCGCGCACCAGAAAGATGCCAGCATGCGCCGCCGCACCCACAATCAAGAATCCACCAATCCACATATGGTGAGTGAATAGAGAGGTCACCGTACCGTAGTCTGTCGCCAAATACGGATAAGGCGGCATCGAATACATATGCTGGGCCACGATAATGCTCAATGAGCCCATCATTGCCAGGTTGATTGCAAGCTGCGCGTGCCAGGAGGTGGTGAGTACCTCAAACAGCCCTTTGTGACCCACTGGGCCAATGAAGCTCAAGAACGGCAGCATCTTTGGGTATCTGGCATCTTCTAGCATGGTTCTGATGTCATGACCGATACCCCAGTTGGTGCGATACATGTGGCCAGCGAAGATAAAGAGAACTGCGATCGCCACATGATGGTGGGCAATATCAGTCATCCACAGGCCGCCAGTCACCGGATTTAGCCCGCCGTTGAAGGTAAGAAAATCGCTGTAGGCCGCCCAGTTGAGCGTAAAGAACGGTTTGATACCTTGGGCAAAGCTTGGGTAAAGCTCTGCCATAAACGCTTTATCCAAAATAAATTCGTGCGGCAATGGAATATCTTGGGGCGCTACGCCTGCATCCAACAGTTTGTTTGTAGGTAGCGCCACATGGATCAGATGTCCTGCCCAGCCCAAGCTGCCTAGACCGAGAAGCCCGGCTAGGTGGTGATTGAGCATCGACTGCACGTTTTGAAACCATTCCAGCTTGGGCGATCGCACATGGTAGTGAAACCAGCCAGCAAAGATCATCAGCGCCGCCATCACCAACGCGCCAATCGCGGTGCAATAGAGCTGGAATTCATTCGTGAAGCCTTCTCCACGCCACATCTGAAAGAGCCCCGAGGTAATTTGAATGCCTCTAAAGCCCCCGCCCATATCGCCGTTGAGAATATCCTGTCCAACTAAAGGCCACACCACCTGGGCACTAGGTCGAATGTGGGTAGGATCGGCCATCCAAGACGAAAAGTTGGAAAAGCGAGCACCGTGAAAGTACATGCCGCTCAGCCAGACAAAGACCACCGCTAGATGGCCGAAATGAGCAGAAAATATCTTGCGAGAGATATCTTGTAAATCGTTGGTATGCGAGTCAAAATCATGGGCATCGGCATGGAGGTTCCAAATCCAAGTGGTGGTTTTGGGTCCTCTCGCTAACGTACGATCAAAATGTCCCGGTTTTGCCCACTTCTCAAAAGAAGTCGGTATTGGACTTTGTTCGGTTGAAGCGCTAGCCTGATTCCTCTTCGGAGGACTGGCGGTCATGAGAACTCTCCTTTTTGAAAATAAACAAACTTAATCGAAGATCGATTACCTAAAACTGAGCAAGGTCGAAGTCAAGAGCGAGGACTGAGCAGATTCGCAGCCGAATCTGCACCAACTGGCTCGACGAACTCAGAAAGCTCGAACTCAGAAAATCTAGACTCAAAAAACCTAGGTTCAGAAAACCTGGGCGGGGTCTTTTCACCCACGGTGTGAATTCCAAGATTTGCTTGAGCCACAACATCAGACCAAGTAGGCACAACAGTTTTCTTAACTGAGATATGCGAGGGCAACTCAAAAGAAAGCCGATCGAAATCAAAGGCTGCTAGATCCACGCCAATCGCCGCCGACCAGATGCCTGCTACCGGCAAGGCCGCCAAACAAAAATGAACAGCTCTAGAGCTATTGAATTTTGCCCCCCGCCACAGCAGAGTCTGCTGATAGGCCTGAGCATGTTCAAAACTGTATGTTTTAGTTTTCTTTGGCCTGTGGCTATTAGTCGCTTTTTTGGCCGCTTTTTTGGCTACCGTTTGGGTAGGGGGACGACACACGGTTGAAGTCACCAGAGAGCCGTGAACCGCACACAGCAGCGCCCCACCCAACACCCCAATCACTCCCATCTGATGCAGCGGACTAGCCAAAATATTATGGTCGGCCTGAAACTGCATCATAAAAGTGAACGTGCCTGAGATGCCAAGGGGCATTCCCGACGCAAACCCTCCTTGTCCTATGGGATAAACCAATAGAACCGAGACAGATGCGGCAACAGGAGCAGTAAACGCCAGCGAAATCCAAGGACGCATCTTCAGGCGATAGCTCAACTCCCACTCTCTATCCTGGTAGCTGATGATGCCAATGATGAAATGCAGGACAATGAGCTGATAGGGCCCACCGTTGATTAGCCACTCATCTAAAGAAGCCGCTTCCCAAATCGGATAGAAGTGCAAACCAATTGCAGCAGACGTGGGAACAACCGCTGCCGTAATCAGATTGTTGCCGTCGAGTAGAGAGCCTGAAACCATACGTCCGGTTCCATCCATGTCAACCGCAGGCGCAGCAATAATTGCCAGCACAAAGACAATGGCCGCTGTGGCTAAGGTCGGAATAGCCAACATTCCAAACCAGCCAATATAGATTCGATTTTCAGTACTAGTTACCCATCGACAGAAGCGCTCCCAAGGGGATAGTGGCTGAGAAGAGGGCCAGAGCGATTCGGCATTTCTGATAGCGTTTTTGGCGCTAGGGTCAGTACTGATTAAAGGACTTTCGAGATCGACCGCCTGGACTGGGTCGAACGGCTGTTCAAATCCCTCCAGAGAGCTTGTTCTACCAAAGCCAGTTTGTATCATCTCATTTTTCCCTCGTCTTTTTCGGGGGTGCTAAACGGTTGATCAACCTATCCCGATTGATGTCGTTCAGATTAGAGAGGAAAAATGGAGAACCAATGGAGAACCTGTTTGCCTTCGCAAAAAGTTACATGGATCACATTTTTACGCGCTTCATTTTCTTTATGCGCTCTGCAGCAAGTAGCATAAAAAAACAACAAAGGCAGATGAACTGAAGTGCCTTTGTTGTTCAATTTAGGTATTATCTGATTTTTGTTGATCTATGCCTATGGCGCTGTACTCGACCAACTAGGCTAGGCTGTTAGCACAGCGTAGATTCCTGTCTACATAGGCCCATGACTATCCTTGACTATGTCGATAATCATACAGAGACAAGTACTCTCCCTTCGTTTTCAGCTAGCTTCATCTGAGCATCCCAGAAGTGAACCCATAGATTGCAGTATTCTTCGCACATAGCTTCGACATTTGCATACTGATCAGAAGAGAGAGATTGCATAAGCACGTACCAAAGGTCGTCCTCATGGGTATCATCATCACCTTCAGACTCGTCGTCATCGCTGGCACCATGAACCATGTAATATCCTTTTGAGGTGTCAACGCCTACTGTTTTTGCATTCTCACGAAGCGGCGCGCTGAAAAGAACAACAACCCTCTCCCCGGCTGCAAGCAAACTAACCACTTCTGAAAGATCTTTATACGAACTCTCTAAAAAGCTTCGTAGTTTGCAAGAAACCTCGCTAGGCTGATACTGCTCTCTTTCGATACGGCCAATTCCAAGCTCATCAAGCACTTCTTCGTAGAGCGGATAGTGAGCACCTAGCGCGCTGCCTCGATAATAGCCAGCACTGTCAACGCCTGGCTTAAATCCAAACTCATCTAGCGTGTTTAGCGTCAGTAAAAACCGAGCGTACATCTTTACCCCAGACTCAAGGTCTGGTTCGAGCTGCTTTGTTTGTACTTGAGCCATCAGCAGAGCATCCGTAAATATCTGTACGATAGCGTGGCGATACTCTAAGTGAATCTGACGAATTGCCTCTAGGTCGAACTTGGAGTTGTTCAAAGCTTCGATAGCTGGATGCTGAGTAACCGGATGCCGTCCAATACGCTGACGCAAGCGGTTTAAGAACTTGCTGTTTTGTTCCCACCGTTCGTTTGAAACGCTTCCTCTCAAAAGATCTCTAGCTGACTGACGCGGGTTATTTAATTGCATTGTTCGGTAATCTCTGATAAATACTGCAGGTGAACCTACTTACGTAATTGCGGGTTCTTCTATATTGAATAGTAAAATTTATGAAAAAACAGTAAGGTTTTATAATAATTACCTAAATATGTTTAGAAACATTTTGAACAGCAAATAATCGCGCATTAAACAATAGCAATCACACTGAGTTTTTTTAGTGTAGGTGTCTCTTTTGTATCGTTATTTGCGTGATTGTGCTGAATTTATAAGCTAAGTCAATTGTCGTAGGCTGCTTTGTACTCAGCTTACTCTGACTAGGAATATACCGATGGATGTGACTATATCTTTCGTGTTTATTCGTTATGCTCTAACCATTTACTCAACTAAATTAAACACAGCATTTCACAGATGCCGCTAATGAAATCGAGTCGTGAAGCGGGCAACTAGAATGAATAAAGGTATTTCGCTTTGCTAATAGAACTGATATTAGGCGGCGTATGACCTATTGAGTTCTCTTTGATTGATTGAAAGGTTCTTCTTTATTTATTTGAGATCGGTTGTTGTTAGTTACTTCATGCATTTTTGTATACTGCAGCTGTAAGAGATAGCTGCTGACAGAAATTAGCAGGATGGCAAGCGCGCCGTAAGCTAGGTCGCTAGCTTGATTGAGCTCTAGTCCCAACATTCTCTTGAACAGGCTAACAATAAGAGCAACTACAATCACCTGCACCAACTTACTTTTTAACTCTTCTAAAGACTCACTTTGTAGAATGTTGACTTCGTGCTCAAACTTGACGTCGATTTCGGAAATAAACAGTTCATAGATGCCTAGCGCGAAAATAAGAAGAACAATACCAATTAGATAGTGATCTACGCCGCCAATAATGTAGGAAACTATTCTGTTGGTAACTTCACCTTCTGGATCGGTTATATCAAATCTCAAACTGAAGCCTGCCCAGATGTCTAGTGTGCCGATGATGAAAAATTTGACTGCGCTAAGCAGGCTGAAGATGACGGGCAATAGCACAAAGAACCTGAAGTTCCAGATGATCGTCTCAAAGGCAATCTCTAATTTTTTGGATGGTCTCATAGGCTCTCTTGACGTCACTATGTGTGTCTAGGCATATCTAAACTAGGCGCGTCTAGCTGGGGAGATTAGCTAGACGATATACGATTGAACCATACTGCGCTGTGGCGTGGGTCTACGCTCAGAGGTATAAGCGCAATTAAGCCGCAGCAGCTAGCCACTAGAAAGCAGTGGTGCGAACTGGCACAGCTAATGTTGAGACATATGGACAGGCTAAGTTTGATAGGTGTATAGCCGCAAAATCACGAGATATATGTACTCGTACTGTGTCTTGCGGCTCTTTTGTTTATAGATCCGTCTTGTTCCGCCATGCGTCCTTCTCGATTTCGATCTTTTTTAGCGACTGCGCTTGTTGTGGCTTTTTTGGTTGGCCTGGCAGGCTATGACATGCCCGTAGATGCTAACTATCCCAGCTATGCTTCAGAGCATGACTTTTCAGAGCGCGGCTTTGGTCATGGCTGGGGTGGCCAGCAAGCTTGGGGAAATCACCACGGTCGCTACCGGCTGACCGAACGTAGGCATGGCTATTTTGTCTTTGGGGTGGATGGGCGTGACGGACGAGAGGGTAGAAGTGGGCGGGCAGCCTCAGATAAAGCAGATAGAACTATTGATCTGGTAAATCTGGCTGCGCCTGAGGCTGCCTATGATTTTTCAGGCGATGATGGTGAGCCGGGCGAAGACGGCATGCCGGGCGAGCTGGCTAGAAGCTGCCAGGTACCCTATCGACCGGCCTATTCGCTGATCGGTGCTGATGGCGGCAATGGTGGCAGTGGCGGCAGCGGCGGGGATGGCGGTAATGGCAGCGATGTCTCGATCTATTATGAGGATGTGGCGGCGCTAAGGCAGGTGGCGATCGCAAACTCAGGCGGTAGCGGTGGCCGCGCCGGACGAGGAGATTTGGGAGCGGATGGCTGCGAGTGTATTGAACCTGCCTGGGTCGTCAAGTTTTGCGAATGGGAAGTCTGGCGGCGACGCAATCCGATAGAAGGTCAAACTGAAGACCCGGAATGGGAATACGCCGCTAGAAAAGTCGCTCCCTGTTCAGGGGTGAGACATGTAGATATACGAGAGCATGTGCCGCCCGTAGAGAACCGTGACTATGTTCCGAGTGGATACTCAAGATATGCCGACGACTATCGCTATGACCTTCGCTATCAAGGCGTTTCGCAGACTAGAAGTTTTGGCTGTGAGGATGGCGATCGCGGTGAATCTGGCTCGGACGGACAGGATGGTGCGAATGGCCGCTACGGTAGCTTTCGCCTGATTCCCCGCGCTGACATTCCTCAAGAGAGAATTGAGTACAGTGGCCCACTGAGCGCTCAGCTCGGTCAAACGGTTGAGCTAGTCAAAAATATCTGGGAGCAAAGAACGGGCTTGCGATCGCTCCTGAGTCCGGCTTCTGATATTCCTGATAGCTACACGTACTTGAAATCAACTGAACGGCCAAAGTATCGTCTAGAGTGGGCGGCAGCGGCAACGCCAGAGAGTCTAGGCGTGGTGGATGTGAGTACGAGCGTCGCGGCTCGATCGATCGGCGACCACGCCGTGCTGACTCTCAACATTCCCGGCACGCTGGACTATAGCTTGAGTGAAGAATCTGGCGTGCAGGTAGCCAAGATCACAGGCGGGTTTTCGCCGACTCGGGTAGAGTCTTTTGAGCTAGAGCGCGTCTCTGCTAAAGATGGAGAAAGTCAGCTTGTCTTAGTGGACAAAGGAGACTTACGCAATCTGCTGCCTCGAACAGAGATTGAAGTAGCGCTGCTGACCAAGCAGTCGGCTAGCGGGCTGACGACGGAAACTTATCAGCCTCGCAATGAAGCTACTTTCGTCCTCAGAAAAGGGACAGAACCGATTAACTTTACCAATCTCAATGTGGCTGGCAACGTCTACACTTTTGATTTGGGCAGACGGTTTGGCCCCTGGCTCAAACCAGGCTATGAGGCGCTGTATCAGGTGAAGATTCAACAGACCACCAACAGCGGCACGGTCTATACGCAAACGGAAGAAATTCCTTTTCAGGTAGATGTATAGCAAACAGCGGTATTCATTTTGCTGCCTGCTATACAATAGCGAGCGGATTGCTATACCAAAGCCCCGTAGCAGCCTACGCTTAAACCTTCGCCTTTACCAGGACAAAGTTCAGTGCTTAGCGGCCTTCTAAACCTTTTATCAGCTTATGAAGATTGCCTTTTTCAGCGCTAAGCCCTACGACAAACAGTCTTTTGAGACGGCTAACCGAGCCTTTAACCACGATCTCACTTTTTTTGAGTCTCGCTTAACCCCTAAGACAGCGGCCCTAGCGGCTGGATTTCCAGCCGTGTGTGTCTTTATCAATGATGAACTCAGCGAAGACACGTTACGAGAAATTGTTGCAAACGAAACCCAGCTAATTGCCCTGCGCTGCGCTGGATTTAACAACGTAGATCTCGATATCGCCACAGCACTGAATCTGAAAGTTGTCAGAGTCCCGGCCTATTCACCACATGCTGTGGCTGAGCATGCTGTTGGGCTAATAATGATGCTCAACCGTAAACTATACAAAGCTTACAACCGAGTTAGAGAAGGTAACTTCGCTCTACAGGGTCTGCTGGGTTTCGATCTGCACGGCAAAAACATCGGTGTGGTGGGCACAGGTAAAATTGGTGAATGCTTTGCCCGGATTATGAATGGGTTTGGCTGCAATCTGCTGGCTTATGACGTGCGGGAAAATCCGGCTCTCGTAGAATTAGGCACTCAGTATGTAGAGCTGCCAACTTTGCTGGCTCAATCTGATGTAATTTCTTTGCACTGTCCGCTGCTGCCCGACACCTACCACATGATCGATGAAGAGAGCATACGCCAGATGAAACCTGGAACTATGCTAATTAATACCAGCCGAGGGGGCCTGATCGATACTAAAGCTGCTATCAGCGCACTCAAGTCCGGCCAGCTTGGACACTTGGGTATCGATGTCTACGAAGATGAAGGCAGCTTGTTCTTTCAAGATCTCTCTGACACGGTTATTCAAGACGATGTTTTTCAGCTACTGCAATCATTTCCTAACGTAGTGATTACAGCGCATCAAGGGTTCTTTACCCAAGAAGCGCTGACTAACATCGCGAACACAACCCTAGCGAACATCCGCGATATTGAAACCGGAAACGCCTGCGAGAATGAAGTGAGTCTGTAAGCAAATGTGCTATTACAATATCAGCCTGCACCAGAGATTCTGGCTACCTGTTTAGCGAAGACGGAAACCCGAGGGCTGAGCGGAGTCGTAGAGCTTTGCTCTTCTCGAAGAGTAGTCCGACTGGGTTGTGCCTAACTCCTTCGGAGACGCTCCGCGTTGGCTTCGCCTCGCCGCTGGCGTTACGACTCCGCTCAGGCAGCGTTATACGCTACTTTAAGGCTATGTACGCTAAACAGATGCGATTCTGGTGCAGGCTGATAACTAAGCGCAATACATAGAAGAAAACTCGCTCCTATGCTTTACTAAAAAGTCTCTAGCTGTGTTCTATATTTGTGTTCTATCGTCTGGTTCTGTACCTGCGAAGAGAGCGAGACTTCCGCTGCTTTCTTAAGCGACTAAAGGTGGGAAATCCGAGACCCACCATACCCAGAAGCCCCATAGGTGATGGCCCTGAGCTAGAACGAAGATACTTTGTCAGAGCGTTTGTTTTAACGCTATTGTGCTGAAGCGTATCTTGCCCCTTTCTTTCGGCCACGGTGGTGGATGTCTGCTCAGGCGGGCGATGGTTGATCGCCACCAAGGAGAGCAGTCCAACCACAATGAATGAACTGAGATTGTTCATCGACTTGTCGGCGCGAGAAGGTTCGGCGGGGGTTCGATAGGTGCTGGCGATGAACCAAATAAAGATACCAGCAGCGACTATCAACGCAATGTTGTTGATGACGGGGCTATTAGCGAAGGTATAGATAGCACCTTCTGTGGGACCATCGATCGCGCTGTTGAACTCTTCAAGAGTAGAAAATGGGCTAGACATGATTGAATTTCCTAAAATATGGCAATTCTGCACTCAATAGAACCAATCGCGCTCTTACAAGGTCGGCATACCGGGCTGGGGTGAAACAGGAATAGCAGGCGTCTGTCTCACGCCGTTTCCTTCAGCGAGGATGGGATATTCTGGATAGCCTTCCAAGCCGAATTCTGTGAGATCCAACCCACCGATTTCTTCTTCAGGTGAGACTCTTAGCATCCCTAGCTTTTTGAGTACAAAGCTGACGCCATAGCCAGGAATGAATCCTAGAATGATGGTGCATACAAGTGTGCCTACGAGCTGACCGATAAAGCCTGTCAGCGGGATGCCGTCCCCTTGCGGATAGCCAGTTGCCATCACGCCTACTGCCATCGCACCAATTACGCCGCAATAGCCATGTACCGCAAAAGCACCTACTGCATCGTCGATGCCAGCTTTTTCCACAGCGTTGCCGACAAAAGGCATAGTGTAGGCACCAATAAACGCAATCAGAATGACAATTGCTGGACTATAGAGGTCTAACCCTGCACCGACGGAGATGATGCCCGCTAGACCGCCGGAGATAGTGTAAAACGGGTCGGCCTTGGAAGAGATGTAGGCACCCACAATTCCCGAACACAGCGCTAGCGTTGTATTAACGCCTATCGAGGCTAGGGTCATCGGCGTACCGTAGATAGTGATTTCTACCGATTGTCCGGGTACGAAAATTACGCAGGCAGCGAGGAAAGCGTAGAAGCCTACGAAAATTAGCATTAGTCCTACCATCGTTAGCGGCAGATTGTGAGGCAAGATTGCCCTTGGCTTACCTGTGGTGCTGTCAAACTTGCCGATGCGAGGACCCAGGTTAATAAGAACGCCCAAGGCAAAGAAGCCTGCAACCCCGTGCAAGACAGCCGAACAGCCGAAGTCATGATAGCCGAACTGAGTCAGGAACCAACCGTAAGGATTCCATCCCCAGGCCGCCGCGACTACCCAGGTAAAAGAGCCTAGAACCACTGCCAAAATTGCGTAAGCACCTACTTTTATACGCTCGATAACTGCGCCAGAAAGGATTGAGGCGGTTGTCATCGCGAAAAGGGAGAATGCGAACCAGAAGACGCCAGTGAGGTTGTCGGCCACATTAGGGCCGAGGGCTGGTGACCAAGGATAAGAGGCTTGCACTAAGCCTAAAACTTCTCCAACAACGCCTTCGGAATTAGGATCTGTCCAAGGTCCAACAATACCGCCTTGCAGTGGAAACAGTGGGAAGGCGTTGTATACCCACCAGCCAAAGAAGAAGAATGTAAGACCAACAATAGACAGCGTTAAGAGGTTTTTAACCATTGTGGCCAGGACATTTTTGGCCCGTGAGGCTCCGCCTTCATAAGCTAGAAATCCAACGTGGATCAAGAGCATGAAAACGGAAGCCCAGTAGTAGTAGGATTCCGAGACAAACGTTGCTAGAAATTCTTGCGATTCAGGAGTCATAGAGCGCTCCGCATCATAGGGTTGATTAGAGTGGGTTGATTAGGGTGAAAGCTTGTTATGACAAGAGTATGCAATGTGACTAACATACGAGTTGTAGTCATCAATACGGAAAGACGCTGATCTTGTAACTCTTTTCTTGCAGTTGAAAGACCTTTAGGAACGGTGGGATCTTCTAATGTTATTAGCGCCACTAGCGACAGATATTAGTGGCAGGTTAGTGACAGCAAGTCTGTTTTGCAGGAGAGGGCGGTACGTCATTGGCTGGGTTTTCATCAAAGAAATTAAGCGGCTTGAGCATAAAGCCGATCGTCGCGACAGGCATGATGGGCCAGTCTTCGGCGCGGGGTGAGTGGCTGTGGGCGAAGGTGTACCACACGACGATATCGGTATCTTCTATGGCGCGATCGCCTTCAGTCCAATGCGGCAATCCGGCCCCGCCTGGGTTCTGATTAGGATAGTCTCCGGCAGGATACTTTTCATCTTCGTGAAAGGGCGTCACCCATAGATGTTGGCTCATGTAGGCGGCTCGCTTGCTGACGCTAGCGGAGGGACGGGCCATCGGCAGCGTATTGTCTCCTGGCATGAGTTTGTAAGCGGTGGGGTAGCCCATCGCATTTGTCTTAGCAGGATTGACAATCTTCCAATATCGCCCTTTCATCGGGTCGATCAGCCGCTGAGCCGCTTTCTCTGTCGGCAATAGCGTGGATTTGGCATAGAAGGCATTGCCGTAGGGGTTGCCAGGCTCTTCCTCTGGCACGATATCGACTTCATAGACAGAATTGCGATCGCCATCTACGCACATATCCATGCGAACATTGAAAATATGCTGATGAATCGGTGCATTGAGCTGCGGGGCAACCAGCGTGCCATATTTGGGCACTTCGCCCGGCATCATCGCCGCCGTACTGACCACGCCTGTTAGCTTTACTTCATACTGAATCGTGCCATCTTGATAGAAATACCAATAAAAGCCGTATTCGTAGTTGCCTACAGTCGCGATAAAAGAGATCACCAAGCGACGCGATCGCCTCACCTCAGTCTGCTCCGTCCGCCAGTCCATATGTTTCCACAAAATGCCAAAGTCTTCTTCGTGCAGACAAATGGCATTCTCGATTTTGGCCACTTCTCCCCGAGAGTTTGTAATAAAGCCATCGAAGTAGTAAATCTCTCCTAGGCAGTCGCAGCCCAGGGTCAAAGAGTTTGCCAAAGAGCCAATCCCGTATTCACCGACATCAAACGCATTTTTGCGATAGTGATGAGGAGAAGGATCGCCGTAGGGGACTGTCATCTCAGCCAAAGAAGCCCGGTAGAAGATTGGTCTTGTCTCTTCTCCATCCTGATAGGTAACATTGTACAAAACGAGTCCTTCACGCGGCGTGAACCCAATGCGAATGTTCCACTTTTGCCAGCTAATCTCGTGATCGTTTACCTCAAAGCTAGGGCCTTCTGGCTGCACAATCTCTAGCGGCTTGATATCTGTTCTATAGTTCTTGACATACTCGGGCGTATAGTTGCCATCTTTGGGCGGCAGAGGCACCACGCCATAGTCCTCTACCCGGATGACTTCCATCTTATTGAGATCGACGACTGGAATCACCCCTTCAATGGGCCGAGCGTAGCCGTGATCGGTCGGATTTGCCCTGACCCAGCACAGCGCTCTTGAAAGGCGCACCCCTGCTTCTTCTGCGATGCCATAATTGCCAGCAGACCAAGGATCTACCATCACCAGATCTGGATCGGTGATCCCGCGTTTGGCAATAGCCGCCTGAAATTCAGGGCTGGCCTTCACCGCCGCCTCGCATTCAACGAATTCGTCAAGCATGATCGGCGGCTGCACGTTAGGAATGTTTTCCCAAGAAATCACCCGGCCATCGTTGAGAGAAACAACAGCTTCATAAGTTCTACCCGTGGCATTGTCTAGCAGCACAAGAAAGGCTTTTCGCTCAATACTGTCGCCAGATTTAAAGCTTAAAACGGTTTCTTTACTGGGCTCTTGTAAGGAGACACTGGCAAATCGTACCGCCTCACCTAAAGATCTTTGCTCTTTGACAATAGCTACTGCTGCTTCAATTTCATCGGGCGTTAGCGGTTCTAACGGATGACTTATACTCGGTGGAGTTGTCAGCTTTTGTTTGGGCTTTTCTTGAATAAAGGTCATGAAGAATGGCTTCTCGCTAAGAAGCTATGGAGGGCTATTGTTAGAAAGCTAGTGATGGCGAATTAGTGTGGGTATCAGGCAATTCAGATGATTGTTTGAGGGTTGTCTAGACGGTGGCTTTCTCTGCTGAATAGCTCAGCGCGTCTGGGTAATATTCGGCAAGGTGCGGGCTACGATAGCCATCTTTTTGCCAGAGGATAGGAAAGAAGGTCTCGTCCATCTCGGTGCTGCCTAAGCGCTTGTAGCGACCGTAGATGTAGCCGGCTGCATTGGTCGGATGAAACTGAGCATTTGAAGGAATGGTGTGTAGCCCCATGCTGTGAAAGGTGCCTTCGGTGCGAGTGGTTTTGCATAGCCCGTGCCAGGTGCGCCCATGATGCAGAGCGCAGCCGCCTGCTGGCACTTCGACGACGACTAGCTCTGGCTCTTCAACGCCCGCATTCTCAGCGGCCTGAAGCATGGCCCAGCGATAATCTTTGGTCGGCGCATGAAATTCACCCTCAACTGTGGCCAATGGCCATTTATGAGACCCTTTGACATAGACCAAGGTGCCGTCAGCGGCGGCAGCGTCATCTAGCGCTACCCAGCAGGTCATCATCTGAGGCGGATCTAGATAATCGATGTAGGCACCGTCTTGATGCATTGCGATCGCCTTTGCTCCTGGCGGCTTCATCCAGAGACTGTCTTGACCGATCCGAGCCCCTTCCCATTCTGCTAAAGTCGCCGTCAGTCGGCCAATTTCAGCAGAGAGCACCAGGCTGGCAATGGTGCGATCGCATTTCCAAGCATTGCACATTTCCCTAGTCACATCTGGCAGGCTCAACCCCGGTCGCCAGTGCCACTCATCGGGATAAATGCCCGTTTCAAACTCTCCGCCAAACAGCGGCTCCATTCGAGCCGCAAGGCGCTGGGCAAAATCAGGTGGAATAAAATTCTCCAGAATCAAGAAACCATCTGTTTGAAACTGCTCGATTTGCGACTGAGAAAGGCTAACGGGCTGATAGCTCATGATGATACGAGGCGATACACAAATTCTTTAAAAAGAGCTATGGCTTGGGAGGCCGTAGTTCAAAAGGCTACAGTTCAGGCGTTTAAAGAGCCGTCGTGCGTGAGCCGAAAAACAAAGGCACAACGCTGCTGCAGTTGACAAAAAGTCTTGAACAAACTCTACTTGTCATAATAAGTTTATCTGGAAGAGAAACGGTATTCTCTGCTACTTTCGATCTAGAAATTAATAAAGAACGAAGACTCACAACAAAAGACTAAGCAGGCCATAAAAGCTTGAGAAAATGACCAGAAAAGACCAAAATTCGTGAGGAATTATCAGCATGCAATCTGCAGAAGCTTTGTCAGCAAATCTTGAAGTTTCAGCCACGCAGCAGTCTTTAACCAAACGACCCGGCTATCTCAACATTGTCGCTAGCGACTTTGATGCACGGCCTATGAGCTATATCAATGAAGCAGGCTACCGCACCGGGTATGAGCCGGAGCTAGCTAGAATTGTGTGCGATCGCCTGAATCTCAAACCGGTATGGCACAACCTGCCGATGGAGGATTTCTACACTAGCCTAGACCCTACAACAAACAGCAAGTACGACGTTGTTTGGTTCAACCAAGCAATCACACCCGAACGTCAAAAAGCAGTCTCTTTCACACAACCCTACGGCCTCTTCGACGAAGCAGTATTAGTGAAAAAGTCTAGTGCCGTTGCTTCTCCTGATCAGCTGACTGGTCAGCGTATAGGCGGTCTAGCAGATAGTACAAATATTGCTTTAGTCAAAGGCTTTTCCGGCGCTCAGGCTATCCCTTACCCTGGCAGTGACAAGGTATTGCCCGAAATGCTAGCAGCTTTGCGAGCGGGAAAAATTGACGCACTGATCGATGACGAATTAGTGCTGGTTGTCGCCGCTGAAGAAGACATAAGTTTGCGTCTAGCATTTACGCTACCGACTAAAGCCCCTTTCGCGATTGGAGTTTCAAAGACGCAGCCTCTGCTTTTATCTCAGCTTGAAAATGCTCTTTCCGAACTGATTGCCGACGGTACTCTAGCTGAGCTTTGGACAACGTGGATTCCATGGAAGCCTTTTCCATTCTCGTAACAGTCGATACAGCCTTGTCATAACAAGTTGGATTAACTGAGGAGGGAGTCTGACTAATGAAGTCAACTGACATCGCAGCGCAACCATTGTTAGAAGAATGTTAGAAGAATATTATCGGTTGCTAAAAGACTACTATCAATAAATTACGGAGAGCCCCGCTGTGACCGGAGTGATTATCAGAGCTAGTGTCTCAGAACAGACATCAACTGCTTCAACCGATCTACAAAGTTATCTTGAATCAGCGGGTAGAGACGAGAAAGTCCGGCAGGTGCGCGCCAAGATTGACGAACTGGGTATTCAATACATCTACTATCAGTTCATCTCTATTACCGGCAAGATTGTTGGAAAAGGCGTACCGTCGGATCACTGGGAGAAGACGGCTGAAGGCGGCATTCAGCTAGTATATGGCGCGACGGTAAATCTGGCTCTAGATCGCCGACAACAGTATGTAGGCTATGGCCCAGAGGCCGCTGAGCTAGTGGCTATCCCCGATGTTGATACATTTTGCCAACTGCCTTGGGACCGGCGAGTTGCTAGAGTCTATTGCGTATGCTTTCGCAATCGTGAAGAAGAAGAAAATCCCGGCGGCTTTCTCACAGCAGACTGTCGCGGCAATTTGATCCGGCTGCACGAGGCTTTCCAGACAAAGCACGGCCTGCACCTGCGCCACGGCTGTGAGCCAGAGATGATGTGGCTAAAGAAAGGCCCCGATGGCAAGCCTGACGGCGGCGTGACCAAGCCTAACTGCTATCACATCGATCAGTTTGAAGAATTGCGCCCGGTGTTCTTGAGAGTAATTGAGTACAGCCGGGCGATGGGCCTAGATATGATTCAGGGCGATCATGAGGACGCGCCGGGTCAGCTAGAGCTGAATTTTATGTATGACGATGCGCTAAGGACGTGCGATCGCCTGACGACCTACCGCCAAATCTGTGCTCAAGTAGCCCGAGAATTCAATCTGATTGCCTGCTTCATGTCTAAGCCTTTCTTAGGCGTCTCTGCCTCCGGCTGTCACCACAATCTCTCTTTATGGCGCGGGGGCGACACGACCGTAAAAACATTTGGCATGGACACACTTCTCGGCCTAGAAGGAAACTACACCTATCAACAGGGCGGTGAAAATACCTTCATGCCAGTTCCAGGAAAATCTCCTCGCATTCCAGGCCCGATTGGATTGAACTGCATTGGTGGTGTGATCGCTCATCTAGGCGCACTTACGGCGGTGGGCTGTTCTACTGTCAACTCCTATCGTCGTCTGTGGGACGCTGGCTTTTGGGCACCCGTCTACTCTGACTGGGGCTATCAAAACCGTACTTGTGGCTTGCGCGTTTCTGCGCCTGGGCGGTTTGAATATCGGGCGGTAGATTCGATGGTAAATCCGTACCTAATGGCCGGGGCGATGCTACAAGCTTTTGACGATGGGCTGAGCAACCAGCTAGATCCAGGCGAGCCCGAACAGCGCAACATCTATGAGGCGATGGAAGCTGGCAAGCAAACGAAAAAGCTGCCTATGTCCCTAGGCGAAGCGCTAGATCGGCTGGCTGAAGATGAGGTGATCCAGTCAGCCATGCCGGGTGAAATGTACGGACTATACGAAGAGTACAAGCGCGATGAGTGGATTCGCTTCCTAGCCACTACCAGCAACTGGGATGCTGAAAACTATATGCACTGTTTGCCTTAAAAATTTAATTATCTACACTTAGAGATTTATTTTCTCTTAGTTTCTTTTTGTTCTTCCATTAATGGGGTATGAAATGTCTACGGTTGGCACAATTGAGAGCATCTGGCGCTATCCCGTTAAAAGTATGCGAGGAGAAAATCTTGCCGAAGCTTTTGTAGCTTTTGCCGGACTTATGGGCGATCGCGTCTACAGTTTTGTCACAGACAAAGGCAATCCTGGGTTTCCCTGGTTCACTGCTAGAGATACAGAATCTCTGTTGCTTTATACCCCTCGTTATAAGCAAGCTAGCGCTACGCTCAAGCCCAAAAATCTTGAAGCAGCACAAGGCATGGCCCCTGGCATCAATCCGCTGACTCCAACCATTCAAGACTTTTCTGTAGAGGTAGAAACGCCTGAAGGTAAAAGCTACAGCCTGGATGATGAAGCTTTTTTAGAGCATCTTCAAACCCTTAGCCAAGACCCAACGCTCAGAGTTCATTTCACTCAAAAGAGTCAGTACGACTGTAGACCACTCTCTTTATTCTCAGTTCAACTGCAAGAATTATTGTCTGACCAGCTAGCCGTAGAAATTGACAAGCGTCGGTTTCGAGCAAACTTCTACGTGAGCTGGAATGAGGACATGCCGCCGCTGTACGAGAACGAACTGCTTGGCAAGCGTTTGAAAATAGGTGATCAATTAGAAGTCAACGTGCTAGAGCGCGATCCTAGATGCAAAATGATCACCTTAGATCCAGAGACTTCTGAAGCTAATCCCGATATTATCAAGCACCTCGCAAGTACTCACGAAGGCTACGCTGGTGTATATGCCGCCGTTTTAGTAGAAGGGATGGTCAAAGCAGGGGATACTATTGAGCTTTTGGACTGAGCCTTTGGACTGAGCTTTTGGACTGAGCCTTTGGGTTGGGCATTGGGCCTGAGAGTTTAGACGAAGCTGACAGATAAAGCGGGTTGGCGTGATAAAACCTTGAGTTACAACAACTCACGTATCTTGGGCTACAGTATCCCCAACTGTATAGGGATACAACCGTTAACATGAGCCCATAAAAAGCCCCAAAAGCTCTCTGAGGAGCTTCTAAAAAGAGCCAAAAAGTCTTATACACATAGGTTTTAGCCATTAAATAGTTGATATGAAAGTGAGTGCCGCAACGATAGCTCTGTTGTTGCAGTTCGGTTTTTATCGTTTACATAATTAGAAACAAGGACAGCTATGAGACAGCTATTGTCTAGCTTCAAATATAGGTTTTATTTTTTAGTTGCCGCTACGGTTTTAATACCTCAGGCAGTTTTTGCCCAAGACGGCGAGGGTACAACAGCATCAGTCGGTATTTTAGAATCTATTTTTCAAGGAATAATTAACGTTCTTAATCTAGTATTTTACTTCAAGATTGGGGGCGAAAATGGCATACCGTTTATCGTTCTTTGGTTAGTCGCTGGGGCTGTCTTTTTTACGCTGCGGATGAAGTTTATCAACGTCCGAGCCTTTAAGCATGCGATTGATATCGTCCGGGGTAAGTACGACGATCCTGAGGATGAGGGTGACGTTTCTCACTTTCAGGCATTAGCAGCAGCGCTCTCAGGAACGGTGGGAATCGGAAATATTGCCGGGGTGGCGATCGCGATTCGGCTAGGCGGCCCTGGGGCTGCTTTCTGGATGACGGTGGCAGGCTTCCTTGGGATGTCGAGTAAGTTTGCAGAATGTACGCTCGGTCAAAAGTTTCGGACAATCAAGCCCGACGGTACGGTGGGCGGCGGGCCGATGTACTATCTTTCTCGGGGGCTTTCTTCTATTGGCATGAGGGGCTTTGGCAAAGGCTTAGGCGTTATCTATGCCGTGTTTTGCGCGATCGCCACGATGGGGGCGGGCAATATGTTTCAGGCTAACCAAGCCTACGCAGCTGTGTCGAACGTGATTCCGTTTTTCGAGAATGCAAGCTGGCTGTTTGGCTTGATCCTAGTGGCTATTGTTGGCCTAGTAATTCTGGGTGGAATTGAGAGAATCGGAGCGGTTGCCGGTTTTTTAGTGCCCTTTATGGCGGTAATCTATGCCTTGGCCTGTGTGTGGGTAATGCTAGTGAGGTTTACCGATATTCCAGCAGCGATTGGAACAATCGTTTCGACAGCTTTTGTGCCGCAGGCGGTCGCTGGTGGCTTATTAGGCGCGATTGTTATTGGATTTCAGCGAGCGGTTTTCTCTAATGAGGCCGGGATTGGCTCGGCTGCGATCGCCCATTCAGCCGCCCGTACGGACGAACCAGTGCGAGAAGGCATTGTGGCTTTGTTAGAACCCTTTATCGATACGATGTTCATCTGTAATATGACGGCTATTGTGATTGTCTTAACAGGCGTCTACGCAGATCCGGCCTCCGCCGACCTAGACGGGGCTAGACTATCAGCGGCTTCTTTTGCAACGGTTATTAGCTGGTTTCCCTATGTAATTGCGATCGCTGGCTTCTTGTTTGCTATTTCCACCATGATTTCTTGGAGTTACTACGGGCAGATGGCTTGGTCCTACCTGTTTGGTGAGGCTTCGGTGAATGTGTACAAGGCGCTATTTCTATTCTGCGGATTTGTCGGTTCAATCATCAATCTTCAGCTAGTTCTAGAATTTAGCGATATTCTTTTATTAGCGATGTCTATCCCTAACCTGCTAGGTTGCTTCTTCCTTTCTGGCATAGTGGCTAAAGAGCTAGAGAGCTACATGAGCCGTCTGAACTCAGGTGAAATGTTGGAGTCTGTGCTAGAGGCCAAAGAGCGCGTTTTGAGGTAGATAGTGAGAGAGATAGGGTGTGAAATGAACAACGAATTCCGTTACAGCCTAGGTAAGCAAGACAACATAAGTGGGGATAAGTGATGAACTGGCTCAAGAAAAAAAAAGTTCTGGTTCCCACTGATCTCTCTGAGTCATCTTATGAGGCGATTGCTGTTGCCAAAGCGTACGTTGAAGATGCCTCAGGCTTACAAGTTATCCATAGTCTGTCGCCGCTGCATCCAGCCGATCCAGCGGCGATGTGGGATACGCTGACAGATGAAGAACGCAAGCAAAAGGTTCATAGTTTCATCAGCGAAAAGATGAACGATCTAGGCTATACCGGCGTTCATATTGAGGTCACGCTTGGCGATCCGGCCACTCAGATTATCGAATTCGCTGAAAAGACAGGAGCAGAGATGATCGTAATGCCTTCTCAGGATCATAAAAGTCTCAGCCGTTTTCTGATTGGTTCGGTAGCTGAGCGGGTGATTCGCTCAGCTCACTGTCCTGTTTTAGTGCTCAAATCTTAGGCGTAGGAGCATACGCTTGAATAACGCGCCGCTATGGTTGGGTTCGCTGCACTGGGATGCTAAGAACTATATGAATTGCTTGATCTAAGCAAATAGTCTTTGTAACATCTGAGAAATGTTAACGGAGCGCACTGCTATGAAGAAGCTACTGTCTGCTTTTCTATCATCTGTTGGCGAGATCGCAGCCTGGCTAGAAACCGATCCGGCGATCCTTTCAATCATGCCCTGCGAGATGGCTAGCTTTGATACCACAGCCGTTGAAATCAGCGCTTTTGAGAGCAATAGCTTGGGTCAGCAGTCCGACTATGACGCCCGATCATAACGGCTGATGTCTAGGCAAATGACTTGTGCCAATGCCTGGCAATATCTACGCGCCGACAGATCCAAACCCTCTCGTGGTTTTGCACATAGTCTAAGAATTTTGCTAAGGCAGCCGTTCTTCCAGGTCTGCCAGAGAGCCGACAGTGAAGCCCGACGCTCATCATCTTAGGAGACTGCTGACCTTCTGCGTAAAGGACATCAAACGCATCTCGTAAGTAGGCGAAGAACTGATCGCCTGAGTTAAATCCTTGGGCAGTGGCAAAGCGCATATCGTTGTTGTCTAGCGTATAGGGAATGACCAGATGCGGCTGGCCGTAGTCATGATTCCAATACGGCAAATCATCTGCATAGCTATCAGCATCATAGAGAAAGCCGCCTGCTTCGACGACTAATCGCCGGGTGTTGGGACTGTTGCGGCCCTGGTAGAAGCCTAAGGGTCTGCTGCCAATGATCTGGGTGTGGATGTCGATAGCTTTTTGAATGTGCGATCGCTCCACGTCTTCTCCCACATACTGATAATCAATCCATCGGTAGCCGTGACTAGCCACCTCCCAGCCCGCTTCCACCATCGCCTTGCCCGCGTCCGGGTTTCTCTCTAGCGCCATCGCCACCGCATAGACCGTCAGCGGCAAATTTCGCTCCGTAAACAAACGATGCAGCCGCCAGAACCCGGCCCGACTACCGTACTCGTACATCGACTCCATATTGAGATGACGCACGCCTAGCAGCGGTGAGGCTCCAATAATCTCAGAGAGAAAAGACTCCGAAGCCGCATCGCCGTGTAAAACACAATTTTCGCCGCCCTCCTCGTAGTTAATCACAAACTGAAGCGCTAGCTGAGCTTGGTTTGGCCATTGTGGATTCGGCGGGCGCTGCCCGTAGCCGACTAGATCTCGGGGATAGTTTGCAGTCATAGAATCCGTTCCTTTATGCTCTAAGGCCATTAACCAGCATATTATCTAAAAGAGTACTTTAAAGTTGTTCTAAATTCTCAGGTTGCTAACCAATGGTGTCATCTCAGAGCAACGAACAAAACATCGGGAGTGCGTATACTATCCGAACGATGACTTGTGATCAGTTGGCGATCGCGATTAAGTGGGCCGCTGCTGAAGGCTGGAACCCAGGACTACACGATGCGAAATGCTTCTACGCGGCTGACCCCGACGGCTTTTTGATGGGATTTCTAGATGGTGAAGCGATCGCCAGTATTTCAGCAGTGCGATATGGCAAGACGTTCGGCTTTTTAGGCTTCTACATCGTTAGGCCAGAATGGAGAGGACACGGCTACGGCATTCAAATATGGCAGGCCGGCCTCAACTACCTTCAGGGGCGAAATATTGGTTTAGACGGTGTGGTTGAGCAGCAAGCCAACTACGTCAAATCCGACTTTCAGCTAGCCCATAGAAACATCAGATACGAAGGTACTGGAGGGCTAGGTGAAAACCCGCCTCAGATCGAAAAGATGTTAGGCGACGACATTAGCCTTGTTTCTTTGTCGTCAGTCTCAAGAGAAACTATCATCAGCTACGATAAGCGTATTTTTCTCGATAACCGATCTGCTTTTCTTCACTGCTGGCTAAGTTCGCCTCGTCATGTTGCTATTGGCTTGATGAACAATAACAATCTCGTTGGCTATGGGGTACTTCGCCCTTGCCAGCTAGGATACAAAATCGGGCCGCTCTTTGCAGATACTCCTGAATTCGCAGAGGCGATTTTTCTCGCACTCAAATCTCATGTTCAACCCAGCGTTCCATTTTACCTAGATGTTCCTAGCGTGAATACGGCGGCTGTTGATTTAGCCAAAAAGTATCGTATGACTAGCGTATTCGAGACCGCTAGAATGTATACTCAACAGCCGCCAGCGCTACCCTTGAACAAAATATTCGGCATTACAACGTTTGAGCTCGGCTAGGCCATTGATTCATAGTCATAATTCAAGCGTTCTCTTACGGAATTTAGCTAGACACAGATAACTGAATAAACCTCATATATTCTATAGGGACCTGGTTCGCAATTCTCTAATACTCCAGACTCGACTACATTTTTTGCTTCCTTATACGAGGAAAGTAAACAATGGCTGTTGGTTGGAATACTCTCAGCGAGGTGATTACATGAAAGCGGTGAACATTCACAAACCGTATGAGCACAGAATGATACGATATCAAAGCCTTCCAGTTTCGATTTCTCAGGGATCTTGACATTAGTCTCAAAAGATTTTTCGCCCTGGTACTGGCCCCATTGACGTGTATCTTCATCCCACTCCATCTCGCTAGACATGTAGAAGAACAGCTTCATCTTCTCTAGCGATATATTCTTTTGCTCAGCTATCGACTGCATGATAGCTGGATGATTGAATAGCCAGTAACCATTATGTTTCCATTCATTGATCCAGTCGCAAAAGTCTTCTGAGATGCATCCACTTACAGAATATAGATCTTTGACACTGCCTGCTTTTAGCCAGCTCGGCTTTTCACAGACTTGTTTGAACATATACCCAACTGGAATCATAGTGTTTGTCTAGGTTTTATTAGACCGAGCCGAGCTGCGTACTCTGTGGCCCTGTACTCTGTGGCTCTACCCTCTTGTCAAAGACTTCATGCCTATCGTCAGCAGATCCAAGAGCAAAGATCGGGCAAGCAAAAATCGGTAAAGACTAGCTCTGCAGCGCCCGCTTTGCTAAAAAATCTGCCATTGAATCATCCATCGCCTCAATCCACGGCGTGTGATGAACGGGCGCTTTGGTACCCGTACAGGGAGAAGTAAACGCCTTGTCGCGATAGCCTAGAATGCTGTGCTCTTTGTCGTGTTCCCATTCCTTGAATAGCGATACTGTCATCTCCCAATCGCAAGACGCATAATCTACCGCTTTAGCCAGCTCAATAATGTAATCCTTCTGATAGTCAATTTGTTCAAAGGCGTCGTTTAGCGCCTCTTCTCGCCCTTGCCAGAGCGCAATATCCTCAGCCATCGCTGCGGCATCGGGTAGAACAATGCGACCTAGAACCACATCGCGGGCATACCAAGCTTGCACATCAAACATACTGAAAGTGTAAAACTGATCTTGCATGCCAAGATACATCAGCTTTGGGTTTGGCTCCCAGAAAATTCCTTTATAAAGAGAGCCGGGATAGAGACGATTCTGGGTCTTTAGACGCAGGTTGTCGGCTAGGAAGGGAAAGTGATGCTGATAGCCTACGCATAGAACAATTGCATCTGCGGCCTGAGTGCTGCCGTCCTTGAAGTGAGCTGTTCTACCTTCTATATGTGTGAGAAGAGGAACTTCCCTGATGCCCTCTGGCCAGTCAAAGCCCATGGGTGCTGTGCGGTAGCTGATTGTGACTGAGCGCGCCCCGTATTTATAGCTTTGCAGCGCAATATCTTCCGCAGAGTAGCTGCTGCCGACTACAAGCACATCCTTTCCGGTAAACTCGCGGGCCTCACGAAAGTCGTGGCTGTGAAGCACCCGGCCTGGAAAGCGATCAAGCCCCTCAAAAAATGGCACCCTCGGTACGGAGAAATGCCCTGTACAGACAATGACATGGTCAAAGTCTTCTACCAGTTCGCAGTCAGCTACTAGGTCATGAGCACGAATGCGAAACGTATCTGTTGATTCAATGTATTCTATATAGCGAACCGATGTGCTGAAGTGAATATAACTTTCCAAGTTTTCCTTCTTGGCGCGGCCAGTGATGTAGTCGTAGAGCACTTCTCTGGGCGGAAATGATGGAATAGGCTGGCCAAAGTGCTCATCAAAGGTGTAGTCGGCAAACTCCAGACATTCTTTCGGGCCGTTAGACCAGAGGTAGCGGTACATGCTGCCATGGACAGGCTCACCGTGCGGATCAAGTCCTGTGCGCCAGGTAAAGTTCCACAGACCGCCCCACCCGGCCTGCTTCTCAAAACAGACAATTTCAGGAATGTCAGCTCCTTTTAGACGCGCTTGCTCAAAGGCATGAAGTTGAGAAAGTCCGCAGGGACCCGCACCAATGATTGCAACACGCTCAGCCATTTTAAGTTTATTCCTCTAGAAAAATTGTTAGGGAAAATTGTCTAGACC
>NZ_JADEXO010000178.1 GCF_015207105.1 cf. Phormidesmis sp. LEGE 11477
GTATCGGGCAGAGTGAGGGCAGCGGCTTCGGCGATTGCTTCTGACCAGGCTTCTTTCAAGGGGGTGGCAGAAGTGGGGGAGGGTGCCATGCTTGAAACGGGAATCGATGAGACAGGACATTAAATGGCTAGCCCTGCTGAGAGCTACCCGTGGTGAATCTTAGCTTGCTTCTTGACAGAAGTTTCATTCCTGAGATGCGCGATTCTCTTTTGTAGGTTGCGCGTCGCCCTTCATAGATACTCAGAATACACAGCAAAGACAATGCAATACAAGCGTTACAGCCCGTTCATGAGAGGACTCTGAGAATTGACTGGGTGCTGTCGTCCCATTCTCTTTACCTACGCTCAGTTACCCCTTAATCCGTCCTCAGCCGACGCCTTTGAACTCGTGGCATTCTCAAATCAATGAAGCAAACACATTGATTTCCCCAGGAGCCACCTCATGAAAAACATCCTCTTTTCCGCTCTCGCTCTCGCTGCCACTACGTTAACTTTCGCGCCTGTTGCGAATGCCGCTGAGACCTTTCCCTCTTCTTCTATTCAGGAACGTCGCTTAGAGTTCCTCGATACGCAGACTAAAGCTGTTGAGAATGTCCAGGCGACACGGCTTGAGTTCCTCGCAAACCAGACTAAGGCCGTCGAAGACGTTCAAGCAACTCGCCTTGAGTTTCTAGACAGCCAAACTAAAGCCGTTGACGATATCCAAAAGGTTCGCCTAGAGCACCTCAACACCCAAACCAAAGCGATTGAGAACATTCAGGACGCTCGCCTTGAGTTCTTAGAGAACCAGACCAAGGCAGTCAGCAACGTTCAGGCAACACGGCTTGAGTTTCTGAACAATCAGACTAAGGCGGTCGGCAACATCCAGGCAACTCGTTTGGACTTCCTTAGCAACCAAACTAAAGCCGTAGACAACGTCCAAGCCGCTCGGCTTGACAGCCTCGATGCTCGCACTAAGAGCACACTTCGATAAGCATCTTGCGATCGCTCTTGGTAAGACAACTGCCAAGAGCCGTGGCCGTTATCAGCAGCACCAGGCCGTCCTCTCTTGGCTTATTGCTGCTGCTTGTTAGGGTTGGATGCCTTCCTTATACTCTGGTGAGGGTTCCATGCTTCATTGGCTGGGGCATCCTTTTCTCTTCACACACACAAGCCTAGAGGTGGCCAGATGCTCTCATTAACGAGTACGGCTCACTCTAGGCTTTTTACTGTGTGGCTCGACTACTTAAGTTCCCTCAAACCAAGGCCAAACGAGCCTTTAAGCTGTATACTCCTCGCTTTAGCAATCTCGGATCGGGAAAGCGATAGCGGAACCATTCTCGATTGCGATCAGGCAGTTCAAAGCCCAACTAATTGCTCGATATTTGGGCTTCACTAAAAGTCAGGCAAAGTCTAGAAATCTAGCGTCTTACCGCAGCGTCCTATTCGCCCAAGTCATAAATTCTTCGATTGAGAAGACCCGAATGTTTTTCTGCGGCATATCTAGTGACACGTACTTTTTCTTAGCAACGGCTTCCTTCAACCAAGGAATTGCACCAGGCTTCATGCCGCCACCTCCAGCAATGATGATGATATCCGTCTCTGGCATGGACTCGATGCAGTTGAGGTACAGATAAGGTAATTTCTCATCTACTGAACCGCTCGACTGCTGCCATTTGCATTCAATACGAACATTGAGCCCGAATAGCTCAGACTTAATCAGAAACTCTGTGTAACCGTTTTGGTTATAGATTGTCCTATATGGAACATGCTTCAAAAGCAACTCTGTTCCATAATTCGCAGGCTTTTTCTTCCAGGCACTGTAGGCAACTACCTCAAAACCGTGGGCCTCGAAGGTCGGGACCACAGTTCTTTCTAGTATTCGACCCTGGTGGTTGGCGGTGCCGCCTTGAGTTCTTGCCATGCGATCGCCTGTGCCTGAGTTAGTGTTCGTAGTTAGTGACTACTACTTCTGGTATCTTTCCCCGCTTTCCAGCATTACTGTTAATGGACCGCGTTGCGTAGACAAACTCTATATTGAATTCGGCATATAGATCGAGGATCAACGGTGCCGATGAGTTTGACAGCATAAACCGGATAGACCGCTCATCAAGAGCACGACAGAGATCGCGAAGTGCGTACTGCATGTCTACATCAAAGCCACCCTTTGTATAGCTAGTGAACTTAGCTGTAGCACTCAACGGCGCGTAGGGTGGGTCGAAATATACAAAGTCATTAGCTCTGATCCGCCTTCTGACAGAATAGAAATCAGCCACCTCGACTACGGTCTTCTGAAGGGCGGCATGACAGGCATACAGATTTTCTGAGTCAAGGATAGCGGGGTTGCTGTATCGTCCGAATGGCACGTTAAACTGCCCTTTGGAATTTACTCGATAGAGGCCGTTATAACAGGTCTTGTTGAGATAGATAAAGCGGCTCGCTCTCTGCACATCGGTCCAAGTCTCGTATGCTGAATTTCTATCAGCACCTCTGACCTCATAGAAATAGTCCTTCTCGTAGACATGCTGACCCAGATCTTCAATTAGTTCGTCAACTTTGTCGCGAACAACCGTATATAGGTTCACAAGGTCAGGATTAATATCGGTTAAACAGGCCCGCTGCGGCTGGAGACGAAAGAAGAGGGCACCACCGCCTAAAAAAGGCTCATAATACCGACTGAAGTCACCAGGAACACGCTTAGCTAACTCAGACAGAAGCTGCGTTTTTCCTCCTACCCACTTTACGAAAGGTTTGGGTGAGGCAGTAACTATAGGTAGTATTTCCGTGGCATTCACCATTCAGACAGGAGACCCTCTATTACAGACTTAAGGTGCAGTGTACTCATACTACTGGCTGAAGCTGTATAGTACTAACGATCTATTATGCGAAATATGTTGACTTGGCAAAAGCCCTGTGTGCCGAAACTTGCTAGCGCACACAGGGACAGGCGGTAGAACTGGAAAATCTATTCAGAACTTGTATACTGGGCTGAAATGACTCGTAGTATCTGTTCACATTGCGATAGAAGGTGATCGTACGTCATGAGAGTTAATCCATGAAGGCGACGATTCAGTCCATGAAGGGCACGAACCTCTTCCTCGCGCCACTGGTTAGAACGTCCAATAACGATAATTGCGTGGGGATGATAGGCAAGAATATGCGGATGATCGCGGAGACCCTTGATGGCTTCTTCCTGAAGTACGTCTAGATAGCGATGAGTCTGTCCAATTGCTGCCGAGACGTCAGGAGAAAAGTAGTAGTTCTTGTGCGATTTATCGTACTTAAGCACTTGTACATCAGGTCGCTTCAACTCGACGATGTCGCGAAAGCCTGAGACTGTATCTAGAAGCATGTCCACTTGATCTCCAGCAGAGATTCGATGAACCAAGTCACGAGGAATATATCCGTGACCAAAGGCCCAACCATGGCGATCACACCACCCTTGATACAAGCTTTCAGCGGCTTCTCCGTTCTCCAGATAACCGCGTAGCTCGTCAACACCTCTTTGCATCTCAGCTACGCGGGCTGCGCTACGAAACACCGAAACAAACTCTTCCGTTAGAGCAGAGACCGAAATCTGTGAAGCAATCTCCTTCTCACCAAAGGTAGTGATGATAACCGAAAGAAGATCGTTGATCTCGGTCAAGCTCAGATTAGACAGCCATTCTGAGTTAGTACGCAGCGGAATTGAGACTTGCCCTGCGCCAACATCGCTATCGTGAATGGTCCAAAACAACTGCCGTAGATCACGAAGCGTCGTTGTACTCATGCGAAAAGCTGCCGCCGCCGCTGATACGGTCTTGTATGCTCCAATAGCCTTCTCTATCTCCTGCGTGGCTCTGGCACCGCCTACATGCCGTCCCCATGCTTGAAATAAAACATTGCGTGCCTTACCTGAGACGACGCTGCCGGGTCTGTGCCGCTCGGATAGCTTCTCAACAAGCTCAGCAAACGTCCAATCAGGATCGTAAGGAATATCCATCTATGTCTTCATTTTCACATCAGTTCCAAAGAGCATAAACCACACCTAGCATTGTCAAACTCTAGAAGAGACTGTCAACAGGCTTAAGTAGGTGCACACTGATTGCTAAATTAACGACCGTTTTTTTGATAAAAGAAGCGCACTAGCGCATCTGTTTTCGTAAGATAAAGACCTCGACTATAAACCGTCGTATACAGAGGTCGAAGGGTGCATGGGTGAGACAAAGCTAACACTTCATCTGTATAGTTCTACTACCGTAGATTAGCGCTCACTGATGGATAAACTCAAGTTTGCTCTTGGGCCGTATGAGGTGTTTTCTGCCATCATCGGAGGGTCACCATTGATTCTGGCGCTCTTCCTGCTCTACAACCCGGTCGGTAGCCTTCAAGATACGCTTCTTAGTGTCAAGGATGAGCTGTCACTGCCTTTTGTACTTTTGATAGGTTTTTGCAGTTACATACTAGGCGGCTCTATTCAAGGAATAACCTGGAGATATTTTTTGCTGTTGTGTAGAGCTTTCCGTAAAGACTATAGCTACTTCGGCAACATGATTGAGAAGCGAAATGCTGCACTTTCGCAAGCCTACGAACCAGCAGCGATCACAGCGCTAGATTTTGAAGATAAGCTGGTTTTACGGCTACGGGACAAGATAGGAATTCCTAAGAAACATAACTGGATGAATTCTAGGCTGGCCGCTTACTTGAAGGCTATCAGTAGCGAAGCTGTTGTGACATCGGAGTCATACCTAGCAAGTCACATTATGCACAGAAACTTGTCTTTTGGATTTCTGCTTCTACCTGTCGTTATAGTGACTAACTTCTTTCAAGGAGGGTTTTCGTTTGAGAGGGTACTACTCATTTTCTTATCGATTTTCATCGCCTATATGTCGTTCTTTCGCTCTTTAGCATTTAAGCGGTGGCAGAATAGAGAGCTATTGCTGGGCTTCTACTTCTCCACAGAAAATAGTACGCAAACATCTAGCAAATAGCTTTGCGAGTAAGGCTTGCAAACATCTGATTGGCTTCAATACGTACAGAGTATAGTGTGTCTTTAACAAAGATTCTAGGAGCGACAGAATTGTCTCAAAACCCGTATAAACCATCACTTATGAAACACAGTGCGAAGCCGCAAAGGTAAAGCACACTTGCATTTCCTACTTTATAATCGATTATAAAGTAGAAGTGCCAGAAACGAAGATTTTCGGAACGATACAATTGTCTCAAAAATAGTATAAGTCATCACTTCTAAAACATGTTGTTGCGAAGCCGCAAAGGTAGATCATACTTGAGTTTTCCACTTCATGATCGGTGATAAATTCGATGTATTAGAAGGGAAGGGATACTGATACCCCATTTCCCCTCACTCGACATGACGACGGTTCAGACGTAGGTTCGTCTCCTAGCCTTGTTAGCTCACCTAGAGTCGTTGACTCGTTAGAATCTCAAGTCGTTGGCCCATTTCACCCCGCTTTACGGATTGATGCTCAGTCGCTACTGCAGGGGTGACGGCGCTGGTTCTGTGCTCGACCAGTCAGGCTTCCTATCGAATGTGAAGTCCAACAGGGTACTGATCCGACCTCTAAGTTGTCTAGGTTCTGTTGAGCCTCGCTAGCTGTACGCCAATTCGACAATGAATCGACTTCCCAGCTAAACGAATCGCACAGCGTAGCTGCGATCAAGTGCAATAAGGCCGCAAAGTGTTAGCTAGGCAAGCTCCCTCACATATAAGCGAGAATGGGTAGGTCATGCCCCACCCATTTTGTGAGATAGCTTAGAAGAGCAAACTACACTGGGTTGTCGCTTTTTGATGCCAATTTTCTATGCTGACTGGTAGGTATACTCCCAACCTAACAAATCGGTTGTCTTACGTGCTCCGAGGTAGGTGATTGTCTGACCAGTCTTTGGTCTTCCAAACTTTTCCCATGCACTGCCTCCTCGAAGGAATAGTTCCATCAGCCTAAGACGTCCTGTACCATCAGCCTGTGGCCATCCGGAGCTTCCTGGGGAAAAAGCTAACGTGCCATCTGGCACAGAGAAGCTGCCATCAACAAAAACAGCTTTATTGGCGTAACTTCCAATCTTAAAAGAGAGCTCGGTACCGGGCTGTAATTCAAGACTCTCAAAAGGAATGGACGTCTTTAGATTTCCGTAACCATCATTCCACAATATGCAGTTGGATGGAATATCAGGAATTGTTTCTAAGGGGATTTCAGCTCCCAACAAGCTGAAATCCCCTTGCACCAACTTTGCTAATGCGTCAGGAAAAATGTCCCTTGAACGAAACTGCGAACCAGATGCTGAAACATTAACTTCATGAAGACACGTGACATAGTCTTTAATTAAAGACAGGCAATGTCCCGAATTAACGCCGATCACGATCACATTATTTTTAAGCCGTGCAAAAGTAAGTTTTTCTCCTTGATTATCTGTTCTCGCCTTTAGATTGTCTTTTCTAGGAGCGCAGTTATGAAACAGGACTCTTCTTCTCAAACCGCTATTTCGACCTAGCTGTGCGATTAGAAAAGCTGTAGCCACTGTGTCAAAAGGGTGAGTGGATATCGTGTCTATAGGAGATAGAGGAAACTCTTTTCTAAGCTGCTGCTTGACTTCAGAAAATGCTAGATCTCCTATTCCATAGTCTGCGATAACTGTGATTGACAATGTTTGTGCAAAAGTCATGATTAGCATGTCCTTAGTGAATGGGAAAAAGTATGCTTTAGATGTGAGAGAGATGCGACTGTTGACTGTTTGTCGACAGTCGCAGTGAAGCAACTCTATTACTGAGTTTTTTGCTCTTCGTTCTGTGGCAGAGCATCAGGAGATCGGGTTAGACAGATGTTGTCTACGTAACTAATTTGTTCTGTGTCAAACAAGATTAGCTTGAGAGTGCTAGAACCTAGTCCTAGAAGAAGAACTAAGACACTGATAGCAATCCGTTCTGTTAACTTTATTGACACAGAGAAACTGATTTCCTTTCCTTCTCTGTTAGAATTGAGGTGGAACAATGTTTTCTGCGAACCCTAATAAGGTCGCTCTAGACATCTGTGGATTGAGGCATCAGCGTACCTGCCGATGCCTCAATTTTTGTGGGCTACTCGTTAGGCTATCTTCTGTAGTTGAGAGGGACTACGGTGGACAATGAGCGTATTTCCGTATCTGGCAGTAGCCAAAGCAGGTTGTCCGACCAAGATTGTTTCGGATGAGTTTTCTACGACTGCTTGATAAGGAATACCTCCCGCGACAACCACCACTTGTCCCTTTTTCTGAGCGCTAATTTCTCCACACGCGACCACTTCTACAGGAGACGGATAGATAAATAGCTTTAAGCCATTTATCTTCCAAGCGTGAGACCGTTCATCGTAAATGGGTCTTAGCCTGGGGTTGTTTGAGATGAAGCGAGAAGTTGAGGTTGATTGCGAAGTTCGTTGCCTGCGGGCAATAAATGAAAGCTTATTCATGTTTGTTGTTTCCTATATCTACTGGGAGGCGTGGTAGGTTTACCTGCGACGATTCTTGCCGCATCATCGCAGGTAGATCAAGGGCAGCATAAGATGCTGACTACAGTGAGTTAGTAAGCTTGCGATTTTCTAAATCAAGTAGTGTGCGATGCTTTCTGACCAATTTATTTAAAGAGCCAGAGCCTATCAAGAGCAAATGACCGGATAGATTAGCTCGCAGATGCCTAGGATCTGTACAAATGTGAGTCAACTGCCCTTCTGCAAGTAAGAGGTGTGTTGAAAAGAGTAGGTACTTGCAACGGTCACATCGATACAAGAAGCTTTTATCCTTCAGAAGAGCCAAATAATCTTGAGTCGAGATCTCAGAATGGCAACGAGCAAACAGGATAGAAAGCCAGGCGTCTATCTCTTTACTGACGTAAGTTCTGGTCTCTTTTTGATACCGCTGACATTCAAAGACATTGAGGACGTAGTCAAGCTGGTCTGGGGCAAGATTGTGCTTGTTCAAGACGCTCAATATTGAAATGGTTTGTTCTGATTTAATAGTCATGAAAGTTTCTAGATTGTGTTGTCTTAAGAATGAGCTTAAGTGTGATTGAGTTAGATCTCTTAGCTCATGTGGTCCAGCTTATCTGTGGTGAAAAAGAAACGACAACCCTCTAGATGTTGTGAAAAACATCATAGATCTGCCCAGAAATAGACAGAAGTATAAGAAAGTCCAAAACCTCATTCTGAAGTTAGATCCTGTTTTAGGCGACTATTTGCATAAAAGTGACTGAATTTCAGCCAAGTACAAACGAACTGTCCTAAAACCGAACTTTATTTTGTCCTAAGTTATGTATTTTTGTCTTAAATATGACTAAACTTACTTGGTTATACGTTTGACAACGTATAAAAATATGCTGATTGGAAGTCCAATTAGAGTTGAAAGCTCATCAAACACACAGTCTGTACTCGTCGATAAAATATTCACAGTTCTTAATATTTTCTTGATAGATAATGTTCCTGATTTTCTAGCGGTTCTGGGGTTTGAGTAGTAACGGAACAGAAAACCACGCTAAGGCCAGAGCCCTCTCTACCGCTGGGTTTTAAGCCTAGTAAAAAGGCTCATTTGGGTCATCAGGGTTCCGTAATGGCCTGAACCCACCTTC
>NZ_JADEXO010000270.1 GCF_015207105.1 cf. Phormidesmis sp. LEGE 11477
ACCCATGTTTGAATCTTGTTAGGGTGACGATACATGGCTCTGGGCTTTGCTGCAGAGCTTTTTGTCTAATGGGCTTATTCACGCATCCTTAACCAGAGCTTTTTGTCCCGGCTTAAGTTGGTACCCCAAGGGTTACCGTTCTGTCTTATATTGAGACGTTGAACCAAGCGAACTAAATTTTGGGTTTTAGTCTCATCTCATGTCGAGTGAATAAAATCTTATTTTAAGACTCAATGTTGAGTCTAGCTTGTCTTAGGTTGAGTTGTTGGTATCTTGCTCTGCATTTTGTGGTGTCTTGCAAAGAGTTATTCAATTTGTGTGCTACATAGCGCAATCGTCAGGAACTAGAACAAACATTCAGTTCGATCACTCCTATGAGTTGCATGGATCTCTCTGAGAGAAAAGGCTTCGATAAGCGACAATCTTTAGCTTGCTACCTAGCGACTAGCGACCACAAAGCAGGCTTGCGACAAGGTGTTGCAGCAGGTATACGATCATATTGCCCTGAAAGAGTGTAGCACGCGCACTTTTAGACGCACAATGCTGACGCGGCTGAGCAATAGCTAGGTGAACGAAGCAATAAGGAAGATGCTAGCCTCCTGTGACTTCGTTCAGAGCTTCCTGAATCACTTCATCACCCACACCATGGCGCTTCAGACTATCAATGAAGGATGACACCGTGTCGTTCTCCAGTCGTTCTAGATCAGTCCGTAAGCCCTGTCCTATATATGTTCTCGCTAGCGGTTGATAGCCAGAGAACCCAAGCTGTGGGGCTATACGCTTCAAGTCTTCGATGACATCTTCCGGCATCCGAATCGTTATCGTGGTCATCGGGCGATTTTGTTTGAGTCGTTTTTTGAGGGCATCAGGCTTCATAGTATTCGCGCTCCTTCCGAGTCGCTTTGCGAGCGGACACAATACGGATATAGTCATCTTCGCGTTCTACAAACACGACGAATAAGAGATTCCATCGCCTGTCCAGGGCGATAATGGCGTCCCTTGCTTCATCGTTACGGCTAGCATCGACGACAACCAGAAGGGGATCGAAGAAGGCTTCGGCGGCTTGAGAGAAAGTGATGCCGTCGTGCTTTAGCGGGTTAGCTGATGCCTTCTGGTCGTTCCAGACGAAGGTGATGCCGTTGAGCGGAAAGTACACATCCATAGAGATCAGTATAGTCAAACATATTTACAATGTAAACACGTTTAGCACAGCTCGTTGAATGGCTGAATCCGTTGTCACTGATGACTTATATACGATAAATCGAACTCTGAAATCGTCTTGCAAACGGTGGGACACTGTTGGCGAACTCCGAAAGTAGCGAAAAATCGGTATTCTGAGGCTAGTCGCTAGTCAATCAGGAGTGCGATCGCCCGTGTCTATCAAGCCGCAACCGATAGCCGAAATTCCGGCTCTTACT
>NZ_JADEXO010000033.1 GCF_015207105.1 cf. Phormidesmis sp. LEGE 11477
CCCCAAACCCCGAAAGCACCCCCACCAATCGGCCTTTAGCTATCGTTCGCCGAATGCATAGCAATGCAATCGGGCCAACCGGAGCCGCGATCGCCAGCCCCATCGCAACTCCTCTTAGCAGTACAAATATCAACACCGATCTACCCTCCAAAAATCCATTACCGCCGCCCATTTCGACTAAACCATCTTGACCAAACCACCTCTTCGTCAGCTGAGCGTAGTCGAAGCCCTACCCCTCTTCTTCTCCCTCAATCGGCACCACCGCCGTATCTTTGATTGACCGCAGCGAGATCGTTGTCCGCGTCTGCTGAACGCCTGGCAGCGCCTTTAGCTCCTCACTCAAAAGCTGCTCTAGCTCCGAGGTAGAACGACAGCAAACCTTCAGCAGATAGTCACCATCACCCACAATGTGGTGGCAAGACTGCACCCGACTGTTTGCCTGCACATAGTCCACAAAGCCCTGCCGATATTGGGGATGCTCCAGCGTGATCGTGACAAAAGCTGTCAGCCCAAACCCGAGCACCTCAGGGTTTAGCCTGGCCGCATAGCCGATCAGCACACCCGCTTTTTCCAAGCGGCGAACCCGATCGGCGATCGCTGGTGCCGACACGCCAAACTGTTCAGCTAGCGCCGACCACTTCACTCGCCCTTCAGTCATCAGAACCGTCAGAATGCTGCGGTCTAGCTCATCAATATGCATATATTAGAAAGTAACTCAAAACTGGATTTATTAATTAATAAATAAACTATAAATCAATTTTTTACTTGTTAAATAATATTTCTAGCCATTTATCAGAAATATATAAGACTCATAGTCTGCTAATTGCAGGAACTGGCGAGAGCAGTCAGTAAGAGATCGTCATGGATATGCAGATTCGTTGACTGAGCTGTGATATGAAAGGTCAGCACCTGTAGAATTGACAGGTTATCTCGACCTTAAGAACCCGATGTTTACGGGCATACAAAGACAAGCACACAGGCAAGTTTGAATCTTATGATTGGGCATCTAACCGCCATACTCGAACAGATTGATATCTCCGCTGACTGGATTGGCATTCGAGCCACGCAGACCACTAGCACCACCCGGTCTATGCGCGACGGCAATCCACAGCAAAATGGACGCGCCCTCAACCGAGGAGCGATGGTAGAAGTCCTCGCTGACGGTCAGTTTGGCTATAGCGCCACTAATCAAATCACGCCCGAGGCGCTTCGTATCGCCGCACAGCAGGCTTATGACCAGGCGATCGCAGCTAGCCAGTGGGCCGTTCATCCCTTTACCGCAGCGGTTCGACCTACCGTAGTCGGCAGCTATACCTCCCCGCTAGACCAGCCATTCGACAGTTTGACAGCCGCCGAAATCAACGATCTTCTCCGTCAGCTCTGTGAGCGGCTAAAGGTATCAGCAGACATCGTGCGAACCAGTGCGATCGCCCGCACCCACGACATCGAATCCTGGCTAGTCAGCAGCAACGGCTCGCAGGTTCACCAAAAGCTAAACCTGATAGAAGGCCATCTGGGTGCGATCGCTCAGGCGGCAGGCGTCACTCAGGCCCGCACCGATAACGGCCATATGGCCCACAGCTATCAAGGCGGCTGGGAAAGATTCAAAACAGCAGACCTTTGGGAAAGAGCCACCCGCACTGGCGAGCAGGCCGTCGAACTCCTCAGCGCCCCCGACTGTCCGAATGACACCACCACCCTCGTGCTGGCTCCTGACCAAATGATGCTGCAGCTACACGAAAGCGTCGGCCATCCACTAGAGCTAGATCGCATTCTTGGAGATGAGCGCAACTATGCAGGCGGCAGCTTTGTTCGACCTCAAGACTTTGGCCAGCTAGCCTACGGTTCACCCCTGATGAACGTCACCTTCGATGCGACCCATCCCGGAGAAATCGCCAGCTACGACTATGACGATACGGGCACCCCCGCCCAACGCGAATACCTGATTCGCCAGGGCATCCTACAGCGCGGCCTAGGCGGCCTAGAAAGTCAGCGCCGCCTGAATAGTCCTGGCGTCGCCTGTGCGCGTGCCTGCAATTGGAACCGTCCTGCCATCGATCGCATGGCCAACATCAATCTAGAGTCAGGAGAAACTAGCTTCGAGAATATGATCAGCAGCATCGAAAACGGCGTGTATATGGAATCCAATCGATCTTGGTCGATCGATGATCAGCGACGAAAATTCCAGTTCGGCTGCGAATATGCTCGCAAAATTGAAAATGGCAAACTCACCACACCCCTAAAAAATCCCAACTACCGAGCAACCACGCCTCAGTTTTGGCATAGTCTTTCTCAAGTAGGAGATGCTAGCACGATGGCAGTCTACGGCACACCCTACTGCGGCAAAGGCGAACCGAACCAGCTAGTCAGGGTAGGTCACGCATCACCCGTCTGCACTTTTGACAACATCGAAGTATTTGGAGGCGCAGGCGCATGACTGCTCAGATTTTGGACAGAGAGAACCCACAAAATGATTGCGATCGCGCGCCTAGTACCTACGAACAAACTTTTCAAAAACTAGCGGCAGCGATTCCCTCGCAGCTAAAAGACCATCAGCACTTCACCTTGTCTCTATCGGGAGAAGAAAGCCAGTTCACCCGGTTCAACCGAGCCAAAGTCCGACAGACTGGTCAGGTACGTGATGGGCAGATGTCTCTTCATGTGATGACAGGCGATCGCACAGCCTCGATCACTCTACCCTTTACCGGAAACTTTGAGACTGACTGGCCGCTGACGCAAAGTGCCCTATCAGAACTTCAACCAGATTTTCCTCACCTGCCGATTGACCCCTACGTGGTGCTGCCAACCACAACAGCCCAAAACACCAGCCGAGAAGTTCGTAGCGGCCATCTACTAGAAGCAACAGAAGTGGCCGAACAGTTGCTTAGTCCGGTCAAATCACTTGACTTTTCTGGCCTCTATGCAGGCGGACTCTCTTACCGGGCCTATGCAGACTCAGCCGGCAAGCGGCACTGGTTCGAGACACCGTCTTTTACCTTAGACTATTCCTTGTTTGGCAACAGGCTAGATCAGGCAGCCAAAGGAACAGTTGCAGGCGATTGCTGGGACACCGAAACCTATCGGGCAAACGTCGCCGTCACTCAAAGACAGTTAGAATTGCTCTCTCGCCCCGTCAAGACCGTACCTAGAGGCAGCTATCGAACTTACTTGGCCCCAGATGCTGTTGCTGGCATCATCGACACAATGGCCTGGGGCGGACTAGGAGAAGCGGCCCTGCGACAGGGAAATAGCGCTTTCAATCAGCTAGAGAATGGTGAGTTGACTCTCTCCAAAAAATTCTCCTTAAGAGAAGACTTCAACAAAATTGGCATACCCAGGTTCAACAACAGTGGAGAAGTTTCATCCACTCAGCTACCCATCATCGAACAAGGAGAATGGGCAAACTCGCTAGTCAGCCGCCGCAGCGCCAAAGAATACGGCAAGTCTAGCAACGCTGCGAACACTAGCGAATCGATGCGCGCCCCGGCGATCGCACCTGGCACCCTATCCGAAGCGCAAATTCTCTCCCAGCTAGATACTGGGCTGTATCTTTCCAACCTGCACTACCTCAACTGGAGTGATCTAGTAGCAGGCAGTATCACTGGCATGACCCGTTACGCCTGCTTTTGGGTAGAAAATGGAGAAATTGTTGCACCGATTGAGAATTTGCGATTTGACGACAATCTCTACCGATTTCTAGGACAAGGGCTAATAGATCTCACGACAGAACAGAGGTTTATTCCCGCTGTCGACACCTATAACCGGCGATCGCTGGGCGGGATGTGGACACCAGGTATGTTGATAGAGCAGTTTCGATATACCCTTTAGCTTGGAACAATTATCGAAAATCCAATTGTCTGTCAGTAGATATCTTCGATCGGCTAAAAACCTGGCACTCATTCATGGCTTCTGAACAGAGACTGTCTATTTCATTGAGCGGTGTTCTGATCGTTTTTGCTGCGATCACATCCGCCATTATCGGCTGGCAGCTACGGGGATTATTGCTACTAGTGATGATTTCTGTCGTCCTGGCCTGCTCAATTGCCCCAATCGTGGCCTGGGCAGAACAGTTCAAAGTACCGCGCTGGCTAGGGGCACTACTCACCTATCTAGCCATCATCGGTACGCTAGTCGGCGTCATTCTACTAATTGGGCCAACAGTCCTCGACCAAATTCAGCTCTTGGTTCGCCAGCTACCGCTGCTGCTGCGAAAAGCCGTCACCCAAACCGAAGCCTGGGCGCTATCTTTCAACGACAACAGGCCAGACTTCACCGCTCAAGTCTTTGACCAGCTAGACGTGCAGGCGATCGCGGCCTGGGCAGTTCGCTCTACCCGCCAGGTCGCCCTGCGTTCTGTCACCGTTACCACCGATATTCTTGGCACCCTGCTCAGTCTAGTACTCGCCATCTTCATCTCTGGCTATATGCTGGCCGACAGCAGCACCCTCACCACCAGCTTCGTTCGACTATTTCCCCATCCCTGGGATCAAAAAGTGGGTCAGCAGCTACCCGAAATCGGCAGTCGCATCGGCGGCTATATTCGCGGTCGGCTAATCGTCTCTCTCACGTTGGCTCTAGTCACAGGCATCGGACTCAGCTTTCTAGGGCTCCAAGATTTCGCCGTGGGTTTAGGCGCGATCGCAGGCGTCACCAACCTGATCCCCTTCCTAGGTCCAATCCTGGGCGCGATTCCAGCCCTGATCGTCGCCATTCCCTTAGGCGGATGGATGGTCCTTTGGGTGATCCTCTTCTACGCCATCATTCAAAATATCGAAACCTACATTCTCGATCCGTTGCTGGTTGGCAGCTCTGTCGGCGTGCATCCGCTCTACCAGCTCCTCGCTGTCCTGGGTGGCACCCAAGTTCTAGGCATTATCGGCGCGCTGATCGTTCCGCCTTGGGTCGCAGGCGGTGCTGTCCTGCTAGAGAATCTCTACCTCAAACCCAAGCTAAACAGGGAAAAACATTAGCAAAAGTAACTGCTACAGAGCTTTTCTCATTAGATGACTTGGCAGCGACGAGGCAGCGATCCGAAGCGTGCTTCGGACGAGATTTTCTAGGCCCAAACGCTACATCAGAAACATTTAGTATGCAGCTAGAAAACATTTAGCTTTCATTTAGCATGTGTATATTTACTGACAAGCCACTGTGATCTCTGTTGACTCCAAGATCTAGCGGCCTATAATCGGCTAGGCTGTGGCGGCTATTTGGCATCGGCTATTTGGTCCGGTTCCACTTGCTATTCCTCCCACCTGCTATTCTTTCCACCTGCTGTTTACGAACGCCCAATCTTATGAGCATAGCCGTAACCTTAAGCATCGTGGTCCTCGCCTTAGTACTCTTTATCATAGAAAAGTGTCCGGCTGATATCACTGCTTTAGGCGTCATGGTGGCGCTGATCTTATCTAAGCAAGTGACCCCAGAGGAGGGAATCGCTGGATTTAGTAATCCAGCCACCATCACAGTGATGGCCATGTTCATCCTCAGCGCTGGTGTCGCTCGTACAGGAGTTTTACAGCAGGCTAGCAGCTGGCTCTTGCAGTGGGGCGGCAAGCAGCTCACCCGGCAGATCATTGCGCTGGGCATTATCGTTGGCCCTATATCTGGACTGATCAACAACACCGCTGTCGTCTCCGTTTTTCTGCCTGTCGTCGAAGACTTCTGTCAGCAGCACCGCATCTCGCCTTCAAAGCTAATGATGCCGCTCTCTTTTGCCACCATCTTGGGCGGCATGATCACCGTAGTAGGAACCTCTACTAGCGTACTGGCCAGCGGCCTGTCAGCGGAACTTGGCTTCGGCGAATTCTCACTCTTTCAATTCACCGGACTAGGCATCATTACCTTTGCAGTTGGGTTGCTGTATATGGCGATCGCAACACCGCTGATGATGCCCGATCGCCGAGTGGACCATCGCGGACTCACCCAAAAGTACGGCATGAAGGACTACGTTAGCGAAGTGGTGATCACCCCGCGCTCTAGTCTAGTAGGCAAGACGCTAAAAGGCAGCCAGCTACAGCGGCGATTCGACGTAGACGTGCTTGAAATTATTCGGAACAATACTCATTTCCCCCAGCCGCTAGCCGATAAAAAAATGGCCGTTGGCGATATCTTACTAGCCAGAGGCGGCAAGCAAGATCTGCTAAAAATCCGAGAAAGTGAAGGGCTAGAAATTCTTCCAGACGTGCAGTTTGGCCACAAATCTTGGCAGGGAGATCTTAGCGAAGAAGAAGGAATTGCCGAGGCGCTAGTGATTGCCAACTCTAACCTAGTCGGCTCCACCCTCAAAGACTTACGCTTTCGGCAAAAGTACAACGTTACGGTACTTGCCATTCGTAGAGGACAAGAGTTGGTACGCGATCGCATGGGAAAAGTGCCCCTACGCTTTGGCGATTTGCTACTAGTTCAAGGGCCAAAGCAGAGCTTAGCCGGTATACAAACTAGCCGAGATCTGCTGCTGCTAGAACAAAGAGACGTTGAAACCCTACGCACTAGCAAGACCTACATCGCCCTTAGCATCGGTCTAGCCGTCGTCGCGATCGCTGCGGTGACCGACTATCCTATTCTGGTCTCTGCGCTCGCGGGCGTCGTCGCTATGCTAGTCACCGGCTGTCTCAAACCAGGTGAGCTATATCAAGCTGTTCGCTGGGACGTTATTTTTCTATTAGCCTGTCTGATTCCAATGGGAACAGCCATGCAAAACTCAGGCGCAACCGAGTGGATTGCCAGTCAGCTAGTCGCCGCTAGCGGCAGTCTATCAAGCTACTGGATGCTGACGCTGATCTACGTGCTCACCGTGCTATTGACCGCCGTCCTCTCAAACAACGCATCGGTCATATTGCTCTTGCCGATCGGTGTGCAAGTAGCCACCGCCGTCGGACTCAGCCCACTGACCGTCATCTTTGTCATCACCTTTGCTGCTTCCAACAGCTTTATGACCCCGATTGGCTATCAAACCAACACGATGGTCTACGGTGCAGGCGGCTACCGCTTTCTAGATTTTCTCAAGGTAGGTGGCCCCTTGAGTCTAATCATGACGATCATCACGCCTCCCTTAGCCCTTTGGCTGTATGGCGCATGAACACATCTTTGTTTCGCTCAGTCCTCAGTCTATATTGAAGAACTGTACGCAGGCTGAGCGAAGCCGAAACCGGGCCCGCCAGTGCCCTCCATCCGGTAAAACTTGCAATTCCATCAGATTTGTTAGGAGAATAAACAAATGTCAGAACAAAAAGGCGTTACCGTATGGTTCACTGGACTGAGCGGCGCTGGCAAAACCACAATCAACGATGCGCTCAAGCTCAAACTCGAAGAGCGTGGCGTTAAGTTCGAAGTCCTAGACGGCGATATTGTCCGCACCAACTTGACCAAAGGCTTGACCTTCAGCAAAGAAGATCGAGATACCAACGTCCGGCGGATTGGCTTTGTATGTGATTTACTCACTCGTAACGGTGTCATTGTTCTAGTTGCCGCAATCTCCCCATACAAAGCGATTCGAGAAGAAGTCCGTGAAAAGATCGGTGACTTTGTAGAAGTTTATGTCAGTGCGCCCGTTGAAGTGTGCGAAGAGCGCGATGTCAAAGGACTATATGCCAAGGCCCGCACTGGCGAAATTAAACAGTTCACTGGCATCAGCGATCCTTACGAGCCGCCGACAAACCCTGAAGTCAACTGTGAAACTCACAAAGAGACTTTAGAAGAGAGCGTCAACAAAGTCATCGCTAAGATGGAAGAAATGGGCTATCTGCCTGCTGCTGTAGCGGCTTAGTGTAGCGGGACTTCGACTCCGCTCAGTACAGCCCTCCGGGCCTAATAGCAGTACAGCCAGCAACCTACGCAGGCCGAGCGGAGTTGTAAATGCTCAGCTTTCTCACAGAGCAGCCACAATCTCAACAATTCAAAATTCAAAGTTGTACAAACTGATACAGCGCAAAAGTCAGTATGCTAGATCATACCAACGTAAGTACATACTCCAGTTATTGTCTCTACCCTAAGTCTCTCAGTTTTGATAATCTGTCAGGAACACTAGGGGAAGCTAATAACGAGCTTGCAGCTCCGCCCAAACCCGGTAATGCGAACCGCTGTAGCCTATGAGGAGCCAAAAAACCTTTGAACTAGAACCTATAACTGATTTCAGAAAAGATTGGGCTGAGATCTTGTGCGAACAACTGAAGAGGAAGGGCCACTTCATAAATCCTGAGATAGAAGACTTAGACAAACTATGTCTCAAATACTTTAATTTACTCAAAAGGAGTATAGTCTCGAAACCGAGAGTACTTGTAACTTCCAAAGAATTTCGGTTTTCTAAGCACAGCTCAGGGACAAAAAACATATTTAAGAAAGCAAAAAGCGGCGGAGACTTAAATCCATACCTAAGCAAACAGATTAAAAACCTCGACTATAACGATTCTCTACTGAATGACTGGGGAATTCATCACTTTCATCTCGGCAAGCTGAAAAGAGGATTTGGCTTTGCTGACCGAACAGGCTCACTCCTTTTTGCAAGGGTAACTCAAGACTATTTTTATGTGCTCAACGTCTTCGACCATGGCAGTTGGACAAAAATAAAGCTTATTGAAATCATTCACAAAAATTGGCCAGAGTCGATAGACGACTTCAAATTGCAAGGTTTAAGAGCCACTCAACTGAGCTCTAGTGAAGAGCAAATTTCTTCCTTTCGGAAAAATGGAATAGGCTATTTTACACAGCTATCTGACGGAACAATTTATGCTCCTATTGGAGGCGGTTACTCTCTACCACCTGCAACGATTTCCTCTGATGTTCGTGTAACATGTAATGTCTATGAACAAAGTGTTAGAGATTTAGAGAGATATGTCCAAGACAACATTAAAATCTTTAAGGATTACACTCTACAGAGAAAGGTAGAGTTTCCTCCACAACCACACTTTCAACTGAAGTTGATGGAGGGAAAGGCGTATGCCTTTGAAGTAAACACTAAAATTTATCATTTTTTACGCGATATGCCTTTACAGCTTTTAGGCCAGTCATAACACAAGAGTTGTGAGCTGCTTTTCTAGGCCCAATTGTTTTTGGAATTAATGCCTGAACGTCTCGAAGTGATTTCGATTATTGGCTATTAGTTAAAGTTTAGATTTACTGCTTCAACCTACCAAGCCCATCAAATCATCTAGTTCTGCGTAGTCAGGCAGACTAGTATCAATCTGTTTGCCCCTGCGAATAACAACGCGATCGCCCTGCCCTCTAGCTATCAGCTCATTAAAGCTCCGCGCCTTAAATACAACAAAGTCCGCCGAGCCTCCTTCAACAATCTTTCCTACGCCATTGAGCCCCATCATTTCAGCCGGAGTTTGAGTAATCGCGCTTGGCCAGTCCTCGATCGGCTGATCGAGCTGTCCAATTTTCACAGACTGAGTAAAGACTTCTAGACCATCGTGATCGCCATACGCATGAAACGGATCGCGGCAATTATCAGAGGCGATCGCACACTTCACCCCCACCGCCTTTAGCTCTTTCAAAAGCGTCATCCCTCGATACTGAGGCGTTCTTCTAGAACCTTGCCCCTGCCGCCGATCTTGCAGATACAAATTACACATCGGCAAACTGACAATCGAAATTCCTGCCGCTTTTACCGCCGCTATAGTTTCTTCTACCTCTCGATCAGATTGAACAGACAAACTACAGCAGTGCCCGCAGGTAATTCGCCCCGGAAACTCATGGCGCACTGCCGCTTCTGCAACCAAGCGTAGCGCCCTATCATCTGGGTTCAAGCTTTCATCCGTATGAAAATCCAGGTCTAGTTCTCTCTCTTTGGCTAGATCAAAGGTTCGATCGATCTGTTGAACAATCTCAGCATTCATATAAGTCACTCCACCTAAGACGCCGCCGTACGCCGCCGTCAAATCCGCCAGCTTTTCTCCTTTTGACGTTAGGAAATAATCCAGAGAAACCAAACAAACTGCTTGCAACTGAATGCGATCGGCCCACTCCTGTCTCAATTGGCGAAACACCCCAAAGCTAATTTCACCCTGCTCATCAAAAGCATCTAGATGAGTGCGAATCGCCTGGGTGCCATGAGCATAGCTACACTTCAAGCCAAACTCAGCTCGCCGGTACACATCTTCCGCATTCCACCACTGCTGACTGTCGCTTTGTACCGCCGCGAGCGCCTGCTCAAATGTTCCATCTATATTCGGACTCCTCGGCCAGATATGGCCCTTGTCCAAATGGGTGTGCATATCGACCAAGCACGGCCAAACTAGCCCCGACTTTACATCTATAGCGGGCACATCTCCTAAATCAGCTTCTCCTAAATCAGTTTCTAGATTCGCAGTCGGCGATCGCACACTGAGCAATCGTCCGTCATTCACCTCCAGATCGACCAAAACTAGATCTGCGCGATCAACCTCTAACGAAGACTGGGCGATCGAAGCGGATCTACCTAGACCCGCTGCCAGTAAAGAACGCGGCACCTGAGCGTTACACAGCCAATAGCGATCGGTTTTTGGGACTTCTAGAAAAGGAGTGATCGGCATCCACGCAAAAAGTAAACATCGTATTCGTTAAACTAACTGTAGTCGCTTAGCAGTTCAACCTCAGTTTCAGCCATGGTTCAGCAGCTTTCCAAATCAGAGATCACTTACCCAGACAGCGACGGCCAGCCAATGGCGGACAATACCGAACAGTTCAAATGGATCGTCACCATCAAAGAGAACTTAGAAGCAATTTTCGCCGACGATCCCAGCGTATTCGTCGCAGGCGATCTACTGTGGTATCCAATTGAAGGAGATAATAAAACTCGCCGCGCCCCTGATGCGATGGTGGCCTTTGGCCGTCCCAAAGGATATCGCGGCTCATACAAGCAGTGGGAAGAAGACAACATTGCCCCTCAAGTGGTCTTCGAAGTTCTCTCTCCCGGCAACCGTCAAAAAGAGATGGCCGAAAAGTTTCAGTTCTATCAGCGCTACGGCGTTCAAGAATACTACGTCTACGATCCCGACACTGTAGAGTTTACAGGCTGGCAGCGGGTTGATAGTTATCTAGAAGTCATTCAAGGGATTCAAGACTGGACAAGTCCGCTGCTGAAGGTGCGATTCGTCATCAAACCAAACGAGCTAGAAATTTATAGACCCGATGGCGAACCCTTCCTGACTTTTACAGAAAATGTCAAGCGACATGACCAGGCCAGATTAGAACGCGACGAAGCCCAGATAGAACGTGATGAAGCCAAATCAGAACGCGACGAAGCGATCGCCAAAGCCGAGCGGCTCGCGGCGCAGCTCAAAGCGCTAGGTATTGACCCATCAGCAGACTAAAGCCTATCTGTTCTATGATTTGGCGGTCTTTTCTACCCACTCCACCACCTGATTTCCCAATCGCACATTGTCGAGACGATCAACTTCACGGATGCCAGTAGGGCTAGTCACGTTTACTTCGGTCAGATAGCCGCCGATAATATCAATACCGACAAAGATCAGGCCGTCTTTACGCAGAGCGGGCGCGACCTGTTGGCAAATGTCTAGATCTCGTTCGGTCAGTTGGGTGCGATCGCTGCGACCACCGACCGCCATATTACCTCGGAATTCTTTGCCAGTAGGAACTCGGTTGACAGCGCCAATCGGGTCGCCATCGAGCAGAATCACCCTTTTATCTCCGTCCTTGGCAGCAGGTAGATAAGCCTGAACCATCACAGGCTCTTTGCCCTGCTGAGTGCTGACTTCGATAATGGAATTAAAATTGCGATCGCCTTCTTCCAAAAACAAAATTCCCTCCCCCGCCTTACCACCTAGCGGCTTTACCACGCCCGCGCCCCAGCGCTCGACCGCCTCGCGAATCACTCGCTTATCAGTGCTAACGATCGTCTCAGGAATCACCTCGGCAAACTGCAAGGCATACATCTTTTCATTAGCTGCTCTCAGCCCCGCTGGCGAATTGATTATCTGAGTTCTCTGGCGATCGATGTAGTCAAGAATGTAAGTCACATATAGATAAGGCACCGTAACTGGCGGATCTTTTCGCATAAATACGGCGTCCATCGCCTCCAAAGGCTGCCATGCCGGATCGCCCAAGACATACCAGTCTGGCTCACTCAGCCAGCGATCGCCCTGCTGCACGACCGGCTTCATCTTCACAGAACGCAGCCAGCCATAGGCTTTGCTCTCAATCACGCCTAACTGGTCTACCTGGGTGATATAGACTTCATGGCCTAGTGTCTGCGCCGATTCCATCATTGCCACACTCGTATCATGGCCGGGGTCTAATCGTTCGATTGGGTCGATGATGAACGCTAATTTCAAAAGAGCTCTCCCGAGAATGTTGCTTTGAACCTTTAATACGACTACATCTGCGCGAACAATTACACAAGCTGTCTGACAAACAGAATCAAACCAGCAGAAAGTTGACGTACAGATGGCGTCGGATGCATTTGCACCGATAGCTAAACACTTTCCGTCAACGCTGTGACAATCCAAATTGGGTACCATCACCGATTCGCTGCTCTCCACAGACTCATTAATGTAAGCGGTAGCTTGGGGAGAGGGAATTCAAATGCTTAGTAAAGTCATGCAGGCAACTGTGATCACACTATCTGTACATCTTTTGATTGGGCTCAACACACTAGAGACAAAGGTGACCCACAACGCCGTCGAGCCTAGTGAAGTGCCCGGTGAAGTCATCGTTGCGCTCAGGCAGGCATTTAATCGTCTCTAGTAGCTCGCCCCCCAGTAGCTCACCCCCAGTAGCTCTGTGGTTCCCCCATGATTTCCCCTAAAGAAAAAGCGCACCTTCTTGAGAAGGATGCGCTTTTTACTTAAGCATTAAGCTGTCATCTAGCTGTCACCTGAAGGTGGGTCTTTCGGGATAATCCTGACTAGGTAAAATCACAGAGACGTTTAGAAAACCTTAGTTTAGAAAGCTCTAATCCAGAAAGATCTGTTAACTAGCCGCTAACCTGGCGGAAAAATGCATAGGTGAAAAACTAGGTGCGTAAGACTCGATAACACGACCAGTTTTCACGCAGGAAACCATTAAGTAGTCACAGCTATCACACTGAGTGCGAACTTCAGATGTCTTAGCGATATAGTGTCTCTCGGCTGCTCTACCACACGTGGGGCAATGCACTATCTGAACAGTATCGCTTTTCTTCGCTTGTGAAGCAGCAGATAGTGAAGCCGATACGCCCTTTACAGCGCTGTTTAAAAGCTTTCCTGAAGGCGCGTTTAAAGAACTATTCTGTCTAAATGATTCAAAAATTGTTTTAGCAGGTGTTTTCATAGCCTTCATAATCTCTAACGGGTTGATGACATTGCTCAATGTTTATGAGTGTCAACGCTTTCGCGCGGTCGTAACATTCCAAGGCGAATGTCATGGTTCAGGCACGAGCTATTGACTTACTTATTATGGCAATTAGGATAGGCTATCGCAAAGGGGTCGAAAGGCATAAAAATCTGGGGATCGACCTCATAGTGGGCGATCCCCAAGATGTGAAAAGCCTGATACGGCAGGGATAGGTGAGTATCCATATTCCGTTTCGCCTGCAAAAGAGATATTTCTACAGACAGATACACGACCATAACTAAAGATTTACTTTACATTTCTCAGCGGCAAATTCCATTCATCTTGACGCTTTTTCGTATCGAAACGTTTAATAAAGTAACGCTAGGTTAAAAATTCTAATTATTTGAATTAAAACTGTATCCAAAAGAACACTTTTCAATGCATTACTAAGAAAACTGTTTTCTCTGTGCAAATTTGCAGCCATCAATCCGTTTTGTACAGAGATTTAGTATCAGTAAATACACAATAAATCGCTGTAATTAAAGATAGAAACTCACTTAGGAGCAGTCTGGCTACTAAACTAGGAGATTGAGTCGCCCCTTGTAGGCCAGGCATGTAGACTAGATAAGCCTATGAGGCCGCAGACGGATGAAAATATTCGTAGATTTGCTGGGCGAGCTGAGGACCAATACCCTCGACCGTAGCAAGCTGTTTTGGAGAGGCTTCACGGATGTAGTCGATCGAGCGGAAGCTGGCAAGGAGCTGTTTGCGCCGATTGTGTCCAAGTCCGGGGATGTCTTCTAAACGCGATCGCCTCATCCTAGTCATGCGCTTCTTACGGTGAAAGCTCACCGCAAATCGATGGGCCTCGTCTCGCAATCGCCGCAGCAGCATCACCCCAGGCTGGTCGGCCTCCGTCGGCAGCGACTGCTTTTCACCCGGCAAAAATATCTCTTCATGCCGCTTAGCCAGGCTGACCACACGCAGTTCGCTGAGCAGATTCATATCCTGCAGCTCAGCCACCACCGCCGACAGCTGACCTTTACCCCCGTCGATCATCACCAGATCGGGCCAGTCAGAATTTCCTAAGCGCTGTAGGCTTGGATCGTCCGCATAGCGACGAAAGCGGCGACGGATAACTTCAGCCATACTGGCAAAGTCGTCAGAATGACCGCTAGTAACCGTGGGATTCTTGATTTTGTAAGTGCGGTAGTGCTGTTTGGCTGGCAGCCCATCGACAAAGACAACCTGAGAAGCCACCGCATCAGAGCCCTGGATATGCGAAATATCGTAGCCCTCAATCCGTTTAGGCGGACCTGGCAAATCGACAATTTCAGCCAAATCTTGCATAGCCTGCGTATTGCGATCGGCAAAGCGCTGGGTGCGAGCTAGCTCATGCTGGGCATTACGCTCAACCATCTCTACTAGTTCGGCTTTCACCTGGCGCTGAGGCACATCGACTGAGACTTTTCGGCCTTTTTGAGCGCTCAAAAATTCAGTCAGCATTTCGCCTTCGGGCAGGAGATGCTGCGACAAGATCTCGGTCGGAATTTCGACCGGATCGACTAGGCGATAGTGTTCTTCGAGCACTCGCTGCAAAATCTCGCCAGGCGTACCTGATTCGGCATCTGCCACAAAACCCAACCGCCCGACCAAGCGGCCTGCTCTGATTTGAAATAGCTGAATGCACGCATGCTGATCGTCTGCCGATAGGGCGATCGCATCTCTAGAAACCGTACTTTCAGGCAAAGCAACCTTCTGATTGGCCCCTAGCGTTTCTAGCCCCTTGATCTGATCGCGAATAATAGCGGCCTTCTCAAAATCCAGCGCCTCGGCAGCTTTTCCCATCTTGGCGCTTAGCATGTCAATCAGCTCATGCGATCGCCCCTGAAAAACCATCGCCACCCGCTGCACAATCTTGTGATAGTCCTCTGGTGTAATCAGCTGCTGACACACCCCAGGACACTGGCCAATATCGTAGTTTAGGCAGGGCCGATCTTTGAACAAAGGCTGCTTGCGCTGTCTGAGCGGAAAAACTCGCTTCGCAATTTGCAAAGTGCGGCGCAGCGACCCGGTATCCACATAGGGGCCGTAATAGCGGTTTTTAGCATTCTTTCGCCGCTGGCGCGTGATAAAAATGCGGGGATAATCCTCAGACCAGGTAATGCAGAGATAGGGATACTTCTTGTCATCTTTGAGCAGCACGTTGAAATGAGGCTGATGCTGCTTGATCAAGTTGGCCTCTAGCGCTAACGCCTCGGCCTCTGTATCGGTGACAATGATTTCAATATCTGCCACCCTTTGCACCATCGAGGCAATGCGCGGCGTGTGGTGGTGAGCCCCCTCTCGAAAATAAGAGCGCACCCGATTCCGCAGACTTTTTGACTTACCAATGTAGAGAATTTGGTCAGTCTCATCCTTCATGTAGTAAACCCCTGGCTCTTGAGGGATTTCCTTCAGTCGATTTTCTAACTTCTCGAGATTTTGTAAAAGAGTCTTACCGGAAGTAGCAGCGGTAGGAGAGGTAGGCACGTAGTTGCAGTGTTTAGAACAGGCGCAGCTATCAGTTGGCACCGCTCAGAGATGAAATGTGCAAGTGTCCAAAAGACAGTCAGCCGGAAGCATACAGAATATTCTAGAACGAGTTCAGGAACTATGCAGCCAATTTTTTATCCTGATTGCCGAACACTGCTTGCCAAAAACTGCTCGCCGAATACGACAGCGGGCATCCGATCAGCGCTGGCTTCGAGTTTCTTGTAAACCAGGATTGCTTTCAAATCAAGCAGATGCCTGTATAAACTCACCGATTTTACCGATAGCTTCAGCCAGCACATCGGGCGGATGCACCAGAGCAAAGCGAACATAGCCTTCTCCTGACTTGCCAAACCCTCTGCCAGGGGAGAGGGCCACCCCTGTCGCAGCGACCAAAGACGTACAGAAATCAATAGACCGCGTAGACCAGCTATTCGGCAGAGTTTCAGGCAGTTTGGCCCAGATGTACATCGTGGCACCTGGCACCGGCACAGACCAGCCGATCGAACGCAGGGCATCAATCGCAGCATTACGCCGACTCGCGAAAGTTTCGACGATTTGACTCACACAGTCTTGCGGTCCACTCAGCGCCGCGATCGCCCCCCGCAAAATCCCTCGATACTGATTAAAATCCACCGTCGCCTTCACCTGCCGCAGCGCCTTGATTATCTGAGCATTGCCAATCGCATAGGCCACTCGAAATCCGCCCATGTTATAGGACTTTGACAGCGTAAAAAATTCGATCGACACCTGTTTATCAACGTCTGCTTGCAGCACAGACGGCGCTGATTCGCCCTCAAAGCACAGATCGCCATAGGGAAAATCATGCACCAGCACGATATTATGCCGCTGACAAAAGGCAACGGCCTCTTCAAAAAATGACAGGGGCGCGATCGCCGTCGTCGGATTGTGCGGATAGCTCAGTACCATCATTCGCGACTTCGCCAGCACATCGCTAGGAATATCAGACAAGATCGGTAAGAAGTCATTCTCAGCCAGAATAGGCATCGGGTAGATTGTGCCACCCGCCAGATAGACGCCGCCCGCGTGCGATGGATAGCCCGGATCGAGCAGCAGCGCCACATCCCCTGGATTCATCACCGCCAAAGGCAGATGCGCCGTTCCTTCTTGAGAGCCAATCAACGGCAGCACTTCTGTCTCTGGATCAACGGCGATACCGTACTTCTGTTCGTACCACTGCGCCGCAGCGACACGGAAATCCTGAGTGCTATTAAACAGTGTGTAGCCATAGGTCGCTGGATCTGCTAAAGCAGCTCTGATAGCGCTTAGCACATGAGACGGCGTTGGCAGATCAGAGGAGCCCAAGGAAAGATCGATAATTTGTTTTCCGCTGGCGATCGCTTTAGCCTTCGCACTATCCATATCGGCGAAAACATTAGTCTGTAGCGGCGCAAGGCGATCGGCAATCTGCATGAAATTAGAAGGGTTCGGTGAGTCATCAAAACGAAGAGACCCACCCCGTCGTTATGCGCCACCCCATCTTGGGAGGGATGCCCGCAGGGTGAGGTGGGTCGGCAATCAAGGCTACTAGCCCAAGCAATCAAGCATACACTACAGACTATCTAGCTCAGACTTCAGCGCTTCTAGCTCCGCGTCCACCGCCGAATCAGTCGGCGCGGCTCCACTATCAGCCGCAGTCCCATCAGCCGCTGGCAAAGACCCTTGAGCCGGAGACGAACCGCCCAACATCTGAGCCTTCATCGCTTCTAGCTCATAGTCCACATCGCTACCTGCTTCCAAGCTGGCAAACTGACTCTCTAGATCCGCGCCCGCTAGCTCAGCCGCCGCCTGACCGCTGGCCTCCATTTGCAGCACCTTCTCTTCCATCCGCTCGAACGCGCCCATGGCGCTGCTAGTGCTGAGCGTGCCGACGCTTCTCTGCAATTGCTCGTTCGCCTTGGCCGCACTGGCCCGAGCCTTGAGCATATCTTTCTTAGTCTTCGCTTCAGAAATTTTGCTCTCCAAAGCGACGAGCTGACGCTTGAGCGTATTAACTGACCCAGACTGCTGGTCGAGCTGACCTTTGAGCGCCGCCGCAGTTTCTGCCTGAGTTTTTTTGCGAACCAGCGCCTCACGAGCCAAGTTTTCATCGCCCTTTTGTAAGGCTAGCTGAGCCCGCTGCTGCCAGGTATTTGCCTCAGACTGAGCCTTACTTGCCTGCTGTTCTACACGCTTTTGGGAGGCAATAGCACGAGCGACCGCTTGGCGCATCTGCACCAGATCCTCCTGCATGTCCATAATCGCCTGATCCAGAATCTTTTCAGGATCTTCCGCCGAGCTCACGGCTGCATTGAGGTTAGAGCGCACAACCCGGCTGACGCGATCAAACAGTCCCATCTTGTTCTTTTCCTTCGACTAGCTACTCAAAAGATACCGCAGGAAAAACAGCGTTTCCTATCTTTAATTTATCTTACGTTGCCAAGTGGAGAGTTGGGGAGCTGGGAAAGGGGAAGAATTTGCGGACGCAAAGCACCTAGAGCAACGCCCGCTTTGTAAGCAGCGATCGCACCCACCGCTTCTAAATAGGTATCCACTGCGATCGCCTGTATCCCCAGATCCTCTGCCTTCACCGTCATTGCTGTCTTATTCTCACCCACCGCAATCACTTGAGCAGCACTCTGGGCCAAGCTCATCACCGCGCTGCCGCCAAAAGCAGTCGCTGGCACAATTACCGTATCTACCTCTGCCGCACTGATATCGCCTGTTGTGCTGCCCGTCCCATGGCCCGATGGATGGCCCAATAGATGGCCCGATAGATGACCAGATGAATCACCCGCTTCCGTCAAAAACTGAGGCGCACGGCTAAGTCCTGCCAGCACACAAGATAAAAAGGTATAGCCAATCTCCTCAGCCGCCGAGCGCGGTGAAACGTGCGGATCTAGCGGTAAAGGAGACAGCGCTGGCGCATGGGCACAGGGCAGCTTAAAATTACGCACCACTAGATGGCTAATCACCGCCTCGACGCCCGCTAGCGGATCGACGCCTTGCCCCTTGCGATAAGCCTCTAGAACGTCTGATCCTTCGTCATCTGGAAAGCGAGCAACCACGGCGATCGCCCGCACCTTCGCTTCTGTAATCAGGCGCTCCACCGCGCGCAGCAAACTGCCTGGATTAGCCAATGTCCCCCAAGAGGCACCCGATTCTGTAGTCTTGAGCGTAATACCCAAGGGCCGATCGGTAATGATATGCGATCGCACATCTAGGCCCAGCGTAGCCCGCGCCGCATCCGCTGCTTGCAGATGACGCGACTTCAACTCATTCTCTATCCCCTGATCGATCACCAGCCCAATCGGATTTTGATGAACGGGTCTCAGCCGCCAGCGCCCTGCTGCGAACTGATCTAAACCATAGCCTTCCACATAGTAGGCATTGTCCATCGGCCAGTAGAGCTGGGCCCCATTCAATACATTCGGATGCGTAATTAGCCGATCGCTCACGCTAGCAATCGTCCGAGCAATCGGCAGCGCGTCCCCCGCATAGCCGCCCATCGCCGCCCCAATCCCAGTGGGGATAATCAGTACCGTCGTGTGCAGCTTCTTTGCCGTTGACATCATCAAAGCGTCGTCACCACCGCTTCTACTTGAGCGGTGCAGTCGGTAGTATCAATCGCAGTAATCGCCCAGCGCAAGGGATCTCCGTGAGTAGCAAGCTGGGTTTCTATATGCGATCGCAACGCATCAGAGCGCATCAGATCCGACTTCAACCGCCCTTCGCGCAGCGCATCCGCCGACACCTTCACCCCCACCGTCAAACCAATCAGTTTTGTCTGCACCGACTACTCCATGCTCTATAACCCCAAGGCCCTACCACTCCATCCCCCATATCATTCCACCCTTGAGCTTCCTATCGCCCAAACTGCCTAGCATAGACCTCGTCTTCCTTCTCCGTCTCCAGCTTCAGATCCGACGTTGGCAGCGCCACACACAGCAACGCATACCCATCCGCCTGCAGCTCCGGGCTTACCCCCATACCATCCGATTGATCTACCGTGCCCTCAGTTACCAATGCCGCGCAGGTCGTACAGACCCCGGCACTACAAGAAAAGGGCAGCTCCAAACCTGCAGCCTGAAGCGTCTCTAAAATCGGCTTGTCATCGGGGATCTCAATCTTATGGGTCGTCCCTTGATGCAAAACCTCAGCAGTAAACGTATTTCCCATTTGTGTAAATCAAATACTTAAGTCAGATATTTTAAGTCTATAGAGTCATGGAAGACTTATAGATAAGCCTTCTTTAGTAGATGCTTTCTGACATGCGCCTCAGACCCATAACATCAAACAATGACGACCGAGCAGCCGCGACTAAGACGCCTGAGCTGGAAAGGTTCGATCAAACTCTTCTAATAAATCGTCAATTTCTTCTAGCGCTTGATTGACGTCGATTCGCAAAGTGCCAATCCCAGGTTGCTCCAGCAGTTTAAGTAGCGACTGACGCTTGGTTTTAATGAGTTCGATCCGGGTTTGAAGAGCAGAAAATTCCATGTCTGAACGATTCTCCAGCTTAAGTTACATTTCTTTATGAGATAATCACCTAACAGGATAAGCAAATTTGGGTTCAAACGCATCTACCCTATCGCTAAACCCTTTCAGGTTCAACGTATCGCTGCCAAAGTTTGGCCTCACATAGCCTTGGCCAATCAGCACCGTTAATCTAGACCACCTAATCTAAACCACCTGCTCTTTAAACGAACCTCATGCGTAAGATTCCTCTCGGCACTGTTCTCTTAGTCGTCGGCGCTGTCCTGACTCTCGTTGGCTTTGTCGCCTACGCTCAAGAAAACGCCACGCTTAATCTAGTTGGATTCTTCTACGGCGTTCCCATCTTGCTAGGCGGCCTGGCACTTCGCGCCGCTGAACTAGAGCCCGTACCCTACACTCAGCCGACTAGCGAGGCCGTCTTAGCGCTACGTGGCCAGCAGGCTACCCAAACCCAAACTCAAGTCCGCAAAGATGTCACCCGCTATCGCTACGGACAAGAAGCCCATCTAGACGAAACGCTAGAACGACTAGGGCTCAGCCCCAACGACACCCAGCGCCCAGTACTATCAGGGCTACACGAAGAGCAAAGAGACGGTGCCTACACGCTGGTTCTAGAATTTGACTCACCCTTCGTCTCCTTTGAAAAATGGCAGGAAAAGCAATCAAAGATTGAGAATTTCTTCGGCCCTGGCATCACAGCAGAAATCAGCCGGTCAGATGAGGAAAAGGTAGCCGTCGCCATGAAAGCAGTCGTGGCTTAGGTCGCTACTTCTCTAGTCTTACGGCGTACCACTGAATCGACTCACCCGGCGCAGTCTCAAACTCACAGCGAGTTTCTATCAAATATTTGGCCTGTGCTTCGGCAGAGGTCATTTTTGTCAGCTCGCGGGGGAGTTCACCCACGTAGGTAGCTAAGACTTCCTTAAGCTTTGCTAGCAGCTCATCGGGCGTCAAGAACGTCTCAGTGGCATCAGGGGTAAGGAAGACAAACATTTCCTCGTCGTATAGCAGTGCATCCGCCATAATCTGGGTTCCTCAAGGGCTAGGTTCAAACTGCTACGAGTCTAGATCCAAAATGATATCGATTTCTTGAGCAGTGAACTGCCAAGTCGAATCTCAGTGCTAGAATTTTGATCAATACACCACAATCCCGACCGGATTACCGATGATTAAAGTTTGACCGTAATACTGCGATAATTTCACTCCCTACAGTTTCATTCCCAGTGAGATTATTCCTAGTGAAACCATTCGCGTGTTCGCTCAGTGAGATCATTCGCGTGTTCGCTCAGCAGGATCATCTGCGGCAATAAAATCACCTGCTTCAATCACCTCCTCCAAATCACCCATGGTCTACACGCCCACTAAACCCGCCGAGAAAAAAGTTTCCAAGCTCGAAGGCATCAAAGAGCGCAGCCAGTTTCTGCGGGAACCCGTGGCGACTGAGCTAAAAGAAGACACCACCCACTTTACCGAAGCGGGCATTCAAATCCTGAAATTCCACGGCTCTTACCAGCAGTACAACCGTGACGAAGTTGTGCGAGGCCAGGAAAAGCCATATTCTATGATGCTCCGCCTTCGCAACCCCGGCGGCTACATTTCCCCCGAGCTATACCTGACACTCGACGACATCTCTGACAAATACGGTAACCACACCCTGCGAGCCACCACCCGCCAAGCCTTCCAGCTTCACGGCATTCTCAAAAAGAACCTTAAGGCCACACTTGCCGATATTATCCGCAGCATGGGCTCGACGCTAGGTGCCTGTGGCGATCTTAGCCGCAACGTCATGGCTCCCCCCGCTCCCTACAAAAACAAGCCCGAGTACGTCCTCGCCCGTCAGTACGCGACTAACATCGCCGATTTGCTCACTCCCCAAACGCCTGCTTATTACGAGATTTGGCTAGACGGTGAGAAAGCAGTCACTACAGAAGAAGACCCGGCTGTCGTCGCTGCTAGACAAGGGCAGGGCGGACAGGTCGAAGGGTCGCCTCACCCGGTTGAGCCGATCTACGGCGTGCAGTATATGCCGCGCAAGTTTAAGTGTGCAGTCACCGTTCCTGGAGATAACTCTGTCGATGCCTATACGCAAGACATCACCCTAGTTGTCATCACTGACGCCAACGGTGAGCTAGAAGGGTTCAACGTGATTGCTGGCGGCGGTATGGGCCGGACTCACAATAAAGAGGAGACCTTTGCGCGTACAGGCGATCATATCGGCTATGTAGACAAAGACGATGTGTATGATCTCGTCAAAGCTATTGTTTTTACTCAAAGAGACTTTGGTGAGCGCTACAACCGCCGCGTGTCTCGGATGAAGTATTTGATTCATCGCTGGGGTCTGCCTAAATTCATCGAGGAAGTTGAAAAAAGATTTGGCAAGAAGATTGACGGCTTTAGACCGCTGCCTGAATGGAAGTATGAAGACTATCTAGGCTGGCACGAGCAGGGTGATGGCAAGCTGTTTGTCGGGGTGCATGTCCGCAACGGGCGTGTTCACAATGAAGGCAAGTTACGTAACAAACTAGCGCTTAGAGAGATTGTTGAAAAATTCAACGTTTCGATGAGAGTGACGCCTAGTCAGAACGTTGTTTTCTGCGATGTCAGCCCAGAAGATAAAGCAGCCATCCAAGAAATTCTTGACCGGAACGGCATTACAGAACACAGCAAAGTAGACTCGCTAGAGCGCTACGCGATGGCTTGCCCAGCGCTGCCTACATGTGGTCTGGCCGTCACCGAATCGGAAAGAATTATTCCTAGTATGCTAGGCCGCATCCGCAAGCTGCTAAACAAAGTAGGGCTCAAAAACGAGACATTCGTCACTCGGATGACAGGATGCCCAAATGGGTGCGCGCGTCCCTATATGGCAGAGCTTGGCTTCGTCGGTCAAGCACCGAAAAGCTATCAGCTATGGCTAGGGGGTAGCCCGAATCAAACTCGGCTCGCTCGCCCTTATATGGATAGGCTGCATGAAGACAATTTAGAAAAGGAGCTAGAGCCTTTATTTGCCTGCTTTAAGCAGAACAGAAACGAGGGTGAGAGCTTTGGTGATTTTTGCGATCGCTACACCTTTGAGGCCCTTCGCACCTTTACTGAAACCTACGAGCCGATCAAGGCAGTTGGCTCTGGCCGTCGCCGTAATCGGGTCGGCGTCTCTGACGAACTCTTTACCAAGCTGAAGGCAAAAGCGAAGGCGGATGGAACTAGCATGGCAGACGTGCTAGAAGCGGTGATTGGAGATAGATTGGATTAGACAGATACCCCTGCTAAGACATCTGTTCAAGCAATACAATAGAAGTTCGACAAAAGTTAGGATAGCTGTCTTTTGTCTCTATCAAGAGGCAGCTATCGAACCAAACAACTGAAGACTGGACCACTGAAGACTGCACAATCGAAGAAGCACAAAAGAAACAGAAAAAAGGAAAGATCAAATTTGCCCACTGGATGAAACAAACCACTAAGCGAAATGAACTCATTCAGGCTGGCCGCGAAATCATCGTCCGCCAGGGATTCAACGCGGCAGGGCTCAACAGCATTCTAACGACAGCAGACGTTCCCAAAGGCTCCTTTTATTACTATTTCAAGAATAAAGAAGAGTTCGGGCTTGCCATTATCGAAGACTTTGCCACCGAATACCAGGCAAAGCTACAAGCAACAGTCAATAACCACCAACTCTCTCCACTTCAGCGTCTAAACAGCTACTTTGCAGCAGGACAGACAGAAATGGAAGCCTGCGAATGCGTCAACGGATGCCTGATTGGCAACTTAGCCCAGGAGCTGGCGGCTCAAAGCGATGTGTTTCGCGATCGCCTCAACCAGATCTTCTCAGAGTGGGAAGCGCAAATCGCCCGCTGCCTAGAAGCAGCCCAAGCTACAGGAGACCTCTCTGTCGATATAGACGCTACTCAGCTAGCCGAGTTTGTCCTAGCTGGATGGCAAGGCGCTATCCTGAGAGCAAAAGTAACCCGCTCGACCGAGCCAATGCAGGCATTCGTAGAAACGCTATTTCAGCATGTTCTAAGCAAATCTACCTCTGGTTAGAATTTTGATACAGCGTAATTGCATAGAATGCCTATTAGTAGACGACTGGTCTACTACAAGTTACATGTCACTTATTCCACAGATGCTACGTATCTCGTGTTGTGCATCTCGCAATCCTCGCAATGCGATCGCCCGCGCCATTGCCTATGCCATCGAGCAGCCGAGCGACATCGATATCAACGAAATCATCGTCCGTCCCACAAAACAAGAACTGTAGAAAGCAGCTTCTCTACTAGCTAAACAGTCCAGCTCAATGGTGTAGCTACATCGCAATCTGACTAGATCCCTTTAAAGCCCAACTGTTGTAATTCTTTTTTCAATGACAGACATCACCCTCTACGGCACACCCATCAGCACCTATGTACGGACAGCCCAGCTAGTACTATCAGGAGCAGAAGTCGAATACGATATCAAAGATATCGGCATCTTCAACGGTGACAATCAGACAGATAGCTATCTGAAGAAAAACCCTTTTGGTAAGATTCCTACTCTTGAGATCGAAGGAGAAACGCTCTACGAAACCGACGCAATCACGTACTTAGTCAATGAGAAGTATGCCCAAGGAAAGTTTGCACCAGATGACCTATGGTTGCGATCGCGCATGCATCAAATTATCAGCATCGTCAACAGCTATCTGTACGTGCCAGCCGTAGGCGTATTGACTATTGAAAATTTAGTCAAGCCAGGTCAAGGAGAAGAAATAGATCAAGCAGCGGTAGAAGGTGCGATCGCTCCTGTGAAAACCGCCCTAGAAGCGATTGAGAAGCTAGCCGCTGGCGATCCATACCTCTTGAGTAGTGAGCTGAGCCTCGCCGACTTCTATCTAATTCCGATCTTTTTCTACGTCGCTAAAACGCCACAATTCGATCAGATTACAGCGAGTACACCGAAGCTAAAGAACTGGTGGGAAAAAGTGCGATCGCTCGATCTTGTCAAAAAAATTTGCAGCTAGAAACAGCGAATAGCAAGCCCACATTCAAAATCAACAACCAAAAACCTGATCACTTTAATCTCGTTCTAATTCTCCTTTCACACTTACACGGCATCATTTCAAGACATCATAAATTTGTTTTTATCTAGGACCAACAAAGAGATCCGACAGCAAAGAATTTCATTAGACCCGTTCACCCACAATCTTGTTTATGACCTCTCCAACCAATTCCCCCAATCTTCTTAGTTCTTATCAAATGGAAGATCTTTCTCTCAAAAATCGCGTCGTCATGCCACCGATGACCCGTGGCCGCGCCGGAGAAGAGAGAATCCCCAACGCGCTAATGGCCGAATACTATTCACAACGGACCAACGCTGGCTTGATCATTTCTGAAGGCACCGCACCTTCTAAGCAAGGCAACGGCTGGGTTCATGCGCCTGGTATCTACAACGACGCCCAGGTCGAAGGCTGGAAACAAGTGACCAAGGCGGTCCGGGCCAAAGGCACACCGTTCTTTTTGCAGCTATGGCACACTGGCAGAGCCTCTCACAGCAGCTTTCAAGAAAACAATCAGCTCCCCGTTGCCCCTTCAGCACTCAAGATAGAAGGGGCCGAATCTCACACGCCGACAGGCAACCAGCCATGCGAAGTACCCAGAGCCTTAGAAACAGAAGAAATTCCAGGCATAGTCGAAGACTATCGTCAGGCCGCTGAAAATGCAAAAAAGGCCGGCTTTGACGGCGTAGAGGTTCACGCGGCCAACGGCTACCTAATCGCTGAATTCTTGCAGTCTAAAACCAACAAACGTACAGATAAATACGGCGGCAGTCTAGAAAATCGATATCGCTTTCTAAAAGAGATTGTTGAAGCAGTGATGACCGTATGGCCTGCTAATCGCATTGGTGTTAGGCTTTCACCCAACGGCTCTTTCAACGATATGGGTTCACCAGACTACAAAGAAACCTATCTCTATGTCGCCCAGCAGCTAAATTCATACGGATTAGCCTATCTACACATCATGGACGGGCTAGCGTTCGGCTTTCACGAACTCGGTGAACCCATGACGCTCGCTGAATTTAGAGCAGTCTTCGACAACACCATTATTGGTAACTGCGGATACGACCGAGAACAAGCAGAGCAGGCGATCGCAGCCGGAGACGCCGATCTAATTGCCTTTGGTCGCCCCTACATCAGCACCCCCGATTTAGTCTCTCGCTTTGCCAACAATCAAGCGCTAAACCCAGACGCACCCATAGAAACTTGGTACAGCCCCGGCCCTGTAGGCTACACCGACTATCCCACCTACGAGAAAGCACAGGCCACTGTCGAAGCGATCGCCTCGCCATAAGTAGGCCCTAAGCAAGCTACAGGCAGATTAATATGTAGAGTAACCAGAGGGCATTCTTCCTGAGTGTCCTCTGCAGCGTTGGTCACTTGGCTGAGGTACACTTCACAGGCTGAAAGCTTTAAGTAGCAACGGGCCAAGTGACTAGCGTGTACCAAATGCATCCGGCACACGCTATATACTTCATGCAAAAAATCTGTGAAATTCAAAAGCACTCCCAACCGCTGCATTCAACATAAAGGCGAAGAAATCTGGCTCAGTCGCAGCGTTACCGTCTTGCCCGTTCTGTTCTTTGTTAGCAGAGGCATTCGCTACGTGCCGCTAGGCCAGCGCGGTGAAGACCTGCCCGACGGCGTGGGACTATGGGGGCTTCCCGGCGGCTACCTAGACTACGACGAAACAGCAACCCAGGCCGTATACCGAGAAGTTTGGGAAGAGCTAGGGCTCGATATTCCTCAGCTATTAGAAGACTTTCGGTTTGAAGGTAACCTCGACCATCCCTACGAGGTGTACAGCACCCCGCTACGCCGCCAAAACGTTACCCTAAAATATCCGCTGATGTTTCATCTAGGGGAAAGCGAGCTGCCAAAGCTAACACCGCAAGTCTCCAAAGGCGAAGTCGTAGAAGCCCGCTGGTTTGAAGTGACAGAAGCGCTAAAGATGTCGCTAGCCTTCAATCACCACGATGTTATGCAGGAATGTCTAGACCGCTATTATTCTTGATCATGCTTGGAAGGATCACAATTCTTTCTTTAGCTGCATGCAAATTAGCCCGCCCTTCTCATAAGATCTAGAGTGAAGTCGCTGGCGGCAGCTTTCCGATGCTCAAAATCCCCTACGTCGATCAAAAGAGCGCCATGACCAGACTCGGGCAAATGGTCTACTACATCCCAGCGCTGCCTGAATACCCTTCGAGTCATCCGCTCAGCGAAAGAGAAACCCTGCTCTTTTTGCACGGCTTCGGCGGTGGGTCTTCCGCCTATGAATGGTCGAAAGTATTTCCAGCTTTTGCCGGTGACTACCGCGTGATCGCCCCTGATCTAATCGGCTGGGGAGATTCCGCTCACCTAGATCGTAACTATACTATCGATGACTATCTCAACAGCATCGCTGACTTTATCACGGCCACCTGCGATGAACCCGTTACAGTAGTCGCCTCCGCCCTGACCGCTGCGCTGGTGATTCGGATTGCGATCGCCCAGCCTACCCTCTTCAAATCCTTAGTTCTGATGACCCCAGCCGGACTCTCGGACTTCGGCAACGACTACACCCGCAGCCCATTCGCCCAGATCGTCAGTACACCCATACTCGATAAACTGCTGTATTCAGGTGTGATCGCCACCCCCTTCGGCATCCGCAACTTCCTAGAAAACCGCCAGTTCGCCGACCCCAGCCGCATCTCAAACGACATCGTCGAAGCATACCTCACCTCCGCCCAAAAGCCCAACGCCGAATACACCGCCCTTTCCTTTGTCCGAGGCGATCTCTGCTTTGATCTAGCTGACTACATCGCTCAGCTCACCACGCCAACCGCCCTGCTGTGGGGAGAAACCGCCTCCTTCACTGGCCCAGAGCTAGGCCGCAAACTCGCCCAGAAAAACCCCACCGCGATCAAACTATTTGAAGTGATTAAATCCACTGGCCTAACCCCGCAGCTAGAGCTACCCGCCGTCACCATCGGCATGATTCAGACCAGCCTCAAGGTGCTAGCGCAGGAAGGCTGAGGAATATGCGTCTGTACAACATAAAGCCCTGTAAAGCTATTCCTCATCAGCCTTGGGCGTTGTCATCGCCATTGCCTCTGGATCAGCAGGCGCTGCCGTAGCCGCCCCGTCACCCGGCACGCTATTCACATCCTCTACGATTTCCGCCGCAGCGCCCTCAGCTGCCGTATTCGACTCCTCTGGCTTAGCGACTTCGCCCTGCTCCGTATCAGTTTCAGGGGCCATTGCCGCCTCAGTCAGCTTTGAATCTTTTGGATCTGCCATAGTCATTCTCCGAATTATTAGCTCAGACAATATCACTCATCGCAAAGCACAGAAATCTTCTGTAGGTGTGATTATTAGGCGAAGGAGCTTCGTCCCGTATGCGTAAGTTATGAATGCATCATCTAACCTTTCGTATTCTCAGATAGCTTCTGACTGAAGTCTGTGACAGGCGAGTTCGCTGAATCCTGTTCGACGCTTTCAAGAACATCGCCTTCAGTCGAGCCAACAGAATTGGCTGCCACAGCGCTTGTAGCCTTGCCATCTACTGAATTCGTATCGTCTGGAGACAGCATATCCGCATCATGAGAAGATTCTCCTACTGCAGCAACGGGAGCTACGACTGCCTCAGATACGTCCTCTGGTCTTTGAGTTGACATAGCGCTTTTCTCCACGAATGTTTATTGGATTATTGCTGCTTTGTCTCGTATCTACATCACCCTCGGGCATAACTTTTAGAGGCGTAGATGTGGTTATTCTGTTGTATTTGTATTCTTAAACACATTTAAAGGAGATTGCGGTGAAGGAACCACGAGATAATAACCTAAAGCTTGGCTCTTACCCTAAGTTCCTCTCCTGAGGGAGAGTACGTGTTCAGTGTACATAGATAGCCACTCAGTCGAGGTATCACGCTGCCTGAGCGGAGTCGAAGGCAAAACCCGGCCGGACTTCGACTCCGCTCAGTCCTCGGTTCCTGGCTTCGATAAACAGGTGCGAGGGAGAAGAACTTCAGATCTGGCTTCCTCTCTGAAGGAGAAGGTTTGGATATAAGAGCTGAAAGTTCAAGACTCGTAGCACAGATATCTTACGACAGGCTCTAGAGTGATCGCACCAGCAAACTTATCGCTGCTCCCTGCTGCGGCGTAATCACCACGTCGCTATTTACTGCCATAATCGGCGTCCACAGCAAAGACTCCACATAGTTCAAAACGTGGAGCTGATGAATTGTCTGTCGAATCGCCTCCGGGCTACCCAGCAGAATATGTCGCAGTGCCTCTTTCTCTTTGACTTGCTCAGCACCGTAGGCGGTTTGCGGAACCGTAGCCGCCTCCTGCTGGGTAGCAGTTAACTCTCTTGCAATACAGATGGTCATTTTCACGATTTCTCCGATGAGGTTTAAGAAGAAAGCGCGAAAATTTAGCCACCCCAACTTGCACTAAGTCAGGGTGGCTATGGCATGATTATCCACAACCGCTTGACTGGGTTTGTCAGTTAAGGGGCGAGCGGGCGGTGATTGGGTCCAAGCAATCATCGTCTGCGTCTGCTAAATTTTCGGGCAGTAGAGCTGAAGCCACCTTGCGGGCAGACAACAGCCGTATGTATTAGCGTATCAGTGTTCTTTTAAAGCCGTCAACTATTTTTGACAGAGCTTACTGACTTTATCCTTTTCAACTCACAGCCTAGATAGCCACTATCGAACCCACCGCTTTATGGATTCTCCCAAAATCCCAATGTCATTTGACGAGTTCGATACGATAGAACATCTTCTCGGATGGAAGACAGAATACTGGGATGGCTATGCGCGTTTTACCTCTCGCGGGATGGGCGTCGAGACTTGCCTAGATTTTGAATCAGTCTCTACAACACAAGACACCAGCCACACAGAATTCACGTTCATTACACCAAAGTCCGACCATACTCAGCAGATGATAGACGGCTATATCGCCTCCTTTATTAACTCTGTTGAATTCTGTGGCTGGCCGATCACCAATATCTTTGAAGAAGCCCATCGCGACATCTCTCTATACTTTGAAGGCAAACGGGGAAAGCCGCTCTCTGCTAGTGCGATTGCACTACACCCCAAAACCCAACAGGTCATTGCCCTATCACTAATCACAGAGAAAATTATAGAGAATCAACAAAGCGCTCGGCTAGAACTTTTGTACGTGCGTCCACCCTACCAAAGGCAAGGAATCGGCACTGATCTGATACATCACAGCGTTCGGGCTCTTTCTCAGCAAGGCTACTCGCAGCTCACTAGCCGCTATCATATCTGCAACCATCACAGTCGCGAGTTTTATCACAGGCTGGGGTTTGGGGATGTGTGCGATCGCTACTATCTACAAATCTACACTGGCTGGCTCAGGAACGAAATCCACAGAAGAGAAAGTCTTGGAATGCTGGACGAGATAGAAGAGATGAAACAAGAACGAAAACAGCTAGAGAACAAACTTGAGGCGCTAGAAGAAGAATTCTCACGCAGTATTCGCGAAGCTGTGCGTTAAGAATCCGCAGCGTCTTGTGAGAATGTTTTCATCAGCCATCGGGTAATTGTGCCATCGTTTTCGGTCTGCGATCGCTGCAAAGCCTCATCAACCAAACTCGTCTCCAATCCAGGCAGAACAGCAGACTGCCAAATCCGTCCGCTTCTACTATCGCCATCGATCGCAAAAGCAATCAACTCCTTAGCCTCGACATCCACAACCCAATATTCTTCTATTCCGATCCGTTCATACATCAGCCGCTTACGCCCCAAGTCATCTTCAAGAGAACTCGCTCCCACCTCAACAACTAGATTTGGCAAACCGCACAGCTCTATACTGATGGGCGAATTATTCTGCGGCGGCAGATATTTCGCTCCCTCCCCAATGTAGAAAGCAATATCCGGCTGAAACTCCTTCTCACCCTCTTGATGAAAGCTTCCGTTCGTATAGCTAGTGATATCCATATCTTTGCAGGCAGCAAAAAGCGTGATGACATTGCTAACCACACTATTCTGTCGGCTATGCCCCACACCTAAAGACGCCATCTCAATCCTCATCTCTCCCGCATCAAAATAGGCACGGCCATCGGAGTACAGGTCATCATTGGCAACCTCTACAAATCGCTCCCACGTCGCCGAAACCCATTTGTCCAGTACAACTTGCTTCGATGAGGAAACAACCATAGTTCAGCACTACTTCGATATTCTCTAGTCAATAGCGGCGTTCTTGTATGAACTTAGCTAGCCTCTGATTGAATTATACTGACTTCATATGCTTTTGATTTGCGCCTGACCGCTTATGGAACTGATAATTGACCTACCTGATACAATGTTTCAGCAACTGAGGGCGATCGCAGATCTGACCAAACAGCCGCTAAACGAACTGATCTTGCAAAGCATAGCTGGGAACCTACCGCCTAGCATCAACAACGTACCAGCGGAAGTGCAAACCGAATTGCTTCAGATGCAGACCTTTAGCATTGAAGCTTTGCGCGAAGTTGCTCAGGCTCAAGTATCCAGCGAACAGCAAGAAGAACACTTTGCGCTGCTTGATAAAAACAAAAGCGAATCACTGCCCGAAAGCGAGCGATCGCGACTACAAGAACTTAGAACCTCAGCCGATCGGCTTATGCTAAAGAAAGCTTACGCCTGTAGCGTTCTGCGATGGCGTGGACGACCCATCCGCAGCCTAGAACAATTATCGCCTGCCTAGTTTCATGCCTTCTATCCCCAAGTCCGTAAGGCGGAAGGTTGCTGTCTGAAGAAAGTACAGACCTGTTCCATCCACGTATTCAGCTATGGTCTGACCATTTCACCTGAACCGAAGGAGGTCTGTACATCGAGGGGAAAACAGCTATTGGCAGAGCAACTGTCGAAACGCTACGAATGAACAATGCCTACGTAACAGAATCAAGAAAAATATGGATTGCCGAAGACTGGCATCCACCTTCGTGAGAGCGCCAATAGCCTTCACTACCAGCAGTACAAATATACGCCAGTAGGATATCTCTACAAAAGCGCGTTCACCTTCTCATAAAGGAACTCAATCGGGCAACTATAGCCTATGCTTGCAAATTCGATTTTGTCACCCGCGCGATAGGTCTGCGTAGACCATAGATTCTCCGCCTTCTTTAAGAATCGCTCCACCAGCATCTGCTTCTGATGGATCAACATGTACTCTTCCAAAGAGGAAAGCATTTTGTAGTCAGCAAACTTGTCACCCCTGTCGAATGCCTCGGTAGAATCGGGCGCATCTAGCGGTTAGGGGAGAGGGTCGGTAACACCAAAGAGTGCTGAGCAAACAATGGGTCAAACCGTTGATTGACCCAAGCAACTCGCAACTGCAACAGATGGTTCAACCCCGGCTCACTCCAGCGCATGCCAACGCCCTTAAACCGTTGTTGGATTAGCCATTTGCAAGCACTCTCAACCATTCCAGAGCCAATGGGTAGACCTTGTTTTTTGAACTGTCGGTACTGCACGTGCTCTCGGTGCTTATCGAAATAATCATGCACCCGTTTGAGAATTGTTTTCGTCGGTGCGGCGGTATTGGGTGAACGGCTCAACCAGCGCAGTTCGGCCAGAATGCGATGAACATAGCCATGACGCAACTGATGGCGTAGCCGCTCAAACCACATCTGTGGCGTGCGAGCCGGATTGCCATCTCGATAAGTGTCAGCGGCCTGCCACAGATGGGCAGCCGCATGATAGAAGTCGAGGATACCGACCGCTAGTGGGGCGAAACAAGCCTCGAAGAGTCGCCAAAAGCCCCGTGCGCCATCGCTGAGCCAGACGACTTGGGAGGCCGTTTCAATCCCCTGTCGAATGGCTTCGAGTTGTAAGCGCGGCTGAAACGTTTTCATATCGCCCAACGCAGCGACTAATCGCCGTCGTTGTAGCCTGGTGACACGCTTGCCATTGCGGTTAATCCGATGACTGAGCCGAGCGAGCAGGGCCACTTTCACTTCTCGCCAGCGCGTTTTTCCGGCTGGGGAGCCTAACTGTGGGCGCAGCGGCACGGTGACCCCATCTGCCGCGAGCAACAAAGGCATGGCCGCAAGCGCTTCTGGTAACGGTTCCACCTGAGGTGAATGGCCCTGCTGCCAGTTTTCAACAGCCGTCTCCTCCTGACGCATCGCTCGCTCACCATACTGTTGAACCCAGCGCCAAAGGCTGTCATCACTCACCCGAAGACCGCTCAGTTGTTCGAGTAGCCACGCGGCTAACTCGAACGGCACAAAGAGTGTCAGCAGACAGCCCAACCGCATCAGTTCTACTGAGCTTTGCTGATAGGACGCGATTCCCAACACTTGGTCAAACGGCACCGATTGACTGCCTGAACAGCCGTTGGGGCAACGGCCTATCCGGCGACGCCATTGCACACAACCGACCAAGGTCAGCATCTGACGAGCTGCAAAGCCCTTGCTGTGCAGCCGCTGACCACAAACTGGGCACTCGCCCCAGACACTGGGTTGCCGAGCACGGTCGTTGAGCTGTTGTTCAACTAAGGTACGAGCGACATAGAGCCCGATTTGCCAAGCAGCTAGGACAATAGCGGCTAGGGTTTGGCTCTGTTGAAGACGTTCAAGTAGAGATGACCAGTCCTCTGATTCAGGACATTTGTTAGAGAGGGACGCTAGCATAGAAGTGATTTTTGAATGGGGCTGACCCGATAACGGGCAGCCTTTTTCTTGTTCCCTTCTATTTTCGCAGATTCGATTTAACGGTTCCCCGAACCTTCAGATGCGCCCGGTAGAATCTGATAGCACCTCGATAATCAACTTAGGATATTCGATGTAGCTATTATCCAAGCCGTTGTCTTTTTCATCGCAAGTGACTGTCATGTCAGGATAGTAGTAGCCATCGCCTTCTAACAGTCTTACCTTCACATCATTCGCATAGAAATAACAATCTTCTACCCCGCGAAAGTGATTGAAAAACAGTCCAGATAGATTACCTACAATAGTGACATGAGACTTCTTCGCTCCGGCCATCGCAAAAACCAGGCCCTGCCGATACTCGTGCTTGATTGTGCTCTCACGCTCTAGCGCCAGATATTCTTCCGGGGTGAAATAAGGCCCTCCACTTCTACTGGCAATCATGAGATAAAAGCTCCAAACTGCTAAGTAAGACGCTCCTTATGATACAGTGACTCGCCAGCCCAGACAGCTAAAGCCCAATTACTGCTATCACATCACTACACGGTGTAACAATCGCGAGTTTCGCCTGACTCGATTCGAGTGCCGCGAGTGGCTGCTGTACGCCATTCAAAAGTGCAGAGAAAAGTACGGCTTCAAGCTATACGGCCTCTGCATCATGAGCAACCACGTTCATTACCTGCTAGAACCGCAGCAGACAGAAGACCTGCCAAAAATCATGCACTGGCTGAACTGGTATACCGCGATAGGGTTCAACCGAATGCTCAACCGTAGCGGCCACTTCTGGGAGAAACGCTATCACAGCAGCGGCTTTCCAAACACAGACAAACAAAGAGCGCTGAATACGCAGCGATACATCCATGCCAATCCCAAAGCAGCAAACATGCAGCAGGGCTAGTTCTACGACTTCATAGCCTGTACCAGATGCACTGAGTACATGTGCGTCACGCCTCACCATGCTCATCGCTTAGCTCGCTGCCATCGTGGATGCGATGCTAAGATAGTGATTAATTGACTAGCTATTGGAACGGAATCTATGGATAGCTTATGCAAAGTGCTTGATCTCAAGTTGCAGCAGTGGGAGGCAAGCACTGCTGAGCAAGTGAGAGAATTTATCGCAGAGATAATGGAGCTAGCAGATCAAGGAATTTTAGACCTGGTACGCTCTCGCAAAGTTGAGCAAGAAGTTTTGGATATCTTAGATGCGCCCGAAACGTGGTGAAGTCTGGCTCGCTGACTTAGGACTAGCCGCGAAAGTTCGGCCCGTTGTCGTCGTATCCAGAGACGATCCTGATCCTCCTAGAGCACTCACGATATACGTGCCGCTCACTACGCAAAACAGAGGCGGTCAATACGAAATCGCCTTGCCGAAGCTGTTCTTTTTGAGGCAGACCTCATTTGCGAATGTTCAGGGTATTGGTTCTATTCCTACTGTCAGACTTTCCAGAAAACTAGGTGATTTACCAAAAGGGGTACTAGACGAGATAATAGATGCTGTACTATTCGCAATCCAATCCGAATAGTTGACTACCCTCAACAACAGAAGCGAATAAGGTGGCAAAAAAGTTCGTACTTGCTAACTGTTTCAATCCTGATTTTTCTGCCGCAAAATTCCTAGCGGACTTTCCAGATACGAGTTCGCTACAGTACCAGGTATCGGATCTCTAGAATGCCTGCTATCTCGTGCAAACCCTAGTCAAAACAAATATTCACGCAGAGCTGAACCGCTTATAGGTTACAGTTTACAAGTCTGGGTGCGAGAGAAGAAGAAGTGTAGCATGGACGGATAGTCGTGATCGTATCAATGGCATGTATTTCTTCGGCATAAGGCATGGCAGGTGTCCAGAGGGAGCCGATGTGTCATATCTTACCTTTTGATATCTTCCACTCTTCGTCCAACCGTTCGTCTCACAGAATTTTTCCCAAGCTTCCTCATGATACTTGCCATCGGCAATGCCACCGCACTTTAGATACAGATCTTTCTGCACACTGAACCCGAATCGACCTTCGCTATGCTTCACCCATAGCTCATCGATCACCCGCAGCGGCCCACAGGGAAAGTTCAGCAAATCTTCCGGGTCAAACCACTGCCCCTCTTCCTTGCCTACTTCCGTGATCATCAATCGATACGTCTCATTATCTGCCTCTTGCCACTGTCCATTTCGTAGATAGCGCTCTAAATCGACATATCTAGCATCTAGGACAGAGTTCGCTACATCCAGAAACTCCTCAGCGGCTTGAACCGAAACCGTCTCAGCAGTATTCAGCGATTCTTCAACAGGTCTTTCTCCTGTGATACCCCAAATCAATTGAGACAACGGATTGGGCCTCTGTAAGCGAAAGTCTACCCAGTGACGATTCCTTAAAAAAATCGGTAGCCGAGGCTGCGTTTGAGTTTCAGGCAGCATCACCGGAATCACCGGACACTTACGGCGAATGAACTCCTGCAAAAAAGCATAGATTTCCTCACTCTGCCAAGGCCCCATTCCCTTCTGACCCGCAAAGACGGCAACCGCGCCGATACTCTCTATTTGCTGCTCTAGTGCAAACTGCCAAATCGCCCCCGGCTGCAACTCCCATACGTCTAGCCAGGGTTTCAGCCCTTGCCGCCGAAGCTGCTCAGCAATCTCAATGACAGCGGACTTATCTTCACTGTTGTGACACAAGAAAACATCAAACTTCTGCTCCGCCATCAACTACTCCGTTCAAACTGTCCGCGCAGAAACATACTCACGTAGGGCACGATTAATACTGGTTTGATAGCCCTCATCTTTAGAATGATGTGCCTTAAACCATTCAATCAGATCAGCGTCAAGCCGAAGCGTTATCTGCTGCTTCACAGGACGATAAAACACACCACGTTTGGCACTACTCCAATCTTGCACTTCTGGAATGTCATCAGTCTGAATCTGCTCATCTGGCAAAGCTGCCAGCGCCTCGATCTCCGCTTGCAGCTCAGAGGGTATAGGGTTAGAACGTTCCTTCTTCATAAGCTCTCCTTTCATAAGCAGTCGCCTTGCGAGCGCTGATAATTCGTCCAGTTTCTTCGTTTGTCTTGCGAACTGTTTCAGGCCACGTATGCGCCACAAGTACAATCTGCCGACCGACGAGGCCGACTGTTTGATAGCGCTCCTCTTCGGCAAAAGGGTCTAGCTGCGTCAGCGCTAACGGATTAAAAAAAAACATACTGAGCGGCTTCAAAACTCAAACCGTGCTTACGTTTATTTCTTCTGTTCTTCTCATCGTCCCATTCCCAACGAAAAATAACTCTTCACCCATAACTGTAGCTACAAATGTGTAACTACGCACATCACTTGTCAAGTCACTACTCCATCTGGACCTTTTACAGACAGTCCCAGCTTTCTCTTCATCTGCAATAAACCTTTTGCCCGTGCAATATCGCACGCAGCTTTGACGATAAAACCCGTGTTCCCGTCTGCTTCTTCGATGCTGGCTTCTAAATAGGCAGCCATCTCCCTTTTCGTACGGAGGTGTTCGGCAACATCATAGAGTGTAGTCACTGTTTTCCCTTCTGCCATAGTGCTCTGCACTCCTCTATCACGCTGATACGCCAGCAATCTCAGCTAGCGCATTGGCATACTGCTCTAAATCTTTTCGCAGCGAATCCAGCTCACCTCTGGCAACTATCTCCTTGTCCCAAGCCTTCTCATGCGCCTGTGGACTCGTGCCGTCTGGCTTCTGCCCTTCCCACTCCTGCAACAGCGGATGCCATTTCGACAGGAACGGGCGCAAACCGTTGTTGAGTACGGCAATAGCTATCCCCCCAACCGAATTATGAGAAGCCCCAACCTTCGGCCCAGCCTTCCGCAAAATCTCCCGTGTTGAACCAAACAAGCTATACAGCGAATTCATCGCCTCACGCACCAGACCTTCCTGCGGATGCAAACTCTGCACCGCCACCCGCGTCACCAGTTCTACATACAGCTCCCAAGCCGCATTTCGCTCCGTCGGGTCCGGCTCTATCTCCACACCGCCAATGCCAAACGGCAGGCTAAAAGTGACTTTCTTCAGCACAACTGGCGTAGAGTTCGGCATAGTAGCTAGCTAATCTGGTTAGTTGCTTTGATTATAGGGCGATCGGGCTAAGGCAAGTTGTTATGCCTCTGTAGTAAAGAACTCAGGACAGCCTTAGAAACACGAAAATTAGTTTTCTGAAGTCGAGCGATTGCCTTTTCAAAGTCTATCTCTCCTTCAGTAGCTGCACGGTCCAGAATGCCTAAGGTACCAGTGAGCGGAATTCCCCGTCTAGCCGCAATTAGACGAGCTGCCAAATCGTCTAGCAATATGAGATCAGCCTTCGGACTTTCTGCTAGCTGAATCGCCGCTCGCTCTCCAGCATCTAGCTGTAACAGCTCACTGTCAGAACAGGGCAGAGCTGGATCAATTCTTAGCCACTTAGGAGGCTCTGCAATCCAACGCTGTACCTCACTCGGCGCTCTAGCCGCACTCAGTTCATCCCGAACCGTTTCAGGAATAAGAATGTGGCTAAACAACAAAGGAAGCAGGTCGATATGACCGATAACAACTAGGTACGAAATAGGAGAAGTATTCGAGACAATACGCATAGCTATAGCAGTAGGTTATCGATAGCCGTACGGTCACTTTCTAAATCCTCCTTGCTAAAAGGAGGCTCTGCACCCTCTTTTGCCAGAAAATCATAAGTCTCCCAACGCGAGGCAAACCCCAACATTTGTCCTACTGCGCCCGATCCAATTGCCCCCTTTTGATAAGCCTCCACAGCTAACAATTCGAGAAATCGACGGGTCAGTGTCTCATCACTGTCCGCTAGCTGCTCAGCAATAGAGTCAGGAATCTCAAGTACTATCTGCATGACTAGCAAGTGCTCCTCTTAGACAAAACCAAAGCTTCATTACACTGCTGAAGGAACGTTCTTACAATACCTAGCAAACGAGACATCTCCGCAATTCCATAGAGCAGCGTTTCATAAGCCTCACCCTTCTTGTCTAAACGGTAGAACTTCCAACCCTCACCGTTTGTAACCACGCCGTACACATCTATCGTTCTTCCTATTACTTGATTCATGTACTGACAAGCCTGCATCTCTACCAAGCACTGAGCAGTTCCCTGCGCGAAATCATCTTTCTTTGCTTCTAAAACGCAGACGAAGGGCGCTTCTAAATAAGCCTGTCGCTCAGCGATCAAATAGTCTGCATTACCACAAGTCGTTTCGCCCTCTAGATAAGCACCCTTCCAAACCTTGAGGCGATCAAATCCTTCTAGACCTTCTTCGCAAATAGCATCTATCAGCAGCGTCTTGGATACTTCAAAGCTCTCTAGATCAAACCGCTGAAGCCGATCTAGTCGTTGCCTGAAGAAGTCGCTAATGGGCACAGGCTCTGCTTGAATTGTCCAACGGTGTAGTTGGGTAATTCCCAACTGCTTAAATGCTGCTTTGTAGCTGAAGCTAGAGAAACTCTTTTTACGCTGCTGAGTAGTCAGAACCATAGCAACCATTTGCTGGGAAGTTGTCTTCATTCTACAGCACGCAAAAAAGCGCTTAAAACAAAAGGTGCTCCTGTAGGGCAAGCGCAGATTGAATCCGCGCTAACCAAGAAGTCAGGTTCCAAACGTTTTAAGAAGCACACAAATCTGCCTATGATACTAGTCAAATGCCAAAACATATACTTTAATGCGTTCAGACGTCGATCCTCAAAAGATAGAGCAGCTCATGACTATCATGGGTAAAGAAGCCCGTGGCTCAGGACGTATTTACTTCACAGGTGGTGCGAGCGCCTTACTTATTGGGTGGCGTAGTTCTACAGTGGATATTGATATCCGTCTAGATCCTGAGCCATTGGGTATTTTTCAGGCGATCGCAAAAATCAAACAGACTCTCAATATCAATATTGAACTAGCTTCCCCTCAAGATTTTCTGCCTCCCCTTCCTGGTTGGCAAAGTAGGAGTCAGTTCATCGCTAAGCGCGGCCAAATATCTTTCTATCACTACGACTTTACAGCTCAGGCACTTTCAAAAGTATCAAGAGGGTTTGAGCGTGACATCGACGACGTACGTGCTATGTACAAGCAGCAGCTATTTTCCGTGCAAGCGTTACGCAGTGGAGTTGAAGCAATCAAACCGGAGTTGATCCGTTTTCCCTCACTTGACGCTGATGAGCTGAGTGTCAAAGTAGAGAGCCTTGTTGAACTTCTTGAGTCTTCTTCAAGTGAGGATCAGTTATGAATCTCAAAGTACTGCCTGGAGCAGAGCTGATTTTACCTGGCTTGGAAGATCTTCGGAATAATCGGAATGACACAGTCGGGGCTTTGCTGATCGCGATCGCCCGCACCCGCCTCACCAATGCAGGCTTACCCATTCCCCAAACGACCCTAGCCTCAGAACCCGAGCTAACGCTGTACGCCAAACTAAAAGCCGAACGCAGCGACGCCTACCCTTACTACAATGCTCTACTCGCTAGTCTTGTAAGTTTCTGCAACGCGCTCGAACTTGTGAACAGGTGAGAATAGAAAAGCTGCACCAGTCAGAGTCTTACGTACCAAACGTCTTACGTAAGGAAGCCAATCTCTTATCGTCTTGAATTTCACAAGCCGTCGTTATGTAGTGTTCTGTCTTCCTGCTTGCGTTTTCTCTATCGAAAATTTTGGACCATGCTATTCCAGCGACCCAGTCAGTGTCTAACTTATTTAGTTGGTTATTGATATTGGTTGTAGCTAGCTCTCGCTTTACTAGTGGCGTATTGTGCGGTTGTGTAATGAACTTATCAATAGGAACAGCTATGCTTGACACTTTCCCAGCGCCAACATAACCGGAGCCCGTTATGTATGCATAAACAGTATCGCCTAGCTTCAATTTCTGTAACGCCCGCCTATATCTAGCCCCTCCTCCAGCGCTAATACAGCCGTAACGTACGCAGTCCTCCCATTTCAAATGACCTCTATGTTCTCCTACGTTGACAAACCAGTTTTGTGGTGATGGCGGTGTTTTTGGTTTTTTTCCAGAATCTCTGCCGTTTGTCCGCCCTTTCCTCACCTTTCTACTATGTAACCAGTCCCTCACAGGTTTTTGATATGTTCGGAACAACCAAGTTAAACCACCAGACAAGGCGGTCACTATGGCTATTGATATTTCGGGGTTGTCTAACGCAAAGTTCCATAGATTCTCTAACGGTCTAATGCTCATGCTGTGCGTAGCTACTTTGTACGAGTCCAGTCTAATTGTTTAGAAGGAGCTACACCAATCTATCGATGGCAACTTTGCTTTCTCCTACTCAAAGACGTATTTCAAATTCTCTCTCGTAGCTACCAGTAGCTCAAAACAAAGCCCCCCAGCATTGCTGAGAGGCTTCATCTTATCTATCTAATTCGCGTTTTATAACGACTAGCCGAATCGACTAGAGGTTGACGCGATCAGGAAGGCCGCGTAGGTCAGTACATACCCCACCGTAAAGTGAGCTAGACCGATCAAACGACCTTGAACGATGGACATTGCAACGGGCTTGTCCTTCCAGCGAACCAGGTTAGCCAATGGCGTGCGCTCATGAGCCCAGACAATGGTCTCGATGAGTTCTTGCCAATAACCACGCCAGGAGATGAGGAACATGAATCCAGTCGCCCAGACTAAATGTCCGAATAGGAACATCCAAGCCCAAACCGCCAAGTTGTTCATCCCGTAGGGGTTGTAGCCGTTGATTAGCTGAGAAGAGTTCAGCCAGAGATAGTCGCGTAGCCAGCCCATGAGGTAGTTTGAGCTCTCATTGAACTGGGCGACGTTACCACTCCAGATGGCCAAATGCTTCCAGTGCCAGTAGAAGGTGACCCAACCAATGGTGTTGAGCATCCAGAACATCGCTAGGTAGAACGAATCCCAACCCGAGATGTCGCAAGTGCCGCCACGACCGGGGCCGTCGCAAGGGAAGCTGTAGCCGAAGTCCTTCTTGTCGGGCATGAGCTTCGAGCCACGGCCATCTAACGCACCTTTGACCAAGATCAAAGTGGTGGTGTGAAGACCGAGCGCGATCGCATGGTGAACCAAGAAGTCACCCGGCCCAATCGCCAAGAACAAGGAGTTGCTGCCGCTGTTGATCGCATCCAACCAGCCAGGCAGCCAGACGTTACCGCCATTAGGCCAAGCCGTAGTCGCAATGCTATCAGGGTTAGAGAGCAGCGTATCAAAGCCGTAGAGCGCCTTACCAGAAGCGGCCTGCACCCATTGGGCAAACACAGGCTCAACCAGGATCTGTTTCTCAGGCGTACCAAACGCAACCACTACATCGTTGTGGACATAGAGGCCGAGCGTATGGAACCCAAGGAACAAAGAAACCCAGCTCAGGTGAGAGATGATTGCTTCCTTGTGATCTAGAACCCGTGCGAGCACGTTGTTCTCATTCGCCGCCGGATCGTAATCCCGGATTAAGAAGATCGCACCGTGAGCAAACGCCCCCATCATGATGAAGCCAGCGATGTACTGGTGATGGGTGTATAGCGCCGCTTGAGTGGTGAAGTCCTGAGCGATGAACGCATAGGGCGGCAGCGCATACATGTGCTGAGCAACCAGAGACGTAACCACGCCCAAAGAAGCTAGCGCCAAAGCAAGCTGGAAGTGCAGCGAGTTATTTAGCGTGTCATAAAGACCCTTGTGACCCGCACCCAAAGCGCCACCTAACGGAGTGCCCTCGGGGGGACGGTGCGTATTCAAGATCTCTCTGATGCTGTGACCAATACCGAAGTTTGTCCGGTACATGTGGCCAGCCACGATGAAGAGGACTGCGATCGCTAAATGGTGATGCGCCATATCCGTCAGCCACAGAGACTGCGTCTGAGGATGGAAGCCACCTAAGAAGGTCAAAATCGCATCGCCCGCACCTGTAGACGTGCCAAACACATGCTCAGCCGTATCAGGATTTTGAGCGTAAGCGCCCCAGTTGCCAGTAAAGAATGGCTGCAAGCCAGCAGGGTGAGGCTTCATGGTCAAGAAGTTATCCCAACCAACATGCACACCGCGAGACTCAGGGATGGCGACGTGAACTAGGTGACCAGTCCAAGCCAAAGAGCTGACGCCAAACAAACCAGCCAGGTGGTGGTTGAGGCGAGATTCAGCATTCTTGAACCAGGAAAGGCTAGGACGGAACTTGGGCTGAAGGTGCAGCCAGCCAGCGAACAGCATCACCGCCGCCAAGACCAGTAGACCAACAGCACCAGCATACAGATCGCCATTGGTACGCATACCGATGGTGTACCACCAGTGATACACACCCGAGTAAGCGATGTTGACCGGGCTGCTAGAACCCGCTTGGCTAAACGCATCAACTGCGGGCTGACCAAAGTGAGGATCCCAAATCGCATGCGCGATCGGTTTTACGTTGAGTGGATCTTGTGTCCACTGTGGAAAGTTGCCTTGCCAAGCGACGTGGAACAGGTTGCCAGAAGTCCAGAGGAAAATGATCGCCAGGTGACCGAAGTGAGAAGCGAAGATCTTTTGGTAAAGATTCTCCTCTGTCATCCCGTCATGGGTTTCAAAGTCGTGGGCTGTGGCAATCCCATACCAGATCCGACGAGTAGTCGGATCTTGTGCAAGAGCTTGGCTAAATTTTGGAAATTTAGTTGCCATATGTTTTATGTTTCCTCCGCGCTCCTTAACCTACCGATAACATTCGAGCCAAGAAGAACGCCCACGTCGTGGCAATCCCTCCTAGAAGATAGTGAGCAACGCCCACTGCTCGGCCCTGAGTGATGCTTAATGCGCGAGGCTGAATAGCCGGAGCTACTTTCAACTTGTTGTGAGCCCAAACAATCGACTCAATTAGCTCTTGCCAGTAGCCGCGACCGCTGAACAAGAACATTAGGCTGAATGCCCAAACAAAGTGAGCACCCAAGAACATCAAACCGTAAGCCGACAGCGCCGAACCATAGGTATTGATCACCTGAGAAGCTTGCGCCCACAGGAAGTCACGCAGCCAACCGTTGATGGTGGTTGAACTGGCTGCAAAGTTACCGCCAGTGATGTGAGAAATTGTGCCGTTATCAGACACGGTGCCCCAAACATCTGACTGCATCTTCCAACTGAAGTGGAAAATCACAATCGAGATCGAGTTGTACATCCAGAACAAACCTAGGAACACGTGATCCCAAGCAGAGACTTGGCAAGTACCACCACGACCAGGACCGTCGCAAGGGAAGCGGAAGCCCAGCTCACTCTTATCGGGGATAAGGCGAGAACTACGAGCATACAGCACACCCTTAAGCAGGATGAGTACGGTCACGTGAATGGTGAACGCATGAATGTGATGAACCATGAAGTCGGCAGTGCCAAGCGTAATTGGCATCATCGCGACTTTACCGCCCACGGCTACGACGTCGCCGCCGAATGCGTAGCTAGCCGGAGCCAGCGCGTTGGGCGCAGTACCAGCAGTGGCAGTGGCAGCGGTGTGCAAACCCTGAATCCACTGGGCAAAGATAGGCTGAAGCTGAATCGCCGTATCCGAGAACATGTCTTGGGGACGGCCCAAAGCCTGCATGGTGTCGTTGTGAATGTAGAGACCAAAGCTATGGAAGCCAAGGAAAATACAGACCCAGTTGAGATGAGAAATGATGGCATCACGAACGCGCAAAACGCGGTCGAGCACATTGTTAACATGCTTAGCCGGATCGTAATCACGAATGAGGGCGATCGCACCGTGTGCACCTGCACCTACCACTAAGAAGCCACCGATCCACATATGGTGAGTAAACAGCGAAAGCTGCGTACCGTAGTCAGTCGCTAAGTAGGGATAAGGCGGCATCGCATACATATGCTGCGCCACAATGATTGTCAAAGATCCTAGCAAAGCCAGGTTTAGCGCTAGCTGCGCGTGCCAAGAACTCACTAGGAATTCAAACATGCCAACGTGGCCTTCACCGCCAAACAGCAGCGGATCGCCTTTGTGACCATCCAAGATCTGCTTGATATTGTGACCGATACCCCAATTGGTACGGTACATATGACCAGCGACTAGGAACAAGACTGCGATCGCTAAATGATGGTGAGCGGTATCAGACAGCCATAGTCCACCCGTTACCGGATTCAAGCCCCCTTTGAAGGTCAAGAAGTCTGAATACACCGCCCAGTTCAAAGTAAAGAAAGGCTTCAAGCCTTGGGCAAAACTTGGATAGAGCTCAGCCATGAGCGCCTTATCCAGGATGAACTCGTGAGGAAGCGGAATATCTTGAGGAGCAACGCCAGCATCTAGCAGCTTATTGATCGGCAAAGATACGTGAATCTGGTGTCCAGCCCAACCTAGTGAGCCAAGCCCAAGTAAACCAGCTAGGTGGTGATTTAGCATCGACTCCACATTTTGGAACCACTCCAATTTAGGAGCAGCCTTGTGATAGTGGAACCAGCCAGCAAACAGCATCAATCCAGCCATCACCAAACCGCCAATAGCAGTGCAGTACAGCTGATATGTGTTGGTGATACCAGAGGCGCGCCACAGCTGGAACAAGCCAGAAGTGATCTGAATCCCGTGGAAGCCACCGCCGACGTCGGCGTTCAAGATTTCTTGACCAAAGATAGGCCAAACAACCTGAGCACTAGGCTTGATGCCAATCGGGTTGTTCATCCAAGCTTCGTAGTTGGAAAAGCGAGCGCCATGGAAGTACATGCCACTCAGCCAGATGAACACAACAGCCAAGTGGCCGAAGTGAGCGCTAAAGATTTTGCGAGATATATCTTCTAGGTCACTAGTGTGACTGTCGAAGTCGTGAGCGTCAGCGTGAAGGTTCCAAATCCAAGTAGTAGTTTTAGGTCCCCTGGCCAAAGTCCGATCAAAATGACCTGGCTTGGCCCACCTTTCAAATGAAGTGGGAGTGGGGTTTCTATCAACTACAACCTTGGCCTTTGGAGTGGCCTCCCGCTCGCGCGGGGTAGTTGTCATGGAGACTCTCCTCTCTAGACAGAGAAAGAACGGCATCCCCTCTATAGCCCTAACCGAAACCTAGCTTTAGCCCAAAAACCCATTCGAGTTTTCGTCCAAGCAAGCCACTAGACTGACTTGCTAACCAGGCTAGGCAGTCGGCAAAGCACTCTCTAAAGCACTTCTTTACCTGAGCATAGAAGGGGGAATGTTCTCACGTATTATAGTCACGAGTTTGGCGGTGTATGACGAAGAGTTAACAATAGTTCAACCACCGAAAATCCTGATGCTAGAAGGATTCCAAGCCAGAGTAATTTACGAGGTATCAAAGGAATGCCACCTGTTTTAACAAAACGCAATACTCTATAGACTCTATTGTTCTTGACGAGGTTTTCCGCTGTTTTTGACGAGCTGACGAGCGGTTTTCAACATTTTCCATAGACCAAACTCTAGGACAAAGAAAAGATTCTTGCCTTTTTAATAACTTTTATTGCCAGAGTTAAAAACTAAAGATTCTGTTTACAGCTCTTGTGCATACAAAAGAATCGCTTCAAAAGACGGCGATAGGTGATCGCATCCCCAGTTAAGCGCGAATCAAAAAGCCAGAAAGAAAGACACTCGTCCCATATGATCAGATGATAACAATGCGGACTGAGATCGATGGTAGTGGGTTTGGTAGCAAAGATATCCGAGTTAGCGACTTACCTCAAAAAGTCCTTTCAAAAACAGTCTTTTCAGCAGAAATTTGTGCAAAGACTGGGAGGCTTGAAAGGTGCTCTCAGAAGAAGGTGCCAAAACGTCCTACCACTGCTGGTGTGCCTGCTAGTAAGCTGGTCGCTATCGAGCTGCACTAGTCAATCTCGTCAAATCCGCCTAGCAGAACTGCCGGACATTCCTAATGGTAATGAGGTGCGGCGGCTAAGTGGGCCGATTAGTGAGGTCGCCCCGCCCGCTATCTTTTCAGACCTTGCCGAACTGCAATCTGATCAGCAGCCCCAAGTGGCGATCGCCTATCCCCAGCCCGACCAGGTCATCGAAGACACCCAAATAGAAGTCCAGCTCAACATTCAAAACTTCTCTATATATAAAGACGAGGAAATAGGGTTAGGTCCCCATATTCAGCTCATTCTAGACAACCAGCCTGCTCGATCGGTTTACAGCCTAGAAGAGCCCATCACGCTAGAAGCATTAGCACCCGGTAGCCATACCCTACGGGCGATCGCCGTCTGGCCTTGGGGGGAAAGCTTCAAGAACGAAACGGCCTACGCCCAAACGACCTTTCACCTCTTCGGTAAAACCAACGAAAACGCGCCCGATCCAGAGCTTCCCCTCCTCACCCTGGTCGAACCGCAGGGCACTTTTGGCGCGGAGCCACTGCTGCTCGACTTTTATCTAACCAATGCACCGCTGCATTTCCTAGCGCAAGAAAATCCAGAAGATGAGCTGCCCGAGTGGAAAGTGCGTGGAACAGTCAACGGCAGGGACTTTGTTGTCGACCAATGGCAGCCAATCTACCTTAGGGGCTTTGAACCAGGCAGGAACTGGGTACAGCTCACACTGATAGACGAGCAAGGCCAACCCATCGAAAACGAGTTCAACAGCACCATTCGAGTGATTGACTATGATCCAACTCAGCGAGATGCCCTCGCTCAGCTAGTGAGAGGAGAGCTATCGCTGCAGCAAGTGGGTAGAATTGTCGATCTAGACTATCAGCCGCCTCTAGAAGTAACTGCACCCGAGCCACCCGAAGCAACTGAGCCGAATGAAATCGAAGCTAAGCAAGCAGAAACCGAAGACGAAGAACTCGAAGTCAAGAACTTGGAAGATCTAGAGCGAGAAGATCTAGAGCGAGAAACTGAAGAAATTGAAGATACAGAAATAGAAGAAGAAAGTCCAGAACAGAAGAGCCTAGAAGAAAGATTGGAAACGGAGAATGTAGAAACCAAAGAGCCAAAGATCAAAGCACCTAATGAAGCACTTGATGCTGAAACGGTAGAACCTGAGCCACTAGACAATCCACTAGATAATAGAGAGCTAGAGCCCCCAGCCTCAGAAGCCGACGCAGGAACAGAGGAGATAGCGCCAGCAGGCATAGAGTCTGAACAGTTAGAATTTGAAGAGACTGAAGAGATCGAGATAGAAGAAGCTGCACCTGAAGTCGAAATCGAAGGCTCTGAAGCTGGTGAGGCTAAAGTCGATTCATCTAAGCCGGCAGAAGTTACCCCTGATCAAAGCGCAGTAGAAAAGCTAGATCCAGATGCGGCGGTCTCAGGGCCTACAGAAACACCTAAGAAGAAATCTCTATTTGAAAAATTGTTTGGGAGAAAACAGACTCCTATTCAAGCGAGTGAACCCGTCACCACCCCAAAAGGTGTGGAAGAACCTGAACCACCATTCTCAGAACCAGTCGCTCCAGCGATAACAGACGATGACACGATCTTGTCACCAGCTCAAGAGACTCAGATAGAGCCTGAAGATAAGGTTATCCCCGAAGAAACAACCAATACATTTGACATTCCAACAGAATTATCAGCCCCCGCCACGCCCAGTGACAACCTGCCAACGCCTGAGTCTGTAGACCTTGAGCCCACAGAATCTGTGACAGTAGAAAAAAGCAGCGACGGGGAATTAAAAGAGAACCAGGAAATCACGCCTGGCGAATCTTTAGGAAATTAGCGCCTTCACCGATTTAGAAACTCACAAATCGCAGGATTCTGGCTTCAGCTCACGCTCCATCAAAGCCTCGACTGCTTCTTTAGGAGTAATGCGGCCTGAGAGCAGCCGATACACTTGTCTTGAAATTGGAACCGGAATGCCTTCTCGGTTGGCGATCGCAACCAAGACTTGAGTTGTATTCACTCCTTCAGCCGTCCCACCTAGCTCTTCTAAAATTTGTTCTAGTGACTTGCCTTGCGCTAGCCCATAGCCAACTCGGTAATTGCGGCTGAGGCTACTGCTACAAGTCGCGAGCATATCGCCCAAGCCACTGAGCCCGTAAAACGTCTCTACTTCTGTAGCACCCAAACGTAGGCCAATCCGAATCACCTCCGGCAGCGCCCGAGTAATCAAAGCAGACTTGGCATTCGTACCCAGATTAAGCCCATCACAAACACCGACGGCGATCGCCATCACATTTTTGAGCGTGCCGCCAAGTTCCGCGCCCAGCGGGTCGCTGCTGGTATAGACCCTGAAGCTGTCCGAAGAGAAAAGCTGCTGAACGGTGGTAGCAGCCGTCAGATCTTTGCTAGCCAGCACAGTCGCCGCTGGCAGCCCACCTGATATTTCTTTAGACAGGTTCGGGCCGGATAAAACGGCGACAGCGTGGTCAGGGAAAGCGGATTGAAAGATCTGCGAAGGTGTCAGCGTGGTTTCTGGGTCTAAGCCTTTTGTAGCAGTCACTAAAATAGCAGCAGGGGGAATCGATAGCTGGCGTAGCTGCTGGGCTAGAGAAGTGACTCCCTTCATCGAGATAGCAGATAGGATCACATCAGCATCGGCGATCACATCTTCTAGACTTAGCTCCCCCCGCCTCGACCATAGTTTGACCTGGTGATTATTACTTTCTGCCAGGCGGGCAAGGGCACTTCCCCATGCTCCTCGTCCTAAAACCGCTAGCTTGAGCACGCTCATACCCCTCTATTAAGCAATCGCCCTTTAGCCTACCGCAACCTGCGAAACAACTTCACTCGCAGGGCGAGTTGAGTTTGTCTGTGGCTTGGCACCTAGAACTTTTTCGATGGCGTAGTCAGGAATGCAGTTTTCGGCCATCAGCGTTTTGTAGTTGGCGATCGCCTGCTCGCAGTCTTGTTCGCTCCACTGGCAATAGGTCTGTAGGGTTTGCGCGATCGCATCCAACGCACCCATCCCGTAGTTTGCCTGTAAAGACAGCATCGTCCGGCGTCGACAGATATCCCCAAAAGTCAGCGCCATCTCCGAACGAACGGCATAGACAATCTGCGCCTTGATATCAGGCAGCCCAGCCACAATCGGCTCTGCTAGCTCAGGCGATTCATCCACTAAGGTCAGCAGATCTAGTGCCCTAGCCCCATAGCGCTGAAAAATATGGTCAACAACGGTTGTAGCCAGCAGCGGCGCGTACTTTGCGATCGCCTCGACAATTCGCTGATCTGTTCGTAAAATTGCCCCCGGCAGCGGGTTGACTCTAGTTTTACAAGGCGGAGCGCTCTGCTGACGCTGTTTATAAACCCACGTCACCATTTCCTCACCCACGCGCCGATGGGTCGTCAGCTTACCACCGATCAAAGAAACCATATTCACCACGCCATCTTTGGCATGGTCGTATAGCAAATGGTTACGAGAGACCGCGCCCGGCTTTTTGCTTTCGGTGTAGGGCAGTGGCCGTACGCCAGAATAGGTAAATTTCACCGATTCTCGGCTCAGCCGCGCTGCGGGAAAGACTTTGTTAGTTTCCGCAATTAGGTAATCAATCTCATCATCATCGGCCTTCACCCGATCGAGATCGCCGCTAAATCGCAAGTCTGTCGTCCCAATCAGATACTGGCCCAGAAATGGCAGAATGAAAAACGGTCGATTATCAGTCAAAGCCTCCACATAGAAAGCCGCGCCGGGCGCACCGGGAAAGTCATCAACCACGATATGACTACCCTTCGTACCGCCAATTTTTTGTGTCGTGCCGATGGGTGCAGGTGCTTCGTTCTGAGTGCCTTTATCGCATACCTTATCCACCCAAGGGCCAGAAGTATTGACGATCACGCTCTTGTCGTGAGTCTTGATAGTGAAGGTCGACTCAGAGAATTCGTCTTTGCAAACTAGCTCGGTAACGCGATCGCCCTGCCGCACCAGCTGAATCACCTTCACATAGTTAAAAGCCGTCGCCCCGGCCTCCTGAGCGCTCAATATATTTTCTAGACACAGCCGTTCTGCGTACTCTACCTGCGCGTCATAATACTGTCCGGCTCCCTGCACCCCCTTCGGATTGACCTCACGAAAGAGCTGCTTCAGTTTGGCCTTGGGCAGCATCCGATGATTCAGCAAGCTCTTATCGAAGCTGAGAATATCGTACAGAATCATCCCCGCCCAAATTTCCCAGTAGCTGCGAGACCCCTTGTCATAGATCGGAATGGTTAGCTGCAGCGGATGCACCAAATGCGGCGCAGACCTCAGTAAAATCTCACGCTCAGCCAGTGATTCACGCACCAGATTAAATTCAAAATATTCTAAATAGCGCAGGCCGCCATGCACTAGGCGCGAAGACCAGCTAGTCGTACCGCTGGCAAAATCGCCCTTGTCAATAATAATAGTCTTCAATCCCCGCAGAGCCGCATCTCTAGCTGTTGCCGCCCCGTTGATTCCTCCACCGATCACGATCACATCGTAAGTAGTAGACTCAGTTACAGAAAAATCGCGAGTTGTAGAAGATGTCTGTGAAGGCATTAGCAAGGAGAAAGCTACGATGATATCCTACCGAACCTTTCTTGCCCCTGTCTGTATCTAAAGAGGATCTTCGGATACCAGATCAGGATCTAAAATCTGCTTAAACAAGATCTGTGCAAGGTCGTTCTAGACCTAACAGAGCAGATTTCTAAGACAGCAAAGAAGCGCTAGTCTGAACGGAAGTTGCCTTTGCCTCTCTAAATAAATGATTGGCCCACTGCTGCACGTCATAGCGGCAGATTGCTTTATACAGTTTGGCCATGCGCTGCTTTTGCTCTTCAGGCGACATTACCAGCGCCGCATCGATACACTCATCCATCCGAGTAGAAGAATAGGGATTAGTCAGCAGCGCCTCTGGTAGCTCTACTGCCGAGCCTGTAAATTCAGAGAGAATCAGCACGCCATCTTCCCCACCATGAGCAGCAACGTATTCTTTGGCAACTAAATTCAACCCATCTCGCAAAGGACAAATCCAGCAAATATCAGCCGTTTTATAAAACGCCATCAAATCCTCCTGCGGCAAAGGCTCAGTAAAGAGCACAATCGGCGTCCAGCCCAAACTAGAAAACCGCCCGTTGATCTGACCGACTAGCTGCTCAATTGTTTGCTGGGCTTCTTGATAAACCCGCATCCCAGCGGCGGCTTTTACCGCTGTCATCACCAGGTTCACTTTACCGACCATCTCTGGCTGACGCTCTAGCAGTCGCTCGAAGCACTGCAGCATCTCC
>NZ_JADEXO010000271.1 GCF_015207105.1 cf. Phormidesmis sp. LEGE 11477
TCTGAGGGTCGAGCGCTGTCTGCAACCGCCAGCCACAGTAAACCCTGAAAAATGACCGATATGCCCACCGCCGCCATCACGCTACGGGGCCGCAGTCGCCCACGACATTCTCGCAGAAACTGAGGATTGAAATTACCTAACGTGCCAGTGACAGAAGCCATAAGTGTTTATCTAGAAAAAGAATTATCAACAGAATCTTTGACGCGAAGCAACTAACAGAATCTTCTTGATCTGTATCTTCTAGATTCGCCTAAGCTGTTTGCCGATGGCCTAGCTTCAAAAAGATATCTTCAAGCGTTTCTTTTACATAAGAGAATTCGTTTATCTGAACACCCTCTTGCACCAGCACGCGCAGCAGCTCAGCCGCATCCGTATCGCCCCCCACAAAGCTAGCCAGGAACTTACCCGTATCCGGCATGCGTCGATAGGTACTGACTAAAGGATGTTCTTGTAAGTAGATTTCAATCGGTGCATAGCCATCTAAAAGCGTGGATGGATCTAAAACCCCGATTAAAAGCTGTTGTACATTTTGCTGATACAGCGACTGAAGCCGACCGCTTTCTACCAGCCGACCGCGCTCCATAATGCCAATAGACGTACAAAAATCTTCTAAATCGCTCAAAATATGAGAAGAGATAAAGATTGTCATCCCCTCTTGCTGCAATCGTTTAATGGTCTTGCAGTACTCAATTCTAGCGAGCGGATCTAGCCCTGAAACGGGCTCATCTAGCAGCAATAGCTTCGGTTGATGAATTACCGTTCGCGCCAGGCTCAGTCGTTGTTTCATCCCTCTAGAAAGACTGCTGACTAGGCTTAGCCGCTTACTTTCTAGATCGACTAGCGCTAGTACTTCTGTAATTCGCTGCTGTAGATCCTTCGGTCGTAGATAATATAGCTGGCCAAAATACTCTAAATAGTTCTGCACGCTCAGATCGTTGTAGAGCGGGAAATCATCTGGTAGAAAGCCTAGTCTGCGTTTAATCTCCGGGTTGGCCTCTCCTTTTAGCAGGGGCCTGCCATCGATAAAGATATCGCCAGTCGTCGGCAGCTCAGCTAGTGCCAGTAATCGGATCAGCGTCGTCTTACCCGCACCATTCGGCCCAATTAGGCCATACACTTCGCCCGAGCGAACTTCTAGATTGACGCTATTGACAGCCGCGTAGTCATCGAACTGCTTAGTCAACTGATCGGTCTTAATAAGCAGGGAATTACTCATAAATTTACGGAAGGAATGGCTACAGGCGATCAGCGACCCAAGAAATTCAGCGTATGTGTTTAGCGTTGGTTGGTTACTTAGGCTGCTGACCCACCCCGACCTCCGCTGCGCTTCGGCCACCCCTCCGTCGGAGGGGACATTGGCTATGTATTTTTAGAGATACGGGACTTGGTTCCCT
>NZ_JADEXO010000272.1 GCF_015207105.1 cf. Phormidesmis sp. LEGE 11477
TAATGTAACGATGAATCCGGCCTAGAATCCACGTTTAAGCGACCAAGATCGGTGTATAGCTCCGCCAGATAGGCTTGGTCGTCCAACTCGGTGAACAAGGCCAGCGCATTGTTGTAGTGTGAGCGTGCGGTGATTGGGAAGTTCTGTGCTGCGTTTAGTTTGCCCAAACCTTGGCTGGCATAGGCACTGTAGCGTTTATCACCAATTTCCGCGCTGATGATGATAATGGTGGAATACAGGCTATTAGCTACCGTAAATTCAGCATTGGCCAGTGTAGGACGCGCCAGGGCATTGAGCGTAAGCAGGTGGCGAGACGTGTTGGGCTGGCTGCTGGTAATTTCTACAGCCATGTGTGCATAGCGTGTCGCACTGTCATATTCGTTGAGGTCGTAATAGACTTCAGAAATATTGGCAAGCACGATCGGTAAGCCGTTGTAGTTAGGGATGGATTTGCTGATGAGATACGCACGATAGAAATACTCGAGCGCTTCCACATAGTTGCCCAGCGTTTGTGACGTGACGCCCAGGTTGTTGTAAGAAGACGCCAGCAGGTTTGGATTTTGCAGCTTCAATGCGATAATAAGCGCTTGCTGTTTGTAGTATTTACCAGAATCTATTTGGCTCATGTAATTGTAGAGACCACCAAGGATTCTGTACGACGTAGAGAGCAACTCAAGATTTTCTGAGTCCTGTGAGAGCGCTATAGCCTCACGGGCATAGCCGATGACTTGATCTGGCTCAGTGGTCCAGGCAGCTTTCACGATTTCATGAAGTAAGGAGATTCGTACTTCATCCGTGGCTTGGGGAAGTAGGGTTAGCAAACTATCCAGCTTGCTCGTTTGAGAAAATGCATTCCAGCTAAGTAGTAGTAGAAATGCAGTGATGGTAATCGCTTTCTTCATGCACACTAAGGCGAGGTGCTTATTAAAGATACGCGGAATAGTTCATTAGAATGAAATAAGAGCTAACTGTTCATTACAAACAAAGGAGGGCATTTCCAAGAATACCTATTTAACATAATATAAATTATATAACAAAGCTATAGTTTATTGCTGTGTGGCTTTTGACGATTATCGTACAGCTTGATTATATAATGATATTATGTTAACCTGCTATCGCAGGGAATTTTGACGTGCACGTTTTGAGTGATGATCTTTTGGGTTCAGTGCTTCTAGCTGATGTGTTATATAATTAGCCGTTATATTAAATAGCCGCTGCGCCAGCGCACGATTCCATCGCACACCTTTGCCCTGGCCCAGCGCCTATTAATAGTTTTTCCCAACGCTCTTTTCCGCTCTGGCGGAATTGTCAGCCCAAAGCAAAAGTTCTCCAGCCAACGTGCATCGTTCAAAATTTCGTTATTCGGGGAATTGTTCAGTTT
>NZ_JADEXO010000034.1 GCF_015207105.1 cf. Phormidesmis sp. LEGE 11477
CTTTGGGATCTTTTCGATACCAGTAGTTGTAATCGATTTGGGTCAGCGGGGCTTCTGATTCTGAATGGTTGAGCACAACGTCAAGAATAAGTCTCATACCGCGAGCATGGCATTCATCAACTAGCCGCTTTAGATCGGCAGGCTTGCCATAGCTAGAGCGTAGAGCGAAGTAGTGCCGCAGGTTGTAGCCCCAGCCAATCTCCATTGGGCAAGACTGCACAGGCATGAACTCTAGGGCATTCACTCCCAATTCTTGAAGATAATCGAGCCGATCAAGGATGGTTTGAAACGAGCCCTCGCCCTCTTTTTTGGTGAAGTCTTGAACCAGCATTTCGTAGATAATTAACTCGTCTGGATTAGGCAAATCGACATCATCCTGCTGCCATACATAATCATCGATAATAATCTCGCCATCTTTGATGCGAATAATGCCTTGCTGCTCAGATTCGTCTACTTCGGTTGCGTATGGATCAATCACATATGTCCATTCGTCTATATCTAAAAAAGGACTCTGAGACTTTACTCGAAACTTGTAGGCGTATCGACCATCTTCTAACTCAACCGTTGTCCGAAAATAGCCGTCGTCCCCCTTTTCCATTTCGGCTATTGAGTCTTCTAAGAAATCACCAACTAAAGATGCTTTTGGGTTGTAAGGAGCCCAGAGCTTGAATTCGATGGAATGCTTCATGAGATTGCTAAATCATGGATGTGCGATCGCCTACAAAAACCGCCTACAGACAAAAAAGCTGTCAAAGCGATTTGCCCAAGAAAATACCAGGTTTATAGCTACCAACACCTCTATCCGTAGACAGCTATTGATTCGTCTCAATCTTGACCCCAGTCTTAACCCAAGCTTCACCTCAAATTCAGTCTATAGACATGCTCTTGGGCATCCTAAGCAGGCGCACTAGGAAAGGACTATGCATCCGTCAAAACCAAATATTGCTCTGCTAATCGATGCAGACAATGCGCCAGCCCACGAGATTGAATCTATCCTCACTGAAATTACCAAGCATGGCGTTGCCAATATCCGCAAAGCTTATGGCAACTGGACTAAGCCTGCTCTAAAGCCTTGGGAAGATTGTCTGCATGAATACGCTATCCTACCGGTACAACAATTCGACTACACCAAAGGCAAAAATGCAACAGATGCAGCCTTGATTATCGATGCGATGGATTTGCTATACACTCATAAATTAGATGCCTTTGCCATTGTCTCTAGCGACTGCGACTTCACGCCGCTAGTCATGCGAATCTTGGCCAACGGACTAAAAGCTTACGGTTTTGGAGGAAGAAAAACGCCTTTACCATTCGTGCATGCGTGCTCTACCTTCTTATATTTAGAAGATAGTAAGAAAAGCAAGAAGACCACCAGCACGGCTACTTCAAAGGCAGGAAAGACAGCCGAGAAGACCGCCCAAAAGAAAACAGGAAAAGAATTAAAGCAAGATACGGTGTTAATGAATTCGCTGAGAAAAGCGGTCGCTGAAACTCAAAACGGTCAGAAGTGGTCCGGGCTTTCGCAAGTAGGTAGCTACCTCAGACAGAAGTCTTCGTTTGCGCCACAAAGCTATGGATACGCTAGATTTATCAGCTTGTTTGAGGCGACAGGCTCGTTTGAGATATGCCGCAAACCGTCCGGCGTATACATACGCTGCAAGAAGTAATAATATCCAAGTCACGACTGTCTCTTCACGCTAGGCTTTAGCTAACAAAGGAGCTGCTTTTAACAAAGTCTTGGTATAAGAATGGGCTGGCGCGCTGAATATCTGTTCTGTTGGGCCGATCTCTACAATCTTACCGCTGTTCATCACGGCAATGCGATCGCACAAATATTTCGCCACCCAAAGATCGTGAGTGATAAACAAATATGTCAGCGCCAGCTCGTCTTTGAGATCTAGCATCAGCTCTAGCACCTGAGCTTGCACGCTGGCATCTAGCATACTGACCGGCTCGTCGCAGACCACCAGCTTGGGCCGCGTAATCAAAGCGCGGGCGATCGCCACCCGCTGCTGCTGCCCGCCCGAAATATCGCCTGGATAGCGATCATAATAGTCTTTTACAGGGGTTAGCCCGACCCGCTCCATCATCTCGCTTACTTTTTTTCTAGCTTCAGCTGCGTTCGCTAAACCATGAATCAGCAGCGGGTCAGCAATGCCTCGACCGATTGTCATCATCGGGTTTAAGCAGGCGTGCGGGTCTTGAAAAATCATCTGAATATCGCGCCGTTTTTCCTGCAAAGCTGAGCGCGATAGCTCGGTAAAGTCTTCTCCTTGGAACGTGATCTGGCCAGAGGTGGGCTCGACAATCCTCAGCAGCGTTCGTGACAGCGTGCTTTTCCCACAGCCCGACTCTCCGACTAATCCTAGAATCTCCCCTGGATAGAGATCCAACGAGATACAGTCTACGGCTCGAATTGGCTCGGGCGGCTCCTGGCGCAGAATCTTTCCCAGCAGCCCCTGCTCTAGAGCGTAGTGCTTTGTCAGCTTTTCTAGGCTCAAAATTGGCTGATCCTGTGAGGCGATCGCCGCTGAATTCTGTGCGCCTGCCGACTGTAGCTGATGCGCTGCGGCTAGCAACATTTGGGTATAGGGTGCTTGCGGGTTATAAAATACGTCTTCTTTTGGGCCGCTTTCTACTAGCTTGCCTTCGTACATCACCGCTATGCGATCGCAATACTCTCCGACCAGCGCCAGATCGTGAGAGATCAAGATCAGGCCCATGTTCCTTTCCGCGCAGAGCGCCGTTAGCATCTCTAAGATTTGGGCTGAGACAGTCACGTCTAGGCTCGTTGTCGGCTCGTCGGCTACGATCAGCTTCGGATTGAGAACAAGTGCCAGAGCGATCGCTACCCGCTGCCGCATGCCGCCGCTAAATTCATGCGGATACTGCGCCCACCGCTCTGGTGGAATATTCACCGACGCCAGCGTCGCTACCGCAATTTTCTTCGCCTGCTTTTTGCCTAGTTGGGGCTGGTGCGCTAGCAGCGTTTCTAGGCAGTGCTCTCCAATCGTCATCAGCGGATCTAGCCGAGTCATCGGATCTTGAAATACTAGAGACACTGCCTCTCCGCGAAACTTTCGCAACTCTGAGGGCGAGAAATCGATCACCGATCGCCCCTCAAACAGGGCCTGCCCTTCTACTCTTGATCGGTTGGGCAGCAGCCGCATTACCGCTCGCCCTAGCGTACTTTTTCCACAGCCCGATTCACCTACTAGCCCTAGCTTCTCTCCTGGCTGCAGTGAAAGCGACACCCTATCCACCGCCCAATTCAAAGGCCCTGGGTAAGACACCCTGAAGTCTTTTACTTCTAGTAGAGGGGCGGTTTGCCTAGGGCGATCTAGAGAGGGTAGAGAATCAGTCATAAGATTCAAACAGCGAGTGGCATAGTCAACAGAGAAGCGCACAAAGACATAAGCCCATTAGCCTAGTTCATTCGTCATGGCGATCGCAAACTGCTGTAGCTGATCGAGATGGGCCTTTAGCTGCGATCGCACCTGTGCTAGGGTCTCTGGCGATCTAGCTGTTCTCAGCTTCATGCCTTCGACGCTCATCAATCGTAGCCGCCGATGCGCTTCTGTTTGATAGGGGCGAAGTGATTGCTCAACTGCCGGAGAGAGAGCAGCGGCCTCAATCGCTGCGATAATAGCTCGAAACTGAGGCTGCATCACAGCAGTCTGCTGCAAAATTATCGCCGTGTTTTCATCCTCGTCTAAGACTAGCTGCTGAAGCTGACTAAGCGATCGCACCCATTCGGCTAGCTGATCCCCAAGATATTGCATAGAAAACTATATAAAGCGAACAGCCAAAACTGTATTTCTACCCAAGTTCTTGAGATTAAAGGGACAGTTTTGTTTATGATTAATCATCGCCTTAGCTGTGCTCAAGACTACACAGGTTCTGTATAGGTTCTATGCAAATAGCCTTTACAAGGAATAAAATCAAGACTTAACTAAACTTATATTTATTTGTCATCGTTTGTGTATTCCGTTTCTGCCCAGTTTCATTTGTCTTTCTCGTAGGTGCATGTTCCATAGCTCTATAAAACGCCTGAACCTAAAACGCCTGAACCTAAAACACCTGAACCCGAAACGCCTGAGCCAGCAAATTATTTTTCACACGAAGTCAATTATTCGCGATCACATTGTGGTTTTTATTTCTCTGTAGTGAATTCTGCTTCAATTAACTTAATTCTCCATAGCAAAATACTCTTCCACTCCTTCCTTTTTTGTAAACCTCATACTTGAAAACGAGCGTGTGCCGCTATGATCGCAACCTCAACCGCCGCCCTTCCTGCCGATCTTCCTAAAGACTGTTCATTGCCAGACTGGCTGTCATCTTGTCTGCTAGAACAAGGAGCGACAGGCGAAGCAGCTTCACCTGGTGCGATCGCGCCCACTGATTCCTTAAGCGAGCCCTCAGAACTCGCTCCGCCGCCAGCTAGCGGCAATCAGCTAGTCTGCCGCGCCTTTGAATTTGCCTATCAGCTTCACAAAGGGCAGATGCGAGCGTCTGGCGAGCCATACATTGCTCATCCAGTTGCCGTTGCTGGGCTGCTGCGTAGCCTAGGCGGAGACAGCGCCATGATCGCAGCCGGCTTTCTACACGACGTGGTAGAAGATACTGAGGTCACTGCCGATGAAATTGAATCTATCTTTGGCGCTGAAGTTCGCCACTTGGTTGAAGGTGTTACCAAGCTCTCCAAATTCGAGTTTGATAGCAAAACCGAACAGCAGGCCGAAAATTTTCGCCGTATGTTCTTGGCCATGGCCAAAGATATTCGTGTCATTGTGGTAAAACTGGCCGATCGCCTGCACAATATGCGGACATTGCAGCACCTGCGCCCAGCCAAGCAGGTTAGGATCGCCCGTGAGACGCTAGAAATCTTTGCACCACTGGCGAATCGTTTGGGGATCGGTCGCTTTAAGTGGGAACTCGAAGATCTTTGTTTCAAATATCTAGAGCCTGACGCTTATGAAGAGCTAACTCGGCTAATTGTTGATAAGCGTACCGATAGAGAAGAGCGTTTGCAGCAGGTGGGTCATGTTTTAAAAGAGGGCATTGGCAAACTGGGCATTCAGTGTAAAGACGTCAGCAGTCGGCCCAAACATCTCTACAGCATTTATAAAAAAATGCAGAACCAGAGGAAAGAATTTCAAGAAATCTACGACATTGCTGCGGTGCGCCTTATTGTCAACAAAAATGATGAATGCTATCGCGCCTTAGCCGTTGCTCACGATCTCTATCGCCCCATTCCTGGACGATTCAAAGACTATATCGGACTGCCAAAGCCAAACCGCTATCAGTCGCTTCATACGGTGGTCATGGGCCCTCACGGTCGCCCGATCGAAGTGCAAATTCGCACCGAAGAAATGCACCACATCGCCGAATACGGCATCGCTGCTCACTGGAAGTATAAGGAATCTGGTAACAGCCATACCGCGATTAACCCAGACGAAGAAAAATTCACCTGGCTGCGGCAGTTACTCGACTGGCAAAACGAGTTTAAAGACGCCCAGGAATATCTTTCAGATGTCAAAAACAATCTCTTTGACGAAGAGGTTTACGCCTTTACGCCCAACGGCGATGTCGTACCGCTTAGCCGAGGCGCGACGCCAGTTGATTTCGCCTATCGCATTCATACCGAGGTCGGCAATCACTGTGCGGGGGCCAAAGTCAGCGGTCGGATTGTGCCGCTCAACACCGAGCTGCAAAATGGCGACATCGTTGAAATCATCACGCAAAAGAATAGCCACCCTAGCCTGGACTGGCTGAACTTTGTCGTCAGCACTGGCGCGAGAAACCGAATTCGGCAGTGGTACAAGAAATTTCACTGGGAAGAGAATCGCGATCGCGGCCATGCCATGCTAGAAAAAGTCATGGGCAAAAGCGGCCTCGACGCCATGCTCAAAACGACGCCAGCTCAGGCTGTGGCCGAACGCTGCAACTATTCTTCGGTCAACGATCTGCTCGCGGGCCTAGGTCACGGCGAAATCACTTTGAATGCAGTCGTTAATCGGCTACAAGAAGCCATCAAAGAGGCCCAGCCTGCCCAGGTCGAAGAACCGGCTTCTCTAGAAAATGAAATCCCGGCGGTCAAAGCCCCGGCCAATCGTCAAACGGCGCTAGATCACGCCCCCATTGCTGGGTTAGAAGGCTTGCTACACTACATCGCCGGCTGCTGCCATCCGATTCCTGGCGAGTCTATCTTGGGCATCGTCTCGACCGGTGGCAGAGGTATCGGCGTTCATAGACAAGACTGTCGTAATATCAAAAGCATTCCCGGCGATCGCTTGATCCCCCTGCGTTGGAACGATGCTGAGAGCACTGCTGGCCAGCCAGACACCTACCCCGTGCAAATTCGTATTGAAGTAATCGACCGGGTGGGCGTGCTCAAAGATATCCTTACCCGTCTGTCTGATCTCAAAGTCAACGTCCACAAAGCAGGGGTTAGAACCCACCCCGATCAGATTGCCGATATCGATCTGGGCATCGACATTCGCGATCACGCTCATCTCAACCAGACATTCGCCCATATCCGCAAGCTGTCGGATGTGCTTAATCTCAGACGCATCACCGCCGTTGATTAGCTTTTACTTAGCTGCAGCGTCCTACCAAGTTAAAGCTTTCTGTTGAGTTAAAGTCCTTTGCCAATTCTCGCTATCCTACTCTTCTCATCTTTTGGCTTCCAATCCCTTACTCACTCTCTCCTACGAGCCGGCTTTTGCTAGCCTCGGCCCAGACTATTACGATGAGGTGACGCCCGCCACCTTTCCCAAACATATTCTGCGCTTCCGTAATGATGCGCTTTTGCCAAAGGTAGGGCTATCAGTCGAGGAAGTAAGCGATCGCGACTTCATCGAGGCGTTCGGCCAGTTTCAAAGCAAACAAACCGATCACTACAGCGCCTTTCTGGCGCTGCGCTATCACGGCTATCAGTTTCGCAGCTATAACCCTTTTATAGGCGATGGACGCGGCTTCTTGCACGGACAGGTGCGCGGCATCGATGGCAGACTCTACGATTTTGGTACCAAAGGATCAGGGCCGACGCCCTACTCACGCGGCGGTGACGGACGGCTAACGCTCAAAGGCGGCATCCGTGAAATCCTGGCATCCGAAGCCCTGCACGCCTTAGGTGTCAACACCTCTCGCACCCTGAGCCTGATTGAAACGGGCGAGTCGCTTCACCGGGGCGACGAACCTTCTCCGACGCGCTCATCAGTGATGGTGCGCTTTAGCCACTCACATATTCGCTTTGGCACCTTCGAGCGGCTGCACTATATCAAGCGCCCCGATCTGGCCAAAAATCTGCTCGATCACGTCATCGAAATTTACTACCCGCATCTGCTCACCGTCGCAGCAGAACAAGACCGCTACGGCCAGTGGTTCGCTGAACTAGCCGAAAGGTTGGCTACGCTCGTGGCACAGTGGATGGCGGCTGGATTCTGCCATGCCGTGCTCAACACGGACAATATGTCGATTACGGGTGAAAGCTTCGACTATGGGCCTTTTGCCTTTATGGAAGAATACGATCCTCGGTTTACCGCTGCTTACTTCGACTATTCCGGCCTTTACTGCTACGGTAATCAGCCAGGTGCGTGCTACTGGAACCTAGAAAAGCTAGCAGTTGCCTTAGACGGCGTTGTCGACTCGGCGAATCTAGAGGCTGGGCTGGCCCAGTATCAGCCAAAGTATGCCGAAGTTTACTGCGATCGCCTCCTCCAAAAGCTAGGGTTTGCCACCGACATCGCCTCACAGCTCAGCCCGACCGCAGTCCGCGATCTGGTTAGTCAAACGCTCACCCTACTTGAAACGACTCGCGTCGGCTACCACGACTTTTTCCTCACCCTCACCGAACAGTTCACTTCGCACTGGCAAACTGACCCAGAGCACATTCTCTCATCTACCCTAGAAAACTCCGACCCCCAAGCCGCTGAACAGCTCAAACAGTGGCGCAGCCTCTATCAGCACACGCTCAGCCAGCTACCCCCAGAGGCGATGACCAGTGTGCAGGAATGCCTACGCGAAACTAATCCCAAAACAGTCTTGCATCGGCCAAAGATAGAAGCGGTATGGGCACCCATTACTGAAGAAGATAACTGGCAACCTTTCTACGAACTATTGAAAGGCGTACAGAATTCTATGGTCTAGGAGTTCGTCTTCTACTCATAAGCCGACGGCTGCCTACGACCAGAGCACCTGCTACAATTCCCCAGAAAGCCGAGCCTATATTCAGCAATGCCATACCAGAGGCAGTTACCAGAAACGTGACTAGCGCCGCTTCACGCTCATTTTCTTCAGACAGTGCGATCGCTAAGCTCTTCCCAATTGTGCTTAGCAAAGCAAGACCAGCAATTGTGAGTACAAGCTCTTCTGGAAGCGCTGAGAATAGGCCCACGACCGTGGCTCCGAAAATTCCCACAATTATGTAGAAAACGCCCGCAGCCATAGCCGCTATGTACCGTTTGTCAGCGTCCTCGTGGGCTTCTTTGCCCATGGTAATGGCCGCTGTGATCGCAGCGAGGTTAATAGCAAACGCACCAAAAGGAGCAAGTATCAACGTCGCTACACCCGTCCAGCCAATCAACGGCGAAATCGGCGTGTTGTAGCCAAATGCTCGAATAGTAGCTACGCCTGGTACGTTCTGGGAAGCCATCGTCACCACAAACAGCGGTAGGGCAATACCGATGATTGCTGTGACTGAGAACTGAGGTGTCGTAAATACAGGCTGTGCCAACTGCCATTTCACAACTTCTAATTGCAACAAACCTTGCCCGCCCGCAATGAGCCCGCCGACAATGAGCGCAGCTAGGATAGTGTAGCGAGGGACAGCCTGACGCACAAGCAAATAAACGCAAAACATGGTGAACGTCATCACGAACTGGGTTTGCATCGCTACGAACACGTTCAGGCCGAAACGCAACAGAACGCCTGCTAACATCGCCGAGGCTAGCGGTAGCGGAATCAGGTTTATCGCCCGCTCAAACCAGCCTGTGAAACCACAAAGGGTGATCAACGCAGCGCAGACTAAGAACGCGCCGATCCCCTCAGCCATAGAGACGCCGGACGCCGCCGGAATTAACAGCGCCGCACCTGGCGTAGACCAGGCCGTTACGACAGGCATCTTGTATCGCCACGACAGTAAAATACTCGTGAGTCCCATCCCTAGCCCGAGTGCCCATATCCACGATCCGATCTCTTCAGGAGATGCGCCTAATGACTGGGCTGCTTGAAACACAATGACCCCAGCACTGGTAAAACCGACGAGCACCGACACGAACCCAGCGATGAGGGCCGATAGTGAAAAGTCTTTAGCAAATGTCATAGGCCAACGCCTTTACAAGACAGCGCTAGTCTATAGCCTGTAGCTCAATGCTCGCTTGGACAAAATTGACTTTCTAGCACCCACCTTTAACCGCTACCTCTTTTAGCCCCTTTTGTTACTCGCCTTTCGATACTGACCAGGTGTCATGCCATACGATTGCTTGAAGACACGATTAAGATGACTTTGATCGTAAAAGCCGCAACGGATGGCAATGGCTGCTATCGATTCTTTGCCTGAAAGTGCCTGTTTCGCTCGTAGAAGCTGACATTGTTTTTTGTAGCCGTGCGGAGGGAGTCCAACCTGCTGGTGAAAGCACCGGATGAGGTAGTAGGGATTGAGGTTCACTAGCAAACCAAGCTCATCAGTTGAAGCAGGCTCTGCATAATGCGCTTCGAGGTAAGCCTTGACTTGTTGAACGGCCTTGTGCTCAGGCTTCAAAGTACGACAGGCTGAAAGCGGCTGAAGATGCCTAGACAATAATTTTGCAAAAAAGTGAAGTAAATAGGATTGTTGTTCTAGTGCCTGAAAATAGGATCCTGTCAAAGAGCTAAACGCTTGCTGAAAAGCACTCTGGAGCGATGGATCATCTACCACTATCTTGGAAAAGCAAGGTAGGCTGGCCTGCTGTGGCCACTCTAGTTGATCCATAAACTGTCTTAGCGCAGACGGTGTAATGTAGATGTTTTGAAAGAACCAACAATCGCTATTTGCTGCGACTTCGCCAGTGTGTACCTCGATTGGATTTATACAGTTAAAGCTACCTGGATGGTGATGGTGCTGTCGGCTTCGATGAATGCACTGCCCTGCACCACCGCGATTCATTCCTATTGTGTAGGCGTCGTGGAAATGTTTACCAAACCGATGATGATGCAGTTGCGCCTCGTAGCATTCGATGCCGTGAAACGACGTTTGCCAAAGCTGAACTCTATCTACTTTGTCTGAACGTCTAGTCATCCATCACAATCTCAGGCTACCGATAGTAGCTTAGGCTGCTTCAAAGCAACTACCGGTAGGCGATGATTACTGGCAGCGATCGCACACGCCATGCACAGTCACCTCATAGCTCTCCATCTGCAATCCGCTTCTTAGCTGCGAAGCGTCCATCTGCTGAAACTGCTCCCAAGGAATATCCTCAATCGCGCCGCAGTGCTTACAGCGAAAGTGGTGATGCAGACCTACATTGGCATCGTATCGACATACCCCTTCTTCTAAGAGCACGTCGCGGATCAGCCCTACATCTCTCAGCGCCTGAAGCGAACTGTAGATAGTCGCCTGCGAAGATTTAGGGCCATCCTGATTCAAGTCCTTTAAGAGCTGCTCAGCGGTTGGATGATCTTGCCTGCCTAGCAGATTGGCGTACACAGCAAACCGTTGTGGCGTCACTCGTAAACGCTTCGCCTTTAGCGTCTGCACAATTTGGTCTGCTTGTTGTGACATCGGCCCTGTCCTCAATCTCAGTTACATAGACAGTCTGAAAGCAAATCTAGACTGCACACCTAGACTTCATACTTAGACTCTGCATCTAGTAATACAAATGTAACACCTACTTCTTAGAATTACACATATATCATTTATGTTCCTACAACTTACTAATTCCTTGAGTTGATAAATTTCTAAATAAGAACTATTCTTAGATAAGTTGAGTGCGCTCGTTATTTGGCCCCTATTAACTGAATAACTCACGCCGCTCATTTCCATTTGTTCATCACCTATCAGGAGCTTGCTTTTATGAGTCTCGACAAAAAGGTCCCTAACGTCGTTTTCAAGACTCGCGTCCGCGATGAGTCTGTAGAGGGTCCAAACCCTTACCGTTGGCAAGACACGACTACTAAAGACATCTTTGCCGGTAAGAAAGTCGTTGTTTTCTCTCTTCCGGGTGCATTCACACCTACTTGCTCCTCCAACCACCTACCTCGCTACGAAGAACTGTTTGACGAGTTCAAAGCTCAGGGCGTAGACGAAATCTACTGCATCTCTGTTAATGATGCCTTCGTCATGTTCCAGTGGGGCAAACAGCAAGGCGCTAATAAGGTAAAGCTACTGCCCGATGGCAACGGTGAATTCACTCGCAAAATGGGCATGCTCGTCGACAAGTCCAATATCGGCTTTGGCATGCGCTCTTGGCGCTACTCCATGCTCGTCAACGATATGACGGTCGAGAAAATATTTACCGAGCCTGACTTTGGCGACAACTGTCCTACTGATCCCTTTGAAGTTTCCGATGCAGATACCATGCTTGCCTACTTGAAGGGCGAAGACGCGCCTGGTGTGGTTGAAGCAATCAAAGAGTTTGTGGGTTAAGTGCTGTTTGGCTGAAGCCAAATTCAGTTCCAAATTCAGTGAGAGAGCCAGGAAGATTTAGTAAGCAATCTTACTTTTATCTTCCTGCTTCTCTTTTCTTACTTTCTACTCTCTCTACTACTCCTAAAGCCGACTACTCCTAAAGCCGCCATGAAACTCAACAGCGCTAATATCGAAACCAGGCTAGACACTCTCTACGATGCTGTCGTGATCGGCGGTGGCATGGGTGGACTCTCCGCAGCTATTTACCTCGCCCGCTATGGTCTAAAGTGCCTAGTGATCGAAAAGGGTAGAGGTCGCTCTATCTGGATGCAAGAGACGCGAAACTATTTAGGCATCGACCCTGACACGCCTGGTTGCAATATTGTTAGCCACGGCACTAAGCAGGCTGTGGGCTGGGGTGCAGACCACCTCAGAGCCTTTGTTGAAAAAGTAACCGATGAAGGTGAGACTTTTGCCATCGACATAAAGGTAGGCAAAAAAAGCAGCAAGTATTACACCCTGCGGAGTAAGTATGTTATCGCCGCTACGGGCGTGATGGATGTCTTGCCGCGTCTAGACGATATGCAAAACGTCTATAACTATGCAGGCTATACCCTTCATGTCTGTATGATCTGCGATGGGTTCGATATGTGGGATCAAAAAGCTGTTCTGATCGCGGGCAAGGAAGCTCAGATCAATGCTGCTTTTGTTCTCAACTGGTTCACGCCTTATATTTCCGTACTCACAGATGGGAAATTCTCTGTGAGCGCTGCTATGAAAGCTAAGCTAGCTGAGCACGGATATCCTCTATACGAATCACCGATCGCTCGCTTTGAAGGTGAAAACCACAAGATGAGTGGGGTTACGCTTGCTGATGGCACGCTAGTTGAGGCGACCACTGGCCTGATTAGCATGGGCTCTATCTATCACAACCACTATCTTAAAGAAATCGATGGGCTGACCTGGGATGGTGAAAATCTGGTCACTAATGATATGACCCAGACAACCCACGAGCGTATCTTTGCGCTGGGCGATCTTAAGCAAGGGCTTAATCAAGTGACTATTGCCGTGGCCGATGGGACTAAAGCAGCTACTCAGATCTGGCGTAATATCCGCCGAGCGAGCGAGCCCCGGAAGTGGGAAGCCAACATAGAGAAAGAGACAATTAAACGGGCTGCTGTTGCTGCTCGCTAACCGTTGAAGGCATGCTCTCCCATACCATGAGCACTGCGCCCCAACCACCTGATTAAACCTCTACCTGATTCGCTCTCTAAAGGGTAAAAAGTATAGTCCCGGTCGCAGTAGCACCAGTGGATCAGTTCATCTGACAAAGATTCAGATGCTACAGACTCATGCATTCGAGGTCGAAGCCTCCCTCCTAGAGGAATTTCGAGTCAGAACGCTGCCAGCCGTGTCGCTTTTGATGCCACCGCCATGCATGGGTAATAATGTCTACTAGTTCTGGGTAGCGGGGCTGCCAGCCCAGCAGACTAACTGCCTTATCGCTACTACCAATCAAGGCGGGCGGATCGCCTGCTCGTCTAGCTTCTTCGAGTACTTTAATAGGGCAGCCTGTGACTGCTTTAGCCGTCTCAATTACCTGACGGACTGAAAAGCCATTACCGTTGCTTAAGTTGACCTTTTGGCTAGCATTGCCCTGCAAGAGATAGTCTAGACCCAACACGTGAGCATCCGCTAAATCGCTTACGTGAATATAGTCTCGAATGCAGGTACCATCTGCGGTAGGGTAATTAGTTCCAAAGATCGAGACGGCATCGCGCTGCTGGGCTGCGGCTTCTAGCACCAACGGAATCAGGTGCGTCTCTGGCGTGTGGTCTTCTCCTAACTGGGCAACTGGGTCTGCGCCCGCCGCATTGAAGTAGCGAAAGCAAACCGATCTCAAACCATAAGCTCGGTCGAAATCATCTAAGATTTGTTCAACCATCAGCTTGGTTTGACCATAGGGATTGACTGGCTGCTTAGGATGCGTTTCCAGGATTGGCAGCGTCTCAGGAACGCCATAGATAGCGCAAGTTGAAGAAAACACCAGCTTGTTGATGCCTGCATGAATCATCGCCTCTAGAAGCGTCAGCGTAGCGCAAACGTTGTTGGCGTAGTACTTGATGGGATTGGCGGTAGATTCACCGACGTAGGCATAGGCGGCAAAATGGATCACTGCTGCGATTGAATAGGTCGAAAAGAGGCGATCAAGTAGGGCGCGATCGCCGATATCACCCTCAACTAACTCGGCTGTTAAAACGTTCTCAACTAGGTCGCGATGTCCATAGACGAGGTTGTCAAGTATCACAGCCTCGTATCCGGCTGCCTGTAGAGCTTTAACGGTGTGAGAGCCAATATATCCACCCCCACCTGTCACCAGCACTGTTTTTGCTTTCAATCTCACCTAACCACGAATACGTAGAGACTGAAATTATAGATGCACTAGTCATCAATAAGCTGCTAAAAACATGGAGAAATATATGAAGTAAACGATGCAATCTGTTTCTTACCAAGCGCCGTGGCCGCTTAATAACGGTCTGCTAATGACGCTCTACGCTGGCCTGCGCGCTGGCCATCAGTGGGAGAAGACACTCACAGAGCCCGAACCTGTTTATCAAGAGAAGATTTTCACAGGTGCTCAAGCTGTCCCTATATTCGGCTTAGTCGCTGTTCCGCCCCATCCAGTCGGTACGGTGGTCGGCACTTATGGTATTACCGGCGATTTAGAAGACCAATGGTTCCTCAAACTAATGGCCCGCAAAGCCTATGCTCGCGGCTATGCGGTCGTGATTTTTGACTGGCGTGCCCACGGCAAAACGGCAAAGCTCTCACCGACATTGACCTCTGATGGACTCTATGAAGGGGAAGATTTTGTTCGGATTGCCGCTGCTGCTAAGAAAATGGGGGCTCCAGCACCATTTTGGTTCACAGGATTTTCTTTGGGGGGGCTGCTGGCACTATGGGGTATAAAGGCAGCGCAAGAGCTGTCTGAATGGGGCACTGATCTAGAGATAGAAAGTGAGGAAATTGCTGGGGGGGCGGTGATTTGTCCGGCTTTAGAATCGCTGCGATCACTTACCTATCTTATGCAGGCCCCCTTAGGTAAATATCTAGAAAAAGCCATCACCCGCAAGCTTAAACAGCTACTTGCTCAGCTACAAGCAGACCACCCTGATGCCTTTGACCCCGCTACGGTAGATCGCGTCGATAGCATTTGGTCTTTTGACCAGGAAATAGTTATTCCTCGGCTCGGTTTCAAGTCTGTTGCTGACTACTATATAGCGACCAGCGGCCTTTATATCTTGCCAGCGCTCACCAAACCGACGCTGATTCTGTATGCCGCAGACGATCCGCTCTTCGATCCAACATTAGTTCCAGATATTGAGGCTGTCTGTGCAAAGAACCCAGCCATCAGGTTAATTATGAGCAAGCAAGGGGGCCATGTGGGCTTTATTAGCTCGCCTATGTGCCAGCGAGAATACCGGGACACCGATCAGTGGTGGGCATGGAACAGAATTCTAAGCTGGTACGACCATGGCATGATCCAAGGTGATTAAAGACTCAAAAGCGGTGAGGACCTGTAAAGGTAATAAAGATCGAAGACCAGCGTTTGAAGACTGAGTGAGGTTTCAGATCTTTTACTTCATGTAAATATTGTTCATTTGTTGCAGAACTTGCTATGGAAGGTACGAAAACTTAATAGGCGTGGCCTATGCTGTATTGGGTCGTACTCTACCTAAACAGCCTTCTTTACCAGCCTTTGTTACCTCATTCCTTACAAAGGACGTCTATGAGAAGCATTCACCATAGCTCAGCAAGGACGATACACATTAAAGACCCCCAAAGCATGTCAGCAGTCTCCTGGTCAGCGAAAGAAACGCTACGTCTTGCCAAACTCCGAGATTACTGCATCCTAGATACGCTTCCTGATACCAACTACGACGAGATCGCCAAGCTAGCAGCTGATACCTGCCGGACACCAGCAGCCTTAGTTACCCTGGTCGATGCCGATCGCCAGTGGGTAAAAGCTAAAATAGGTGCTGATATCAGCGAAACACCGCGCTGTGTGGCGTTCTGCGATCAGGCTATTCGACAAGTGAACACGCTAATTGTCGAGGATGCTATGCAGCACCCACAGTTCTGCAATAACCCCCTGGTGGTAGGCCCACCCTACATCCGATTTTACGCTGGCCATCCGCTGATTACACCGGATGGCTACGCGCTAGGTACGCTCTGTGTGCTTGACTATCAGCCGAGACAGATAGCCGCGCAGCAGGTAGAGGCGCTGAAGGTACTCAGCCGTCAGGTTATGGCACAAATGGAGCTGACCCGCCAAAGCCAGCAGCTTCAGCGAGTCAACGACAGTTTAGAACAGCGCATAAAAGAGCAAACTAACAGCTTAAGAGCTTCTTTGCACAGCCTACTCAAAGTCCAGACTGCCTTGCTCAAACGTGAAGCTGCCTCACGTCACAACGCTTTGCACGATCCGCTAACTAGCTTGCCCAACCGCAGCTACTTTTTACAGCGTTTAGAGCAGTCTGTTCAGCTAGCTCAGCGTGACCTCAATCATCAGTATGCTGTTTTGTTTATTGACCTTGACAGCTTCAAACCAGTCAATGACACGCTTGGGCATGAAGTGGGTGACCAGCTACTGACCCACGTTGCCCATCGAATCAAGCGGCTGCTTCGCAAAAGCGATTTGGTCGCACGGCTAGGTGGCGATGAGTTTGCCGTTTTACTAGATAATATTGCTGGGAGGGAGGAGGCGATTACAGCAGTTAGACGCATCCAATGGCATCTAGAGCAGCCATTTGCAGTTGCAGATCGACAGCTCTCGATTTCTGCGAGTATTGGTATTACCTTAAGTCAGATAGGCTATCAGAGAGCAGAGTCGGTTCTAAGAGATGCTGATACTGCTATGTACCAGGCTAAACGCCAAGCGAAAGAAAGAAGTCAGATGCAGATGGACCTTCAGCTCAAACAGCAGGAGAACCAAGTCAGCGCGCCGATTGTCATTCAAACAGATAGCCACAGTGCTCAGCAGTTTGTGGTATTTGACAACCATATTAAAAATCGAGTTCAAACGCGCCTAAGCCTGGAAAATGAATTACGCCAAGCGCTGATCTCCGATCAATTTAGACTGCACTATCAGCCTGTCTTCGAACTGAGCACCCAAAAGATAGCTGGCCTAGAAGGATTGCTGCGCTGGAATCGTCCCAGGCGGGGATGGATCTGTGCAAAAGAATTTATTCACGTCGCAGAACAAATCGATGTGGTTCACCGGCTTTCACCTAGTTTGATCAATCAAGCATGCCAGCAGCTAGCAAGGTGGGGTTTTTCAAAAGACGATCCCCCTGGCATTGTTCGTCCTGACTTCTTGCAAAAGTCCTGGGAAAAATCTAAGAACACGATGCGATCGCCTCATATTGCCACAGACTTCAAACTGCACCTTAATCTCTCTGCGACCCAGCTGCGGTCGTCTCAGCTAGTGGCTCAGTGGCAGACCGCGCTCAAAAAGCACCGGATCTGTGGCTCACGCTTTCAGCTAGAGATTGACGAGTCGCTGCTGCTTACCGAGGAACCTACCATTGCCGCTAATCTAAAGTCGCTCAAGGCATTGGGCTTAAGTCTTTGCGTAGACGGCTTTGGCAAGGGACACTTTTCTTTTAGCCGACTGCATCAGCTAGAAGTAGATGCCTTAAAAGTTGATTCGACCTTTGTTGCTCAGGCTTTTGCTCAAAAGAATAGCGCTGCTATGCTTAAAACGATTAGCAACTTTGGTCGAAGCGCTAACCTTAGCGTGATTGCCAGCGGGGTAGAAACCATCCAACAGTTCAAACTGCTGATTTCGCTAGGCTATCGACTGGGCCAGGGGAACTGGCTAGCCAATGTTTTGGCTTCTGAGGATATTGAGCCAGCGATCTTAAGGTGAGTCCTTTTCTCTATCGTTTGCATGGCTGTTTAGATGTCCGTCTGGTTAAATTCCTGGCTAGAGATCCAGAGCAAAACGACTGCTGTGACTAGTAGCACTGGCGTTAACCAGTCACCCCACCGGACATAGGCAGTGCGACTTTGTCTCTTGTATATAGTAGATAGATAGGTCGCTGATGTATTCGGCTTAGACATCCAGCGCGATCGCCCCTTAGGATCAACCACGCCAGAAATGCCCGTGTTCGTTACCCGTACCATCCAGCGATCGTTCTCGATAGCTCTCATCACGTCTTGGGCGTGCTGCTGCAGCATTTGCCTAGGTGGGTAGGGATCGTTATTCGAGGCTGTCAAAATTGCCTGTCCGCCTCGATGCACCTGTCCTTGGAACAGCGCGGCAAACGCAGACTCATAGCAAATGCCCGCCGCCATCGGGCCGAAAGGCGTTTCTAGCACCTGATCAAACCCACCGGGCACCATACTTTCTCCATAGGGCGATAGCCGAGAGATCACAGCGCCTAACACTGACTCAAATGGGATGTATTCGCCTAGCGGAACTAGCTTCACCTTTTTGTAGCGACCACCAATGCTACCTTCTGGCACTAGCGTCAGCAGGCTTTGAGTCAGCGGCGTCTGACTATCCTCGATATCCTCGTGAACAAAAGTTCCTAGCACTAGGGGAACGCCTTTGTCTACCACGGCCCTGAGCAATAGGTTGCGATGTAATGTAAAGGCATTCCATACTTGCGGAATCGCCCCTTCTGGCGTGACTACTAGATCAGCGCCCTCGCTAGCTAGCTGGTTATAGCCGGTTAGGTAAGCGCGTTGTGAGGCTCGAACGCCCTGACTAGTTAGCTTCTCGCGAGTAGGAATATTGCCCTGAATCAAACCGACTGAAAGCCGACCGTCGGCGCTATCGGCAAGGGGACGTGCGTACAGCCCCCACCCAGCCAAATGCAGCAGTAAAAAGAAACCGATCGCGCGTATCCACCATCGGTTTAAGGGTGTTTTGCCCGCCGCCTCTACCTTTTTAATCCTGCTAGGCTCAAAGTGCGATCGCACCCAGCTGCCTTCTGCACAGCCTTCTGCTATCAGCCCATTGACTGCCACAATCGCGGCGGTCACCGTAATCGGCCCTGATAGCTGGCCGAGCTGTAATATCCACAGGTTCCCTGGGCTTTGCGTGTAGCTAAGCGATGTCCAGTACAGCGGTCCACTGCTCCAAATCCACTCAACAGCGCACCACAGCGCCGTGCCTAATACCACTCGGCTGATGCCAACCGCTGAAAACCTGCGAGTGACTATCCACATCAGCCCTAGCCAGCTGAGTCCAATCGCTGCTCCCCAGAGGGTGATAAATGCCCAGGCAAAGAGCGCGATCGCAATACTTCCTATCCACGGCACTCCCATCCAGGTCAGCGGATGCAGGCCCGTGATCCACGACAGCGCTGTTCCGTGATAAGCCATACCCCAAATCGCACCGCCCGATAGGCAGCTAGCGATCGTTTGCCTATCAGGCTGATTGTAGGCCAGCAGCCACAGTGGCACCATCGCTATCCAAGCTAGTGGCCAAGCATTGACGGGTGCAATCCCCATGAGCAGGCCGCCGCCCAATAGCCACAGCCAGCGCTGCCGACTGAATCTAGCTGACTTCGTACCGTCCGCTGTGGAGAGCCCTACGCCTAGCTGCGCTGCTTTTTTCAATCTTTTTACCAAGTCTAGCTTTCTAATAAGTCCAGTCTGATAAGTCCAGCTTTAAAAGGATAAGCCCTGTAGGTCGATGACGACTCGCTTGTTATAATCCTCAGTTTGTATGCCTATTTGTGTGCATCATCACTTATAGTAGGCCCCATTCTAGAGAGGAAGACTATGGCAGACTGGCAAGTAATCACGGGCGGCGTCACTGCCCCTAAAGGGTTTCGAGCCGCAGGAATTGCAGCGGGACTGAAGCCTTCAGGCTCGCCTGATCTGGCGCTGATTGTTTCTGATTGTGAGGCGATCGCAGCGGGTGTATTTACCACCAGTCAAGTTCGCGCTGCCTGCGTTGACTACTGCCAAGAACTGCTCGAAGCCAAACCGTCGGCTAGAGCGATCTTATGCAATGCGGGTCAGGCTAATGCCTGCACTGGCGAACAAGGTAAACAAGATGCGATCGCTAGCGCCAATGCCATTGCCAGAGCCCTCAACCTGCCAGAAAACAGCGCCCTGATTGCCTCGACTGGCGTCATCGGCCAGCGCATCAAAATGGATCAGCTTCAAGCAGGTATTCCTAAACTAGTCAGCAGTCTTTCTAGCGAAGGGGGAGAGCACGCTGATCGGGCCATTGTTACGACTGACCTAATCACAAAATCTATTGCCCTTGAGACCCAAATAGGCGATCGCCCCGTCCGCATGGGTGGTACGGCCAAAGGCTCTGGCATGATCCACCCGAATATGGCCACCATGCTCGCGTTTGTCACCTGCGACGCCGCCGTCTCGTCGCCGCTATGGCAAGAGATGGTTCGCCGCGCTACGGCTAAAAGCTTTAATCAAATTACCGTCGATGGCGACACTAGTACAAATGATTGTTTGCTCGCTTTAGCTAACGGGGAATCGCGTACGCCTGCTATTACTGCGCCTGGACCAGAAGCCGACAGGCTAGAGGCTATGCTCACAGAAGTTTGCATTCATCTAGCCAAGTCGATTGCTCGTGATGGCGAAGGGGCTACCTGTCTGATTGAAGTTGTGGTCACTGGTGCTATGAGCGATCGCGCCGCCAGTCAGATTGCTCGTACGATTGCAGGCTCCTCTCTGGTCAAATCTGCTATCTTTGGCCGCGATCCAAACTGGGGTCGCATTGCTGGTGCTGCCGGACGCGCAGGCACGCCTTTCGATCAAGCCGAACTCAGCATCGCCCTAGGCGACTTCACGCTGATGACTGATGGTACGCCTCAGCCTTTTGATCGGGCTGCCGCTAGCGCCTATCTAAAGCAGTGCGCCGAGCGCAGTACCCTAGCCATGTCTAAGATTTTGCTCAGCAGCACTCAAAGCAGCAACGAGCTGGTCGTCACTGAAACCCAAGTGCCTTTCGAGCGCCAAAGCAACGCGATAGAAGCGCTGTCCCATCCAGTCGTTATCACTGTCGATGTGGGCGATGGGCCTGGCGCTGCCAAAGCCTGGGGCTGCGATCTGAGCTACGACTACGTCAAAATCAACGCGGAATACACTACGTGAGTTCAGTCTCTGTTCTTTTAGGCTCAATTGTTTAGAATCGATTATTTAGGATCGACTATTTAGGATCGATTAAGACTTCACGAATTCGACTACGTTCTCTCTAGAGCGGATGATGACGTCATACCCTAGGAAAAAGTCATTACCGAGCAGCCCAATGTCAATGGCGTCGCCAATGCTGACCCGCGCGTTATTCAAGGTCAAAGCGCCCATTGTAATAGTACGCACCTGACCAATATCAAAAGTTACTGCCGCTGCGCTAGCCGTCGCTGCGACCATTTGTTCTGTGGGCTCTATTCCTAGATCGTTTGCCATCTGCCGCGTAATCAATGTACGGCTAGCGCCCGTATCCAGGATCATGTCGTAAGTGCGGCCATGGTTAAAAGTCACCTGTACAACAGGCGTACCGTGCAGTCGTCGCACGATCGGCACTGTAGTATGGCCTGCGATGTGATCGCTTTGAGGCGCTATCCTTTCCGCAGGAGCTGCGGGTCTAGTGGGCAGAGGAACATACACTTCAGTCTTGAGCTGCTCGATCTTGCCTTGGGCTTGCGTCGCATTGCGGGTATAGTCTGCTATTTTTTGCTGGGCAGATGAATATTTCTCACTTTCGGTAGCCACCTGCTGGAGCTGGTCGGCGGCTCTCTGCCAGCGGCTAAGCACCAAGCTCCAGTCGTCTGGAGAGATTGCAGACTGGCTAAGCGCATTTGCACTAGAGGCTAGATCCAAACCAGCTTGGTAAGCGACTAGAGATGACTGAATGGAATCAGCCCCTGCTGTAGCTTCAGCGGCTACCACCTCCTCAGCCGCCGACTGGCCTGAATCAGAGGGTTGGCCATCGGGTAAATCGAGCTGAGCGTTCGCCTGTTTAGCCTCTTCAGCCACTTGGGATGAGGCAGTGTCTGGGATTGTCGATATAGGCTGACAAGCGCAGCACGCTAATCCGACAAAACTAGGCAATGATAATATGAAGCGACGAAAAAAGTGAAAGCGGGCCATTGAAAATTTGTAGGATGCCTTTTGTCTACATTGCCCTAACTGAGTCTGACCTTTTTTACGTCTTGTACGGATTTTCTTGATGGCTACTATGTTTGATCCTGCTGCCCAGCCTGCTTTACTCGTGTTAGAAGATGGCTCTGTTTATAGAGGCTGGTCCTTTGGAGCGACTGGCACCACGATGGGAGAGGTCGTATTCAACACGGGTATGACTGGCTATCAGGAGGTGATGACCGACCCTAGCTACTGCGGTCAAATGGTGACATTCACCTATCCTGAGCTAGGTAATACAGGCGTCAACCCTGAAGATGAAGAGTCAGTGCGACCTTATATAAGAGGAGCCATTGCTAAAAGTGTGTGCGATCGCCCTAGCAGCTGGCGCTCTACCCAATCGCTAGGCGACTATCTCAAAACTTACGAGATTCCTGGCATTCACGGCATCGACACCAGAGCACTCACTCGCAAACTCCGCAGTGTCGGTGCGATGAACGGCATTATCTCTAGCGAAGTACTAGACCCAGACGACTTACTTAGACAGCTACAGACGCTGCCGTCTATGGAAGGACTCAACTTGGTTAAAGAAGTCACCACCGATAAAGTCTATGAGTGGGAAGAGATTACCGAAGAAAGCTGGGCTTTTAACGCTCTAGATACTGACTCAACAGAGACTGATACCGGATCTGACTCAAGTGCTAACAGCGCCGACCAAGAGCCTTTAACCGTCGTCGCTCTCGATTTTGGCATTAAGCGCAACATCCTCAAACGGCTGGCTAGCTACGGCTGTAGAGTCATTGTGGTGCCTGCTGATACATCGGCTGAAGAGATCTTGAGCTATCAGCCCGACGGTATTTTCCTGTCTAATGGCCCAGGCGATCCCGCTGCTGTCACCGGGGCCCCTGAAGTTACTCAGGCACTGCTCGCTAGCCAACTGCCGACCTTTGGAATCTGCATGGGCCATCAAATATTAGGGCTATCTTTGGGCGCAGACACCTTCAAGCTTAAGTTTGGTCATCGCGGACTCAATCAACCCTGTGGCCTGACAGAACAGATCGAAATCACTAGCCAGAACCACGGCTTTGCGCTTGACGCTGGCTCTATCGACAAAGACCGGGTAGAAATTACTCACCTTAACCTCAACGACCAGACCGTTGCTGGCATTCGCCATAAGGAGCTGCCGGTGTTCTCTGTGCAATATCACCCTGAGGCTAGCCCCGGACCCCATGATGCTGACTATTTATTTGCTAACTTTGTTCGGGCGATGCGCGAACAGACAAAATCATCTTCAAAGAAGTAGGCAAAAACTGTATTGCAGTCGATAGTATCTTGCCCTATACTTAATCGTCATATTGTTGTTGAACGCTAGGCATAGTAGGAGGACCCCATCGCTGAGTCGCTTACCCTAACAGTGAGTCTAAGAGGCACCCGCGAAGTTAGAGGGAAATGTCAGATCTTCCGCCTTACTGGACTTTTAGACGCTTTTTCAGAGCCCACTTTTCTCAAAGTTCTCAACAAATATATCGAGGATGGTCCGGCTCATATCATCTTGGATCTTTCTACGATTGACTTTGTTGACAGCTCTGGTTTGGGCGCACTTGTCCGCTTGGTCAAAAAGGCAAAGGGCGAGAGCGGCAGCGTTCAAGTTGTCAGCAATCCTCGCGTGACTCAAACGGTTAAACTGGTTCGACTAGAACAGTTTCTATCTTTGCAGCCCAACGTAGAGGTGGCGCTCGAAAACCTTGAAAGCTAAGCGCCAATTGCTAAAAATTTAAGCTTTAAAGGCTTTATGTCCTACGCGCTGATGTTTGCAGGCTAATGTTTAGGCTGATCTATTAAGTTCGCCGCTAGAATTCACAGAATATGGGAAATTCTCCCGATCAAAGCTTTGGGCAGTTTATAGAGGCTCAGACGCAGCCTGCGCCAAAGCGACTCAGTGACAGCGAGCTCAATACTATTTCGCCAATTTCACTAGCGTATATCGGGGATGCTGTTTTTGAGCTGTACGTGCGATCGCGTCTCCTTATTCCTGCCAAACGCATCCGTGACTATCATCACCAAGTGGTCACCCAAGTCAAAGCTGAACAGCAATCGCACTTTATAGATCTGCTAAGTTCTCAACTGACTGATGCTGAGAAAGATATCGTCAGAAGAGGCCGAAATGCCACCACTGGCAAGCGCCGACGCGCTAAGGGCCAAGACTACCAAAAAGCGACGGGCTTAGAAAGTTTGATCGGATTTCTCTATCTGACCGACCAGCCCAGGCTAATTAGCTTATTGAATCAGCTCTCTGACGAAGCTGGCTTCTAAAGAAGTGAATAAGTCCTAAGAGCAGCTAGTCTAGATAGGCAGTTTGACACTTCCTTTATTGAATCACTCTCTATTAAGGCACTATTTATGAGGACTTCCTTGTGAGCAGCCCAGAACAGTCACCTAATTCATCGGAGCGCTTCAAGTCTCCTCGCAAAAAAGGATTGAATTCTCACTCGAAACCAGGTACTCGGCCCGGTGCTAAACCCAGTGGACGTCCTAGTTCGAAGTCTAGCGGCAAGCCTCGTACGGGGGCTAGCGCCAAACCTAAGCTGCGTAGTGGTAAATACGCGGGATCGTCTAGTGGCCCTAAACGAACAAAGTTTGGACCTAAGAAATCATATAGCTCAGATAGAGCAGGTTCTAAATCAGACGTACCAGCAGGCGATCGCCCTAAAAAGTCGTTTAGAAACTACTCAGAAGACGATCGCCCCCAAAAGTCTTTTGCCCGCAAGTCCTTTGGCAAGGATCGATTCGATAGGCGCTCAGATAGGCGCTCAGATAGCCGCTTTGAGAGCCAGAGCGAAGAAGATATTAGCCCCGATCTGATCTACGGACGTCATGCGGTGGAGGCGGCTATCGAAACGGGGCGATCGCTCAACCGGCTCTGGGTCAACGCTAAGCTTCACTATGACTCGCGCTTTAGGCCGCTGATAGCTACGGCCAAAGCCAACGGCAGCGTTGTTGATGAAGTCGAAAATATGCGGCTCAGCCAAATGACGCAAGGTGCTAGCCATCAAGGGATCGTGGCTCAAGTCTCTGCCTATGAATATGTAGAATTAGAAGCGCTCGTCGAGCAGGCTAAAAGCAAAGCGCGTCGTCCGGTGCTTATTGCCGCCGATGGCATCACCGATCCCCATAATCTAGGGGCGATTATTCGATCAGCCGAAGCGATTGGCGCTCAGGGCATCGTCATCCCCCAGCGCCGAGCTGTTGGCATCACTTCTACCGTCGCCAAGGTAGCAGCTGGCGCTTTAGAAAATCTGCCGATAGCTAGAGTTGTGAATCTGGGTCGTTCTCTAGAGTATCTAAAAAGCAACAGCTTTTGGATCTACGGACTCGCTGCAGAAGCAGCTCAGCCAATTCACACAACAGACTTTTCGGCTCCAGTAGTCTTAGTTGTTGGTGCAGAAGGCAGCGGCCTTAGTCTCTCTGTTCAAAATCTCTGCGACCAGCTAGTCGCTATTGAGCTTCGTGGTAAGACCCCTAGTCTCAATGCCTCTGTCGCTACCGGTATGGCCCTCTATGAAATTTATCGCCAAACTTGGCTGAAAAAGCTACCTATGCTCACCAGAGAAAAGCAGCCAGAAGGATCAGTAGAAGCCTCAAAATTAGAGCGACTAGACAGCTAAAAGAACCCTGGAATAGTAAACGAATACACTGATTCAAATTGAATTTTTTAATATTATTCTAGAGGGGATCATATTAATAAACTCTCCTCGAATAATATAATTGGTCACAATCTGTCTATAGAGAAGATAACTGAGCTGCTGGTTCAGCCACTTTAGCTTTTGAACAAGACATATAGCTAGCATTGGATACATACTCTAAAGCGAAGGCTTAGCCTACGTTTGCTAGCTAGTCACCTAGCTCTATATTTATCAATGGTTTCACCTGTTGAAAATGTATACAGCTAACCAGCCAAAGCTATCGCTTCAACCTTCTAAGAAAAACTGTACACAATACAAAGCATTCGCCAAAACTGTAATGAAAAACTTCTTTAGCGGTCTGTTTAGTTTCTTCTCTAATCCGTGGTGGGTAAAGATCACAACAGCAGAACCTAGTTGTGTTTATTACTTCGGTCCGTTTGACGATGAGACCGAGGCTACGCGGGCTAAACCAGGCTATGTAGAAGATCTTCAAAAGGAAGGTGCCTTGCAGATTCAAACAAGTTTGCACAACATTCCAGAGCCTACGGAGCTCACCGTCGAGTTAGAGAATACGGCCAGCCGGTCGACGATGGTTCCGGTCGGCAGCTAGTCAATAGCTAGTGCCGAGGCAGTTAGCACTCAGGCGTTAGCGTGCAAGCCATTAGCACATGGCAGTTACCTTCTGTTGAGCCAGCAGGCCGAACGCCTATACAGCCGGTGGCTCATTCGGCGGTTCCATTAGCCAATTGATTGTCGTGAAGCTTGGCTGCCACCGGTATACGCTCAGATCTAACTTGCGCTTGTTGAAGACAATTCCCTCACCTTCGAGCAAGCTTTGCTGAAGATCGTCGTTGCCATCTCTTAGCGCAGATCTAGACACTTCTCCCTTGGTATTAATTACCCGATGCCAAGGTATTTCCATGCTATCAACTACTCGATAGAGGGCGTAACCGACGACTCTGGGCTGACCGATTAGTCCAGCAAGATCAGCGATCTGGCCATAGGTAGCGACTTTGCCGTAGGGAATGAGCTTGACGATTTCGTAGATCTTGGGATAGCACGACGTTTTCTTTGACTGCTTTGTCATGGGCTTAGGCGTATTGATTCGGGTCCTGTTGATTCGCAGATTGACCGGATACTGTCGATATGTCTATCAGCCTATGTCGCAATGGCCTATTTCACTGTCAGCAGAGTCGCAGAGACCCTTTGTGAAACAGTGAGGACAAGCTAAGACAACGAGCGATCGCGCCTTTACCACTGCCACTTGATCCCGCTTGTAGATCTTGCCTTCCTCAACAAACCCTTCTGGATCGCTCGTATCCAACAAAACTTGCCATTTTTGGGCATTGACAGAAGCTGGCACTGTGAAGTCGAGACGCTGTTCAGACGGATTGAAAAAGAGCAGAAAGCTATCGTCTAGAATACGCTGCCCTCTGCTGTCTAGATTAGGAATCTCAGCGCCGTTTAAAAAGATATTGATCGCTCTAGTCGAACTGTCGTGCCAGTCACGATCGTCAATAGTGGTTCCGTCGGGGTTAAACCAGCCAATATCGACTACGCCCGAGCCGTGGATCTCTCTGCCAAAGAACCAGTGGTGGCGAGAAAAGACGGGATGCGCCTGCCGAAAGGCTATCAGCTTGCGGGTAAATCTTAGGAGCGATCGCGCCCCCTGATCTAGCTGCCAGTTGAACCAAGAGAGCTCACTATCTTGACAGTACGTGTTGTTGTTTCCCTGCGTTGTTCGTGCTATTTCATCGCCACCTAGCATCATTGGCACCCCCTGCGAAAGCATCATTGTCGCTAGGTAGTTGCGCCGCTGCTGAGCCCGCAGCGCCAGTATCTCGGGATCGTCAGTTTTCCCTTCTGCTCCGCAGTTCCAAGAGCGATTGTAGCTTTCGCCATCCCGGTTGCCCTCTCCGTTGGCTTCATTATGCTTTTCGTTGTAGCTGACTAGATCGTTGAGCGTAAAGCCATCATGGGCCGTGATGAAATTGATACTGGCATGAGGCATTCGGCCATCGTCTTGATAGAGATCCGAGCTGCCGGTAAATCTAAAGGCAAAATCAGCCAAACTACAGCGCTCACCTCGCCAGAGATCGCGAATCGTGTCGCGGTACTTTCCATTCCACTCTGACCACAGCAATGGAAAATTCCCCACCTGATAGCCACCTTCACCTAGATCCCAAGGTTCAGCAATCAGTTTAGTCGTAGAGAGCACGGGATCTTGATGAATAATGTCAAAGAAAGAAGAGAGTCGATCGACTTCGTACAGCTCACGTGCTAAGGCAGAGGCCAGATCGAAACGAAAGCCATCTACGTGCATCTCTTGAACCCAGTAGCGCAGGCTGTCCATAATCAGCTTCAGCACCTGAGGATGGCGCACATTCAAAGAATTACCGCAGCCCGTGAAGTCCATGTAGTGCCGGGGATCTGTTTCTACCAGACGGTAGTAGGCAGCATTGTCAATGCCGCGCAAAGTGAACGTAGGGCCCAGATGGTTGCCCTCTCCGGTATGGTTGTACACCACGTCTAAAATGACTTCAATGTTGGCCTCGTGCAGCGCTTTCACCATCGCCTTAAACTCTTGCACCTGCTGACCCGGCTGGGCGCTATAGCCTGCATGAGGGGCAAAATATCCTAACGAGTCGTAGCCCCAGTAGTTATGAAGTCCGGTGGTGACTAGATGACCAGGGTAGACGTTGTAATGGTGAACAGGCAGTAGTTCAACGGCGGTGATGCCGAGACTTTTCAGATGGGCGATCGCCTCTGGATGAGCCATTCCTGCATAGGTGCCCCTGAGCTCTGCTGGGATTTTAGGGTGCTGTTGGGTAAAGCCGCGAACGTGGACTTCGTAGATGATGGTTTGATCCCAAGGAATATCAGGATGGCGATCGCCTTGCCAGTCAAAGTTTTCATCTATCACTACTGACTTAGGCATCATAGAGGCGCTGTCAGAGAAGGAAAAGTCTAGATCGCGATCGCGATTGGTAAAATCGTCCATTGGAAAGCTAAATAGCTCTGGGCCAAAGCAAATGTCACCTGTCAACGCTTTGGTATAGGGATCGATCAGCAGCTTGTTGACATTAAATCGATGGCCAAGCTGCGGCTGATAGGGGCCCTCGACTCTAAAGCCGTACTGCTGACCAGGGCCGATACCTGGAATAAAACCGTGCCAAACATAATTTGTTACCTTTGGTAGCGGAACTTGTATCTCTTGCCCAGCTTCATCAAACAAACATAGAATGACGCCAGTAGCATTCTCGGAAAACAGCGCAAAATTTGTACCTTCCTCTATCCAAGTTGCACCCAGGGGATGGGGTTTTCCTGGCCAAATTTCTACTGTCATAGCTGCTAATCCTCAAAGGTTGTATGCCTATCGACAGGGGCGATATTAAGGTATTTACTAGAAGCGCCTGTCTGTCTTTGAACCGTACCAAAGACCGTACCAAAGATCGCTGTTTAGCGGGAGAGGCGCTTGAGTAGAGAGCGTCGAATGTATCCGTGCTAGCTGAGCGCCCCGCCCTCTCTTTTGATAATAGGGCTGTTAGTAAGTAGGTTTACTAGTGATAGGTTTGCCGATAGGCGTACCGTCAAAAAGGGGTTAAAAGCAAAGTGGCGAATGCTATAGACGGGCTGTCAACCGTAGATCTGCGGCAAGAAGCTGCTCCTACTAAAGTTAATTATTAGTAATTTTTACAAAACTGTGATGAGCGTCATATCAGAAGCCCTAAAGCCATCACACTGGTTTGTTTTTATACCAGATATCTTTGTAGAGTCGGTCCACAATATAAGGTATGCGCCAGCAAGAACGTCGGGAGCTTAAGCCCAATCCATTCATTTCTCTACGTGATCCTGAAACCGGAAAATGGAGAGTCATCTTCAATTTTGCTCAAGAGCAACTGCCTCAAAAAGCTTAGGAAAAAGTTTGACGAAGACCTGAGAATTGAGTCGGATTGAGCTGCGCGCAGCAACAGACTTGTTCATAGATTAGTCTCATCTACTGTCAAGATAGACTAAAAGCGATCTTCTTTTGGACCTGTTATGCGTCAGCTATATCCACCAGTCGAGCCCTATTTTCGAGGCACGCTGTCGGTTTCGTCTCTTCATACGCTGTACTACGAAGAAGCAGGCAACCCTAACGGGAAGCCTGTTGTTTTTTTGCATGGCGGACCCGGCGGCGGTATCGTTTCAATATATCGACAGTTTTTTGATCCGACCAAATGGCGAATTGTTTTGTTCGATCAGCGCGGCTGTGGACAGAGTACGCCGCATGCAGAGCTCGCCGAGAATACAACCTGGGATCTGGTTGCAGATATTGAAAGGTTGCGATCGCATCTTTCTATTTCCGACTGGACTGTCTTTGGCGGTAGCTGGGGCAGCACCCTGGCACTCGCCTACGCTCAGACCCATCCAAACAGATGCAACGGCCTAATTTTGCGCGGCATCTTTATGCTTCGGCCCAAAGAGATTCAATGGTTCTATCAGTCTGGTGCTAGCAATATTTTTCCAGATGCTTGGGCGGGATACCTAGCGCCTATTCCCGAAGCAGAGCGCGACGATCTGGTAGCTGCTTACTATAAACGGCTAACGAGTGATGATGCCACCATCCGACAAACAGCCGCGAAAGCCTGGTCCATTTGGGAAGCGAGCACTAGCAAACTCATTCCTGATACTAACCTAGTCGAACGTTTTGGCGAAGGTAGCTTTGCCGACGCCTTTGCCAGAATTGAATGCCACTACTTTATTAACGGCGGCTTTTTTGACAATCCCAATCAGCTACTCGATAACGTTGGCACTATTCGACACATTCCGACCGTGATTGTTCAAGGTCGCTACGATGTAGTTTGTCCGATGATTTCTGCCTGGGAACTTCACCAGGCTTGGCCAGAATCCAAGCTAATTATTGTGAATGATGCCGGACATTCTGCAACTGAAGCTGGTATTACCAGTGCCTTAGTAGAAGCTTGCGATCGCTTTGCTGTCTAACGTCAAATAGAAAGATGCTAGATAGAAAGACTTTCTAGTACCTGTTTAGCGAAGCCGGAAACCGAGGGCTGAGCGGAGTCGAAGTCCGGTTGGGTTGTGCCTTCGACTCCGCTCAGGCAGCGTAATGTGTTGCTTTCGAGCTACGTACGCTAAATAGGTTCACTTTCTATCTAGCGCTCAATAGAACCCTTGATCGCACCACTTCTAGATCTTTCGTATAGTTTCCTACCTTTTAAGTGATCCCAACAGTTGTTGGAGACAACGGTTTAGAGGGAAAAATTGTGGTGTCTTTCGTACAATTCTATTTGGGCACCGTTAGCAGCATGTCAATCGCTACTGCTCCATCAGGCACTGCACCTTCTAAAAAATGGCAAAGTAACCTATTCGCAACCACGAGGCGCTAAAACATCATCAGGTAGTGATCTCATCAGCTTCAGTTTCTCAAGCCGATCAACAGTTTGCTTTGGACAGCGGTGGAGACTATTTCCTAGCTAAGCCTGTGGATAGCCAAGAATTGTTCAATACCTTATCAAAGTTGCTAGAGCTAACGTGGATCTATGAGGCCGCTGAAGAGACTATTCCTCAAACAGAGACAGCCGTCCTCGCCGAAGAGCTGCTTCCACCTCGCCCATTTTTAGAAAATCTGTTGGAACTGGCCCAGAGCGCGGATATCAAACTGTTACGAGAAAAACTAGACCAAATTTCTCAGGAAGATGAGCGATATGTTGCGTTTGCTGCCCCACTGAGTGAGCTGGCAAAGCAGTTTCGCTCAGAAGACATTGAAGTCCGTTTACAGCACTACCTAAACCGAGACCTTACTCATGCGAGATAGCACAAAGATCCTGGTCGTAGATGATGTTCCAGCCAACTTAGAAGTTTTGACAGAGACCTTGTCTTCTCTAGGTCATGGCATTTCGGCTGTAACCAGTGGTGAACGGGCACTCAAATAGCTAGATACCTATGATGCCAACTTGATTTTGCTAGATGTTCAGATGCCCGGAGTTGACGGGTTTGAGACCTGTCAGCGGATCAAGAACAACGCTAGAACGGCTGATATTCCGGTCATTTTTATCACAGCTTTGTCCAGCATTGAAAGTATTGCCAAAGGATTTTCCTTAGGGGCTGTCGATGACATCAGTAAGCCTTTTCAAGAAGCTGAACTGCTAGCACGGGTGAGTACCCACCTAAAACTACAGCAGATGACCCAGTCGTTAGAACAACAGGTCGAATCACGAACTAGTGAGCTAGAGACAGCGATGTCTCAGCTACAGAAAGCGTTAAGCCAGCTTGAATCGTCGCAGCTTCAGCTAGTTCAACAGGAGAAAATGTCGGCATTAGGCAACTTGGTCGCTGGCGTGGCCCACGAAATCAACAATCCTCTTGGTTTTGTCAGTGGCAATATCAGAGAGATCGGTCGTTCACTCGATGAAATTGTTGAGTGCTTGACTTGTTATCGAAAGACTTTTCCAGAACCGGGTGAAGAGATTGTAGAACTGCTCGAAGATGTAGACATTGACTTCGTGATAGAAGACCTATCAAAAATGCTAGCTTCAACCAAGGTTGGCTGCGATCGCATTCGTAACATCAGCATTAGCCTACGTACATTTTCTCGTGCCGATCAGGAAGTCAAGTTCAAAGCCAATCTGCATGAAGGAATTGACAGCACGCTACTACTTTTGAAATATCGTTTAAAAGGCACCGATACCCGGCCCGAGATTGAAGTGATTCAAGACTATGGCAACCTGCCAGAAATTGATTGTTTTCCAGGCCAGTTGAACCAGGTATTTATGAATCTCCTGGCAAACGCAATTGACATGTTCGACGAACTTGCCGAAGATAGCTCTTTTGCCAAACTCAAGGAAAATCCACAGCAAATTAGGATTGTCACTCGCTTAGCTGAGTCTGGGCAAGCAGAAATCCGCATTAGCGATAATGGGAAAGGGATGCCCGAGGACGTATACACCAAGATTTTTGATCGGCAATTTACGACCAAGAATGTGGGAAAAGGCACTGGATTAGGGCTGGCGATCGCCCACCAAATCGTAGTCGATACTCACGGTGGAGCGCTAGAAGTGCAGTCGAAAGTGGGACAGGGAACTGAGTTTTGTATTCAGTTGCCAATCAAATAAATTCGACTCGTCATCTAAGCGGCGAAGACGTTGTTAACGTGATCTTAAGCTAGCTGCAATATACTAACAAGCTGTGAAGATATGAGTTTCAAAAGTGGAACAGCGATCAGAGACTATGACCTATTCGTCGCTGCCGCCGGGTCAGCAGCAAAACCGCCTGCGTGAGCTAGCGACCGTATTTTTTCGACTGGGGGTGGTGGCCTTTGGCGGTCCGGCTGCCCACGTCGCCATGATGGATGATGAGGTGGTGAAAAGGCGGCAGTGGATGAGCCGCGAACAGCTACTCGATCTAATTGGCGTTACCAACTTACTGCCCGGCCCTAATTCGACTGAGCTGGCGATTCATATTGGCTATGAGCGAGCGAGCTGGCGGGGGCTATTTGTCGCGGGGGGCAGCTTCATCCTGCCAGCGTTCGCACTAGTGTGGATACTGGCGGCGCTGTATGCGCGCTATCAAGCAGTGCCACAAGTAGGCTGGCTACTATATGGCATCAAGCCAGTAATTATTGCGGTTGTGCTGCAGGCGCTCTGGAAGCTGGGAAAAAAAGCAGCGAAGGATCTACCAACCACTGTGGTAGGTCTGGGTGCGATCGCGCTCTACTTTACTGGTATCAATGAAATTCTTTTACTCTTGCTTTCTGGGCTAGTTGTCATGCTAGTGAAAAACTGGCAGAACAGAAACGTGGGCATTGGCGCGATTCTTCTCCCATTTTCTGGTTCATTAGCACAGGTTGGTGGGACTGCCGCAACGGCTGTTTCAGTGGGTTGGGCAGGCGTCTTTTTGTTCTTTCTCAAAATTGGCTGTGTGCTGTACGGCAGCGGCTATGTACTGCTGGCTTTCTTGCAACGAGACTTGGTAGAGCAGCAGCAGTGGCTGACTTCGCAACAGCTTTTAGATGCGATCGCAATTGGCCAGATTACGCCCGGTCCAGTCTTTACGACCGCTACGTTCGTGGGCTATTTGCTGGCAGGTAACGCGGGTGCGATCGCGGGTACGATCGGCATATTTCTACCGGCTTTTCTACTGGTAGGTCTGGTTAATCCCTGGGTTCCTAAGATCCGCCAGTCGCCCTGGGCTAGCGGTTTTCTAGACGGTGTTAACGCGGGTTCTCTGGGGCTGATGGCTGGCGTCACCTATACTTTAGCCCAAGCCGCAATCGTCGATTGGATGACGGCTGTGCTAGCCATTTTGAGCGCAATTCTAGTATTCCGCTTCAAAATAAACTCGGCTTGGCTGGTGTTAGCAGGTGGTGGAATTGGATTTTGTCTGTACTTAAGCGGACTAGTTTAGCGATAACTTACTAGGTTCTTTCAGCCTTAATCATCTCAAAGAACTTCTCGATCTAGATTTCACCAACGCCAACTCTGAAATCGATACCCCTCGCCTCAACGCAATGAACTACAGGGACACCAGCATCGCTACACTCTTCCTCAGATTCGACGGGTAAGCGATCAGAATTCAGTACGAGACTCCTATATCTGCATGAAAGCTGTACGCAGAAGTAGCGACCTCAATATTGAGGTGTCATATGTGGTGACTATCTTTCTTCTACTATCGGATTCCCTGCTGTTGTGATATCTATCTCTTCTCTTCGTAGTATCTCTTGCGCTGTTACTGTATCTGATACGACTTCTTTTCTAACAGATACATTCTGATAGGGCACTATTCTACGACAAGATAGTGCTTGCTCTTCATAGATACCCATGCGAATGGAGCCGTCTTCAGCAGACTCTGCTTCTCCTATATCTATTCTAGTTTCGCCACCGTATATCGATTCAATCTCTATAATAATTTTCTCTTTTGTGACGGGGATATCTGCACTTGTACTATCTGTAACAACGCGCTTAGATATTTTGACTTCGCCAGTTTTTACTCTGCGAGTTTGAGTGACTAAACGCTCTTCGTACAGCTCAATAGAGGGATCAGCAGCGCGGCCATAGATAAGATCAGTACTGCTTGAGGCAGCGCTCTCTTGAACTTCTACTTCTGTAACTGGCTTGTTGGTGGAAGAGAATTCTTTTGCTGACTCAATAGTCGCTTCAACCGGAATTGACTCTTCTACTGATCTCATGACGGGAGTGCGATCGCCATTGTCTAAGGGGTCAGTCATAGTGGCTACTAGGTGATAAAGGGGTGTACTTAACAGGTAATTCTTGTTCTGGTTCTAGTCTGTTCTAATTCTATATAGTGAGCTATGAATAGTCAGATCTTCGTCCCTCAAGGGAGAGAGAAGTTTGGTTTGATAAGAACTTTTAAGCGATCTCTATAACAAACTTTATATTCTTGCCTTCTTTTGCTATGTTGCGCTCGAAATAGTATCCACAGTTACAGAACAATATATACCTTCCGTCTGTGCATATTCACTCTTTTGAGAGGGTTGCTGCCGTCAACGTCCTTGTAAGATTGGGCTCCAGTTACCTATCGTTTAACACGCTTGAGACGTAGGTGACATAGCGTTTAGGAGTTTTCTATTTATGACATATACGACAGACAGACCCGATCCGAACATCCAAGTTGCGCCTGCTCCAGCCGGTCCGGTAGTGGAATATCATGACACTGTTCGCTGGGGGCCAATCATCGCGGGCATTGTGGTAGCGATTGTTTCACAGCTAATGTTAAGCGCTTTGGGCGCGGCAGTAGGAGGATATGCCGCTGGGGAAGCTGCGCCGCGCGCGATTGGTACCGGCATCGGTATCTGGGCGGTTATCAGCTTATTAATTTCTCTTTTCTTAGGCGCGTGGGCAATGGCAGCTTCTTGTGGTCCTATGAATAAGAAGACAGCAATGCTCAATGCCACTATTATGTGGGCAACGACTTTAGTCGTTAGTGGCTGGCTGCTTGCTAGCGGCGTTTCTGGGGCCTTTGGTGTGATAGCTTCTAGTGCTGGTGGTGCCCTTACTCAGGTTGCTGAGCCTGGTGGTGTTTCTCTTCCTAACCCTGATCAGCTAACCCAAGCAGCACCTACGCCCCAAGAAGCCGCTCAATATGCAGCCTCAGCAGCTACTGCTAGCGTTTCTTTCATAATCGGCTCTTTACTAGGCTTAGTTGCTGCGCTCATTGGTTCTACTGTCGGTGCAAAGCGACCTAGAACTATTGTTCGATAGTGCTAGCCAGGTAGCTCTCTAAAGTAATCAGCATCTGTTTCTTTGGGGTGACGTATGTAGTACGTCACCTCTTTTTCATAATTGTTGGCGTAGAAAGCTTCTAAAATCCCCTATTAGTGCGACTTGCAGATATTGTAGTGCTGTCTACCTGCGGTAGCCTGGCTACGTTCGCAATGAAGGCTATCTCTTCAGCGGATGGTGAAGTATGACTATATGAATAGAAAGAAGATATAAAACTCTCTCTTAGATGTAATGAAAAAGAACTATCATCTCTTTACCATATATGCGTACAGAATTGATTTAAGAGGAAGAAACGCATGGCACTAGTGAGCCTGAAGAAAACTTATCCAGACTATAAAAACACTTTCAGCGACAACAACCTCAGTCACTTGGATGACTATAGTGTCTATGCAGATGGCGATGACAAAGTGGGTTCTGTAGAAGACGGACTATTTGACAATACTACTGGTCAGTTCCGCTATTTGGTCGTGGATATAGGCTTTTGGATCTTTGGAAAGAAAGTGTTGCTACCAATCGGTCGGGCTCAGTTTGATAATAATCAAAAGCGAGTGTACGTAGCGGGACTCAGCAAAGAGCAGGTGGAAAACATGCCTGAATACAACGAAAATACAACGGTAGACTACGACTACGAAGAGAATGTGCGTGGTGTCTACCGATCGAATGCGGCTGGCCAGAGCGCTCCTGTTGGCTCTGCTGCTGGAGTAGCAAGCACTGCTGGTACTTACACCCGCGATAGCTACACCTATGATAGAGATCCCGATCTGTACGCAGTAGACCAGGCAGATACGAACCATCCTATTCGCCTTTATGAAGAGCGCCTAGTTGCTGACAAGAACGTCGTGAAGACTGGCGATGTTGTTGTAGGCAAGCGGGTCGAGTCGGAAACGGCAAGAGTTTCTGTTCCGGTCGAGAAAGAAAGGATTGTCGTTGAACGGACCACGCCAACTACGTCTGTTGCTGCCACTACTGCACATGATTTTACCGAAGGTGAAGTCGCCCGCGTAGAAGTGTTTGAAGAGCAAGCGGATATCCGAAAAGAAGCTGTTGTCAGTGAAGAAGTCACGATTAGGAAAGAGCGCGAACAGGAAGTGGTCAGTGAAGAAGCTACTATTCGCCGAGAAGAGCTAGATGTAGATACTGGTGACTCGACAGTGATCAATCGATAGGTTCGCTTCGGCCTGACCTTGGTGGAGATAATCTACCTTATGTGTTAGGTAAGTGGCTACACATTTAAATCGAAGGGGTTAGCTGTTTCAAAGCAGCTGACCCTTTCGCTTTTACAGCTTTAAAGGCTTAGAGTCCTATTTTCTATCATATAGAGTTAGGCTGTTGTAACCTCTAAGGGTTTGCTCGCTACTGACTTTCTTCTAAGAGATCGAACCGTTTCGGATAAGGTAGATTGTGCCTAGCGAATTCTTTCTTAGCTCTTACGGTTAGATCGGTTTTGTAGGCAAATTCATCTCTAGCATCTAAGGGATAAGAGCGCAGCTTGTACAAACTGCCCCAGCTATGCTCAGACATTACTACTATGATTGGCAGCTTCAGATGTGTGTACTTGCTGGTATAGGCAATCCGATATAAGATGTTTTCCACTTTCTCAGGATTGACTTCATGGGCTAAGTAGAACTCTGTGACGACCTGCGCCTCTAGCTCACCCATGTTGGCATTAGAGACTGCATTAGTCCAAATATAGCCGTGCGGAATCGTCACAATATTGTCAGAGGGCGTTTGCAGACGGATGCCTCGCAGCCCATAGCTGATAACCTCGCCGTATTCATCTGCGATCGCAACCCTATCGCCTACCCGATACGGCGCTTCAAACAGGCCAACGATCCCTGCAATAATGGAGCTGGCATAGTCTTTAAAGGCGAAGCCAAGGGCAACTGCAACCGTTCCAGTCACCGCTAGTACGTTTTCTCTAGAAAGGTTTAGAAACAGATTCATCAGGAGGACAACAGTTATCGTCATCACAGCCGTTCGTACGAATGGCTGGAACTGTTTTATCCGTAGGCGGTTGTGTCTAGCAACTTTCTCCGATAGCCAGATAACTAACGCATCTACGCCTTTAATCGTTAAATAGCAGATAACGATGATAACTAGCGCTTGGAGAATTTTAGTCCCGGTGATATTGCCGATCAGTTCTCTCGTTTGATCGGCGGTCTCACTGGCTGCTTCTTTAGCTGAGTCTTGGACAGAGTTTTGGCTAGAATCTTGCGCTATTAGCCTCCCGGCAGAGCCGCTGTCGAACAGTTCAATCATGCGTAACTTATTGCCTCTAACTTACCCACTAGCATTTCTCTTGCCTTATGACGTTTGGATGATGAAATTGTTCTTAGCTAACTCTTTTTTTAACCTTGGATAGTGAATGGGGTTAGTTTTGAGCACGCCATTTTTTTGTTCAATGACGGCTTGATTACGAAGAAATTGCACCTGATTATTAACTACCTGCGGAGAGTCACCTAAGCTCTCTGCCAATGCATCAATTGTAAGATCGCCGTGAAGCATAAGTGAATACAGCAGATACAGATCGCTTTGACTCAGCTCTGGTAGAGGCGGAAGCTTTGGCAACTGAGCGACTATTCTGTCAGGCTCAGAATTGGTTTGAGTGGATTCATCTGATGCGACTTGTTCTTTTGTACGATTTTTAGCCGATTGTTTTTCATCTGAGTTGCTATTCCTATTGTCATTTGTCTGGTAGTCAGAGACCTTGGTGTAGCGTAGGGATCTAATAAATAGCTGTAGCGCGACAATGCTAATGCCGTCAGAAATATCAGCTAGCCGATTAAAATACTCACGCTTAGGGCTCGTATCTTCCGTATCGTCATCGCCGTCAATTGCCTCTTTGACAAAGCGTACAGAAGATTTGGCAGTTGCAGTTGCCTCTTGTGCAATCTCGGAAAGCGTTTCAATCGGCTTATCAATGGAAAGGTTGATATCTTCTAGTTGGTTTGGATCACCTAAGCGCTTATGTAGGGCAGCATCGCTAAAGTGAATGTCAAACTGGTCGATAATAGGGGTTAGCCATTCCTGGAGCTGCTCTCCGGTCAGACCGGGTAGGTGCACGACCTGATCGCAATAGGCATGAAACTTAAGTGTCGACTTTAAATACTCCCACCCAATCTGCCCACAGCCTAATACTACGAACTGGCTAGGATCGTTCATGATGGTATCTTGTAGATAGTCAATACCATCTAGACCCTGAGCACTTCGTAAGAAGCACCAGCACAGGTTAGGCACTACTGTAATCTGCTTAGCTGAGAAGCCCTCCTCGTCCTGCTCTGATTCAACCGAACCTATCTCTTTCTCTATTCTTTCCCTGATGCTGGCGCTGTGAGGCGGACGCTCTATCCAGTCTAGCAGTTTGATAGTGACTTGCTGATTCTCACTTAGGTGAGAAAGACTTTCACCTAAGATTAAAGACACTGGTAGCACAGGCTGAGCTAGAACCACCCTAGAGTTGTTGGCGCTGTTCGGCTTTTTTATCCATTGAGCGATCGCATCATTCAACGGATCTAGCACCGCCTGTATTTCAGCAGGGTGAGCTGGCTGGGCATTCGCAGCGTCCCTTAGCTCATTGGCAACTTGATCGGGTAGCTTAGCGAGCGCTTCTTCTGGGTCTGGTGCAATATGACTATCTTTGGCAAACCAGCCTACTCGAAAGAAACGTTTATCGAGCAGCCAATCTCTAAAGTCTGATGCTTTTGAAACCATAGTGATTTAGTCGCGTCGCTGCTTCTTTCTTTCTCTAGCGACGAATCCCTATAATTATCCCTATGCAAACTCAAACAATACAGCTCGGACGCTTAGGGCTTTGATGCAATCGTGCTGGGTAGCCATAATATCAGCTATTGGCCGTTTTCGGTCTGCTCACGCTGCCTTTTAACCATCGTTAGTACAGAGCGAGAAAGGCTGAGTGCTCTAGGCGATGGGCCTTCTGGCTGAACGGGCCATCCCTCTCTTTGTTTGGCTCTGTTACCATCGGTTTCTTCGGTTTGGTCGTGGAAGAGAATTTGTTGGGTTGGAAAGGGCAAATCGATTCCAGCAGCAACCAATTCGTTGCAGACGTTTTCTAGTACCCAGTCTTTAGAGGCTACCATATCAGCCTGCCGAGGCGGTTCAATCCACCAGCGAGCTCTAATGTTAATTGTGCTGTCTGCTAGCGCCACAACTAGCGCTTCTGGGGCCGGATCTTTGAGTACTTCATCGCGGCTCTTGAGGGTGCCAAGGATAATTTTTTTGGCCTGGGCGATATCGTCGCCATAGCCGATCCCGATGTCGTATTCTAAACGCCTGCGGTCATAGGCGGTATTGACAATGACCGCGTTGGTAAAAAGTTCTGCGTTGGGAATGACCACTCGGCGGCCATCATAGGTGCGAATGGTAGTCGCTCTGGTCTGAATATGCTCTACGGTGCCTTCGTAGTCATTAAAAATAATCTGATCGTTTAGTTCAAAAGGTTCTGTCAGCAAGATCAAAATGCCAGCTAAGAAATTTTGCAATATATCTTTGAAGGCAAAACCGATGGCAACACCCCCGATCCCTAGTGCCGCTAGAGCATCGGCAGGATTGAAGTTGGGAAAGATAACGGTCGCTGCAATCAAAAAGCCTAGAATGACCAGACCGCCTTGGATCAAGCGCCCAAATACCAGACCAACATTGCGAGTGTCTCGGTGTCTAGTTTGGCGGCGGACAAAGGAGCGAACGACTCTGCCTATAATCCAAAAGAGGATGAAGATGACCACACCAATGGCAATGTTAGGCAGCAGCGCGATCACGCCTTGAATCATGCTTGATAGCTTTTCTGTCGCTGCTGAAAGTGAAATATTATTCCCCACGTTTTTCTCAGAAAAATCCTGCTAACTAAAACTGTAGGAGAAGAGTGTACAGGGTCTGGTATTACCGGTCTCTCTATCTTTAGAAAGGCCCACTCTATCTTTAGAGAGGGTTAGTTTTATTTCACTGGTACGAGGTAAAGCGATAAAGCATTAGAAAAGCTAGCTGGGACATATGGAACGTCCCAGCTAGCTTTTTAGTTTCTTGCTTTTAGCGGCGCTTAGATAATAGACGTCAGCTATGCTCTAAAGCTCTTGGCTATACGACTATAGAATGACAGCGCTGTGCGGCTATAAACTGCCGACCTCAAAGAGCTCAAAGCAAAGAGCTAAGGAGTGACCTCTTCTAAAGCATTTTCTACTTTCTCTTCAACAGAAGTCGCATTTGCATCGTCGGGGCTGTACATATCCTTCTTATTAGCTCTGCCCTGTACGCCATTGAGCCCCTGAGCAGACTTTTTCATAACGCTTTTGCCATCGTTATTGCTAGACAAATCGCCAGAAATCGCCTTCTCAGACTCTTTTTGAACGGTGTCTAGCTGCTCTAGACCTTTGGAAGGACTAGAACTGCTGCCACCGATAGCAAGTGCAGGAGCCACACTAGTCAATAGAAAGAGCGCGCAGATAGATGCGATCGCCAACGGACGAAAGCTAGCAGCCAAAGCTGAAAGACTGTTAAGCATCTTTTTCATGGAAATTCCTCCTGGGAACATAATAAGTAAACGAGTTGAGCGACGCATTTGCTCAGCAGGCAGTTTGACGGATGGCTAGCTGTACAGATAACCCATCAGACAATCCATCTCTAACTCAACTCAAGTCTGGGCTATGGACTAGTCTACGGCATAGCCACTCCGAGCAAAAACTGTAGTGCAAAAACCGCAGTTAACAAATCCTAGTTAAAGAAATCTTTGATAGACTCTACTACGCCACTAGCTGCATCTTCAGCATCATCAGCCGCGTCAGCAGTAGCTCCTTTAGCTCGGCCAACATCGCGCTTGACCTTGCCTTTGAGCTGATCGGTTGCACCGTCCAATTTATCAGCAGAACTATCCATATCTAGGGAGTCTTTAGTCGTCCCGATGCCGCGCTTTACTGTACCAACCGCACCGTCGACAGCACCTTCAACCTGATTGGCGGTTCCCGCTCCAGCGACGCGATCGAGCTCAGAAGCAGCCCGCTGGTTGACGATATCCGCTGCGGCTTCAGAACCAACCGCATGCGCTGCCGACACGGAACTGCCAAAGATTGCAACAGTTACCATCAGTAGACAAGCTGTACAAAAAAGCTGCCGTTTTATCACACTCAAATATTGGTTAAAACGTTGGTTAAGAACGGTCATCCCTAGCGTCTCCTTACTATTGCTAAAACAGTTTGTTAGTTATTTCCTTACTCCTTAATAGAATCGCTTTATCGATTCTGTCCCCATCCATCTTATGGAAGATTCAAACGCATCTATAGAAAGAAACAGCTAGCGGAGACTGCCGTTATTATACAGGTGGACTAGGCGTTTCCCTTTTGTAGATACAGACGAGATAGCCTATTTCTATCGCCTGTGGTGTCTACATAACTGCGATTCTAGGTAAAATACAGTGAAGGTACAGGTTGTAAAATGGCGCGCGTCAAGCAGTGGCGTGTATCGGTAAGACATATCAGGGAGATACACCGTCTTTTCTTGAAAGGCACTGTATATTTTAATGAAGAATCGAGCAGATAATTTCCTATGACCTATCGCGACCTAGCTCAGCTCGTGAGTGATAGTTCATCCAACTAGAATAGAAGCAAAATGGGAACAACTGAGCAGCGGACTGTTGGACAAATTGAACGAGAACTTTCGCAAAAGATACAAGCGCTCTATAGAAAGCACCTAGGCCACCAGCCTAGCAAGGTGTCATGTCAACTGTTTAGTCGAAAACTTGTCGTTGTTTTAGAAGATTCAGTCACGCAGCCAGAGAAGCTACTCATGGAAGAAGGACAGCTAGAGCTAGCAGAGAAAGTTCGCACTGACCTGAATGAAGCAATCCAACCTCAAATCAAGGTACTAGTCGAGGAGGTATTAGGGGTTGATGTTTTAGATTTGCTTTGCGATGCAGCCATTGAGACTGGTAGAGTCGGCATGATCGCGGTACTATCTAGTGCGCCTACAGTTCGCAATCCGGAGGCTATCCCTAAGCTAAAGAAATAGACACGCTAAAAAATAGAAGACTACCGCTTAGGCGACTTCTTCGTAAAAGTATTTGATCTACAGAACTTATTTCAGAACTCACATCGGACAGTGTTGATAGCAGCAGTGGGTACAGACGTAAATAGAAGATACGTCAGAAGGCAGGTTTTGGCTAAGACTTTATCCATCTATTGATTGACTAGTCTCTGGTGCCCTCCATCCTACTATTTGTATAGCTACACAGGTCTAGCCAGGAGAGTGGTGTCGATGGGTTCGCTCAATACCTGACTCGGATGGGTTAGTTTGCTTTCGCAAGGTAGCTTCAAATCTCTGAGGGTCACCTCTCTCAACTCTATTCTGCGAGTGCTCTATTCTGCGAGTGGTAGTGTTGGCGAGCGCCTGAGTAGGTTAGCTAAAGGTAATTTTTGTTTAATAGAGCTACTGGAGCATTTTTATGGCAATAGAGTTAAAAGAGGATCTTGCGTATATCCTGCTTAAAAAAATGAGCGATCGCCCAGACTCGTCTGAGCCGCTTCCTTTAAATTTGACGGCAGCAGACTTTGTCGGTCGCAACACTGATAAAACTGAGATCCTAGCGCACCTCGACTACCTTAATCAAAAGGGGTATATCAAAGCAGACTTTTCTGGGGATGCCTACGCTGACTCTGGGCCTAATCCGCTGCCAGATAACGTCGAGCTCCAGGCGGTTGAGCTAACGCCTAGCGGTCAAGACTTGTTCAAAAAGATGAGCGAGAACCCGCCTGAGGAGTTGAAGACCGGCCCAAGTACGCCGATTGCAACTAAAGACATGGACTTTTTGAAGAAAGTCATGCTCAAAGGTCACATTGCTGATATATATGACGCTAGAGACCTGACTGAAATCGTCTTTCGGACAATGCGAGATCTGATGACTACAGAGGCCGCTAGTAACGTCGCTAGTGAGCTACACACATCCGCAGTCGATACTGATAAGAAAGCGGCCCAGGAAGAAGTCGCCGATCTTTGGAAAGACTCGAATCCGCTAGTTCGATTTCTCAGTCAGATTCGACCAAAACTAAAGTTTAGCGACGACACCTTTTTCTTTAGAATTGAAAAAGAGGGTGGACTGCCAAAAACTACGGGTCCGCACACTGTTGTTAAAGCAGTCTTTAGCGCCACTAAGGAAGAGCTCTCTGATGAGCGGGTCGCTGAAATTTCAAAGTTCATGCCTGGTGAAGTTCGTACACTATGGGAGGAAGCATAAATCATGGCAACTACCGATAATAACCCAAGCGGCCACGACCCGAGAGAGCCGAATCAGCCTGGAACAGAAAATATCAACCCAGGCGATAAAGAAGCTCCTCCAGGTACGTCCGTAGAAGAGAAAGGGGATAAGACTGCTGTAGCTTATGAGGATGCGACTGGTAATCCGATCGAGGTGCCTACCTATTTCACCGTAGAAGGTGAAGATGGTGAAAAAGAGGCTCTACACCATGTCAAGGACGCAGAGGAAATCTCTGATGTGATTCGTCAGGCCCGCGTGGATGAAGAAGGCGATCGCAAGTGGTGATGACGAGCGCGCTAAGTTATTAACTAATAAGTCATTAGCTAATAAGTCATTAGCCAAAGCTGTTCTCTTGATTCGCGCACCCAAATTTCATCGGGTGAGAACTGAAATTTATAGCTAGTTTAGGCTTGCACAATCGTTAGCATTGAGGGTAGCCTAGTCTGCAGCAGCTCATCATAGAAAGTCCGCTCTAGAGTGGCCTATCTATGGTGAGCTTTTTGCTATGGTGAGCTTTTTGGTGTTGTATGGGTCTAGTCATTTTGCTAGCCGTCTACAAGAGCGAGCGTCTAGACGTAGGTATTAAGGATAAAGATGGATACGTTAGTTGAAGAGGTCCGAAGTAATCTAGTTGACATAGCAGCTCAAGCTGTTCTCATCTTTCCTCAAGTTGTCCTGGCAGTCATTATATTGCTATTTACTCGGACAGCGGCGAATCTAGTTCGCCGAGGTATGCACAAAGTTGCGTCTAGGACACTCAAAAGTCTATCTTTGCAGTCTTTGCTTGTTCAAACCAGCTATGCGGCAACGCTAGCAGGCGGCATTCTGTTTGCCTGCATCATCGCTTTTCCAGATTTAGGATTTGCCGATCTTGTCGCCCTGTTGGGACTAGGTTCTGTTGCCATTGGTTTTGCCTTTCAAGATATTTTCAAAAACTTTCTATCTGGTGTTTTGCTGCTAATTCAAGAGCCTTTCTCAATAGGAGATCAGATTATTGTCGATAGCTATGAAGGCACCGTCATAGAAATTGCACTGCGCTCTACTCAAATTAGAACCTATCAGGGTGAACTAGTCGTTGTCCCTAATTCTATTGTCTTTACTAGTCCGGTACAGGTAATGACAGGTAGATCGCACAGACGAACCGATCTAGCAATTGGCGTAGATTACAATACGCCTTTACCTCACGCCGTTAGAACGTTGACAGAGGCTGCAAGAAGTGTCGAAGAAGTGGCTTCTAATCCAGCAATTGAGGTAGATATTGTCGGCTTTGGCGACAGTGCTATTGATATGGTGGTGCGATACTGGACCCGGTCAGATCAGGCATCTGTGCGTCGATTGCAAACACAGGTAATGCTAGCGCTCAAGCAAGCCTGTGACGAAGCAGATATCAATATCCCATACCCAATCCGCACGGTCTATCACTTTGACCAAGAGAAATACAGCGACAATGCTCGTATAGAAGATATGAACGGGCGATCGCAGGCACCTACTCAATCATCTACTCGTACATAGAGAGGCAGCATATCAGACCTCATACAGAGATATCTAGCGCTGCCTATACTGGCAAACTACTTTTATGTTTCCTTAACCTTCTATAGTATTTGTTCTTAACCGAGTTCTTATAGGGTTTAGAAAATGATCAAAAATAGCTAAAACGTCTTTGTTGCTCCTGATCTCATTTTTGCTTTGATTGATCATCTTATGCACGAAGCGTTGGGAAACGGGCAATTTTATGAAACTCTTTCATGATCAACAAACTGATCAAACAGGCAATCTAGAACCTAGCTTTGGTCACAGTCTCAATCGCTGGATGTGGCCTAGGCTCGCTCCTGAACTCTTTGACCAGGACGGATCTACTGTGTTCGTGGGTACTGGCACGCTGTTAGATGACCAGCTTGCGGCTACTGTGGCTAACGCTAAGAAAGTAATCATCTTTAGCACAGGTGCAAGCTCTGCTCAGCCACTCAGGCGCATCCCTGAAAATTGGGATATCTACTGCGTTCGGGGGCCGCTTTCGGCCAGACAGCTCGATCTACCGGAGAGTATGGCGATCGCAGATGGTGGTCTTTTGATTGCTCAGCTCTTCGAAGCTGCTGATAGCTTTTCCAATAAAAGGCAGGGCTGCAGCTTTATGCCGCATATCTATCATGCAGACGAGGCTGATGATAGCTGGAAGCGGATTTGTCAACTAGCGAACATTCGCTATATCGATCCTCGCTGGCCCGTTGAAAAGGTATTGACTGCGATTAATTCTAGTGAGCGATTGATGGCTGAAGCCATTCACGGTGCGATCGCCGCCGATGCCCTGCGCGTTCCCTGGATTCCGATTGCCACTAGCTCTCGGATCTACCGTTTCAAATGGCAAGACTGGTGCGACTCGATGAATTTGTTTTATCATCCCTACCGACTGCCATCGCTAAAAAGCTACAAACCGTGGAACGGCAACCTACGCACCGGCGGCCTAGCCATTAAACACTGGATAGGTGCCGCGTTAGAGGGGCCTTTTTCGACGCATCAATACGGACTATTTGCTGATGAGTGTGCGATCGCCGAGCGCCTAGCCAATATCGCCAAACAAGCCCCTACCCTCAGCCACCCAATCGTCTTTGAACGCAAGCTCGATCAGCTCCAGATCCGCTTTTCTAAGCTCTGCCATCAGCATTCACGGCTAGCTGTTATGTAGCATAGATAGCTTCAGATGCTTCCGCACCGCTAGCCGACCACTTTACTCTTTTATGACAAGGGCTTCACTATAGCTTTGGTCACTTGACTGAGGTACAATTTTCAGGCTGAAAGCCTTACATTACAACGGGTCAAGTGACGCACCTGTACCGAATGCATCTGGTACAGGCTACATTAGAGATTTGTGGAGAAACGTAGCGAACGCTATAGTAGGGCCTAATTTTTTGCACATTCTTCTACTTTCGATGGCTCTGAACGTTGCGAAAATCCTGTTTTGGCTAAGTCACAGATCTCTTGAAAGAGTACCGGAGCGAACCGTCGCAGACAAAAAATGTAGAAAGCTGCTCCTGAAAGAGTACAAATTATTAGGACAAGCTGAAGCGGTAGCGTGTCTTGTAGCCAGAGGCGAAGCAGTCCGATTAGCAAAATCATAAATGCCGTACAGATAGAAGGTGCTGCGAACTGCTTTAAGTAGTCTTTTAGAGATACTTTCATCACCCGCTTTAGCGTCCACAAGCTAGCTGGAATTACTAAGAAGTCGCTGATGGCAAACGCATAGGCTACCGCCAAGCCGCCCCACCGCACGGCGATGACGCAGCAGAGGATGTTGAGAACAGCGTTGAGAATTTCTAGGCGAAATCGAAGGTGAGGTTTGCCCATCGCCACGAATACAGAAATATTGAAAAAAAGAATGAGATAAAAGACGCCGCCAAAGGCCAGCACCTGCATCATTGGAATTGCGGGAGCCCAATGCCTGCCAAAGATGACGATGACTAGCTCGCTCGCTAGAAACACCACCGCCATAAATGTAGGAATGGCAACTAAGCTGACATAGCCAATGATTTTGTAAAAGGCGCTGGCTAACCGCCTGGGCTCGGTTTGAAAGCGAGCAAGAATAGGTAGCGTGACTTGGGTTCCGGTTCCAATTAGGAGCTGGGTCAGTACCTGCAATACGCGGTAGGCGATCGCGTAATAGCCCAAAACGACCTCTCCTAAAAAATAACCAATCAGCAGAGTATCAGAGTTGTTGTTAAAGAAAGTCAGAATGTTGGAGCCAAATATTGAAATGCCAAAGTCAGAGAGTTCTTTTAAATGTCTTAGAGAAACCTGACCCTTTGGTCGCCATTCGCTAAAGCCCCAAAAGGCAACCACGCCAACTCCTTCATACGTTAGCTGTTGCCCTACCAAACTCCAGACGCCATGCCCTCCTACCGCCATCGAAATGCCGACTAGCCCGCCTAATATAATTCCTGACAACGCCCGAATTGCAATTTCTTTAAATGCCAGCTTTCGCTTTAGCAGTGCCCGCTGCACCATACTGAGAGCGCGCAGCAAAAATATGCTAGAAAACCATCTCAGTATTGGTGCTAATAGCGGCTGTTGAAAGCGATCTGCTACCCACCCGGCACTGCTGATGCCTAATAAGGTTAGGAATATTCCCAAAAGTAGCTGAACCCAAAAGGCCGTATTCACGTGCGCCTCATCTAATTCGTGTCGCTGAACTAGCGCCGTAGAAAATCCCTGATCGACAAAAAGATTAAAAAAGACAACAAACGTGTTGGCCAAAGCCACTAGGCCAAAGTCCTCCGGTGACAGCAATCGGGCCAATACTAAAAAAGTAATTAGCGACCCGGTCTGACTGCCCCAATTTTGAATGCTAGACCAGAAAACACCTTTAATAGCTTTTTGTTCGATGCTCATTTTGTTCGATACTCTTTTTGTTCGATACTCATTTTTTAGGAGGCTCCGTTCTATCGCGTTCGCCACTTTACTCGAAATATTCTCTAACAGTAAAACCTCTTACTGGTTTGACCAAGACAGTTCTGCCTATTTTTACTGAGACCTATAGTAGCTTTACTCGTGAAATGTTTCTTCACTGTACGGTTGACCGGCTAGGCACAATCAATCAGCTTAATAGACGGCAGTTAACAACGACTCATCAAACATAGAAGCTCATGGTGCATCTCTCGGCTCGGCCTAATGTCACAATTGCGGTTATTCCTCGCGAGCGGTTTAGCGCGGCACAGCGATCGCTAGAGAGCATCTATGCTAATACTCACTATCCCTTTAAGCTCGTCTATATAGATGGAAACTCGCCTGATCCACTACGAGAGTATCTGAAAGATCAGTCTCAAGCACATAACTTTAAGCTCATACATACGGCGCAGTACCTATCGCCTAATCAAGCTAGAAACTTGGCGATCGCAGCGGTTGATACCGAGTACATTGTCTTTGTTGATAATGATGTGCTAGTGCGGCCAGGGTGGCTAAAGGCGATCGTTAGTAGAGCCGAGGAAACTAACGCTTGGTCGGTAGCGCCCTTGACCTTAGAAGGTGAAGGATTTGACGCAATTCATCAAATCGGTGGCACGATTATCTTCAAAGAATTGCCCGGTGGTCGAAAGTGGATGGTAGAGCGCCGTCCGCACATGCATTCGCCGTTAAACAAGCTCAAAGCACCTTTGCAAGCACAGCCGACAGGACTAGTTGAGTTTCACTGTGTGCTATCTCGCCGAGATGTCTTCGACAAGGTAGGACTGCTGGACGAAGCGCTGATAAGTATGGCAGAAGAAACAGATTTTAGCCTTGGCATTTTAGAGGCGGGCGGTACTATCTATACCGAACCCGCTTCTGTGATTACCTACTTGCGTCCTACTGTACTAGACGAGTCAGACTTGCCATTTTTTCGATTGCGCTGGTGCGATCGCTGGTGCGAATCTAGCGTTCAGCGGATGTATGAGAAACATAAGCTAGACAGAGACGCACCTGCGCTCAGACACTACAGAGAGTTTGTTCACACTCACCAGAAGATAGCGTCAGGCGAGCGAACCAGGCCGCGACTGCAGCCCTATCCAGTTTCTGATGATCTGACGATGGGAGAAAGAGTTCGCTACCAAAGTACTAAATTCATCCGACGGTGGGTGGCATAGTACTGATAGGGATGTTTGACATACTGTCATAGCGTGTCAGGGTAGTGGCAAGCAACCTGATGGCTATCGTTAATCGATCGAAGTTCTGGCTGGACTTGTTGGCAGCGATCGTCTCCTTTCGGACAGCGGCCATAAAGACGACAGATGTGAGGAGAAGGATTTATCGGGCTGCGGGGCTCTCCAGTCAAAGAAATCCGCTGTGGCATCGCCGCAAAGCTAGGAATCGCTGAAACCAGCGCCTGGGTGTAGGGATGCTGAGGATGGTTGAAGATAGTATCGGTCGGTCCGGTTTCGACCAGTTTACCGAGATACATGACCAGGATGCGATCGCACAACAATCTGACAACGTTCAAATCATGAGAGATAAACAGATAGCTCATATTCAGCTGCTGTTTGAGATCTTTGAGCAGATGCAGAATGATCGCTTGAACAGAAACATCAAGAGCGGAAGTGGGTTCGTCTAGGATGAGGAGCTTGGGATTGAGTGCTATTGCCCGAGCAATTCCTACACGGGCCTTTTGCCCACCGGATAGCTGATGCGGAAAGCGGCTGAGCAGTTCTGAAGGAAGACCCACTAGCTGAGCAAGTTCAGCGGCACGCTGCTTGAGCTGGGGCTTTGTATGACTAGGGCTCAATCGCTTTATCGGTTCTGTGATCGTATCGAAGGCCGTAAACCGTGGATTTAGACTGTCGCTGTGGTCTTGAAAGACCATTTGCAGATCTGCTCGGTATGGACTGCGAGAGAACATACCAACTGGAATTTGGCCAATCGAAGCATTGTTGAATATAACTTTGCCGGATGTAGGTTCGATCAGGCGAGCGATTAAACGAATCAGGGTAGATTTGCCACAGCCGGATTCACCGACTAGGCCAACGCTTTCCCCTGGCTGAATGCTGAGTGTGATCCCATCTACCGCATGGAGCTGACGAGAACTGTGCTGACGTGACAGCCAGCTAGCAGGGCCAGACCCTACTGGAAAATGTTTAGTCAAATCCGAGACTTGCAGCAGCGGCGTTTCATTAGACGGTTTATTCAGAGTTTTATTCGGCATTTTGTTCGGCATTAGATTCATCACGCATCTCTTGCTAACGGGTGCCAGCAGGCGACTTGGTGTTCTTCATCAATCTGTTGCTTTACCAAAGGCGCGCTGTAACACTGCTCGGTAACGTGATCGCATCGACTGACAAATCGACAAGGTGGCAGAGCTTCCTGACGCAGGTCTGGCAAGTTTCCCAAAATAGGCACCAAATCGTCAAACCCTTTGTGCGGTTCAGGCGTAGCGGTAATTAGCTTTGCGGTGTAGGGATGCGCGGGCGAGCGGAAAAGTGTAGAAGTTGGAGCGCTCTCAATCAGATGACCAGCGTGCATCACCAGAATGCGATCGCAATACTCTGAGGCCAGTGCTAGATCGTGAGTAATCACCACCGTGGCCATTTGTTTGGCGGTGGTCAGTTCTTTGAGCAGTGTCATCATCGTGGCTTGGGTAGTGACATCTAGACCTGTGGTGGGTTCATCGGCAATCAGTAGCTGAGGGGAACATGCGATCGCCAGGGCAATCATGACTCGCTGACACAGGCCGCCAGAGAGTTCATAAGGGTAGGCGCTGTAACGTTGTTGCGGGTCAGGAATTCTGACGCTGGCCAGCAGTTCTAATGCTCTAGGTTTAAGTTGTGCTTTGGGCAGCGCGGTGTGGCAGCGCAATACATCCACAATTTGCTTACCAACTTGGCGAATTGGGTTTAGAGCAGTGCGCGGACTTTGGAAAATCATCGACAGCGATTTACCCCGTAGCTGCCTCAGCTTGCTCTCAGACGTTTTCAGCAGATCGTAGGCGGTAGATTGTTGTTGCCACAAGATTTCGCCGCTGGTGATGTGGGCCGCCGGGTCGAGAATGCCCATAATGGCGAGGGCGAGGACGGACTTGCCAGAGCCGGATTCTCCGACGATACCGACGGTTTCGCTAGGTTGGACTTGCAGGCTAATATTTTCTAAAGCGCTGACGGTGCCAGTACGGGTGCGAAATTCGAGCGATAGGTTGCGAACTGAGATAAGAGAGTTTTTGTTAGCAACTGGATTATTC
>NZ_JADEXO010000179.1 GCF_015207105.1 cf. Phormidesmis sp. LEGE 11477
CCCTAGCTGAGATTCTTCAACAGGCAGCCCATGCAGGCGAAAACTTGGGCTGCTTGAAAGTGCTCAAACGCTATCAGCGCTGGCGCAGAACAGAAAACTGGTTCACCCTCAGCCTGACTGATTTTCTTAATCGTTCTTTTTCTAATCAATTCCTACCGCTAGTGATCGCTCGCCGCGCAGGCATTTGGGTGCTAGATATGGTGACGCCGCTGAAGCGACTGATACTGAGATTGATGACAGGATTTTTTGGCAAGCTGCCCACCAAAGCAAAACTCCCTAAGGCAAAATAGGCGATGCCAACCACGATTGCCTTGATTGCCCATGACAGCCACAAAGACGATCTAGTCAGCTTTGTGACAGAGTACGCTGCTCTGATTGACCGCTATCAGCTTGTAGCAACCAAGACGACGGGCGATCGCATCAATCAAAACACGCCCCTCACCGCCCAAACGCTGCTGCCTGGAAAGCTAGGCGGCGATGTCCAAATCGCGGCCCAAGTAGCCGAAGGACAAATCGCAGCGGTGATCTTTTTAACTGACTCGCTTAGTGCCAACTACTGCAGCGCTGATATCAGCCTGATGCTGCGGATCTGTCAGCTACATGATGTTCCACTAGCGACTAACCTTTCTACCGCCCAAGCTGTTGTGCTGGCGCTCGCCAAAAGCCGGGTAGCGCACCTGATTTTCAATCCAATTTCTGGCCAGGGTAACCCCGATCAAGATCTAAAGCTGATTCGCCAGATACTAGAGCCCCAGATTCAGGTGAATGTGATTTTTACAGAGCCTGAGATGACGCCGGGGCAGCAGGCCAAAGAAGCGATCGCCTCCGGCGCTGATCTGGTGATTGCTTCTGGCGGCGATGGCACCGTATCTGCTGTCGCCGAAGCCGTCATGCAAACTGACATTCCTTTGGGAGTGATTCCGCGTGGCACGGCAAATGCCTTTTCGGTGGCCCTAGATATTCCGACTAATCTACGGGCGGCTTGCGAAACGATCTTGGCAGGGACGACCAAGCTGGTTGATGTCGCTACCTGTAACGGGCTGCCAATGGTGCTACTAGGCGGTATCGGCTTCGAAGCTGAGACGGTAGAGCGAGCAAATCGAGAGATGAAAAACCGCTTTGGCGTGCTGGCCTACCTCGTAGCTGGCATGCAGCAGATTGCCGATCAGGAGTCATTTGAAGCGGATATCGAGATCAACGGAGAAATCAATCAGTTTGAGTGCAGTGCGATTACTGTGGCTAATGCCGCACCGCCAACTTCTGTGCTGGCCCAAGGGTTTGGTGAGGTAATCAGCGACGATGGCCTGCTAGATGTCACTATCGGACTTTCACCCGTGGAGGCTCAAGGCATTGGGGCCAGACTGCAAGGGGTAGGTGCGATCGCCGAACTTTTCACCGCCGCCCTGGTCAAACGGCCCACTCAAAATGAAGGCATTCTTAGTTTGCGCGTACCCAAAATCAAAGTGGCGACTACCCCACCTCAAAAAGTTGTTGTAGATGGCGAAATTATCGGCACGACCCCAGTCGAATTTGAGTGCATTGCCAAAGGGCTAACCGTTCTAGCACCTATCACTACTAGCTAGATTCTGACGCGCTTCTAGCTCAGCGCAGTTGCAGCTAATGCATTCTAGCTATCTACAGCACGCATAAGCCTACTGTCTTCGCTGGGTTTTAGTATCGGCAGCAACACTTTTGGCTCAATCGCCTGCTGTAATTTGAAGCGGACTGTACTTATACAACTCCATGGATGTCGCACTTCTATAAAAATCTTTTGAACAGATTTCTCCCCATGCAATAGAATTTTCTGCCAGCTTCTACCAGAACCTCTTTCGCCATCATCCAGAACTGAAGCCGCTATTTGCAGAAACTAGTCAAGCACTCCAAGAGAAAAAGCTGATCTTTTCGCTCGCCGCTATTATTGAAAACTTACGCAACCCCGACATCCTGGGGCCAGCTCTTCAAAGTTTGGGCGCAAGGCACGCTCAAATTGGGACGATCAAAAGTCACTATCCTTTTGTGGGTCAAGCGTTAATCGAGACGTTTGCTGAGTATCTAGCAGCGGATTGGACCGAGCGACTAGCGACTGCATGGGTAGAAGCATACGACGTAATTGCAGGCGCTATGATGGCAGGCGCTGACAACCCAGCCGATCACCTTGAGCCAGAGCTGACTTTCTATGAGTGGATTGATCTGTATGGCGAAGAAAGCCCGAAAGTAAGGAATGCGATCGCCACCCTCACCCACTTTCACTACGGCGAAAGTACAGCTTGATTCAGTCTTTGCATCATCGAGCGATCACGAACCAGCGGGTTTTGTTGTCCTTTCTAGAACATCCCTTGCTGTATACTATAAGTCACATGAAGTTAAGAGGAGCTCATGAAGGCGATCGATCTTTTTTGTGGTTGTGGTGGTATTTCTACGGGTTTAGAGCTAGCGGGATTTGAAGTCATGGCTGGAGTAGACATAGAACCAAAATACTTGACTACTTTTTCGCATAACTTCGGTAAAGAAAAAAGCTTTCACTTGGACCTAGCATCTACCAACCCGAGAGAATTTATGAAAAGGGTCGGAATCTCAGAAGGTGAGCTAGACCTTTTAGTTGGAGGACCTCCATGTCAAGGGTTTTCGAAGAATGTACCTAGAAAGCAACGTTACCTTGATGCACCTAACAACCGCCTGATCAAAGTGTTTTTGGACTACTGTGAAGCGTTGAATCCCGGCCTCATTCTTATGGAAAATGTGGCTGAAATGAAAAACGGTTTTGATAAGACATATAGTACAGAAGTCATAGACAGGTTGTCAGACAAAGGGTATCTGGTGACCGAAGTTGTACTAAACGCAGCAGACTATGGCGTGCCTCAAAGAAGAAGAAGAGCTTTCTTTTTGGCTAATAGATATGGCGTAAGCTTTGATGCACCTGAGCCAACTCATGTACTGCCTAATCGGCAAATGAATTTTTTATCATTTAAATCACATGTCACTGTCTGGGAATCGATTGGCGATCTTCAGCCCCTACTTCATGGAGAACAGCCAAATGAGTGCGAATACGCAGAAGAGCCGTTTTCTGAATTTCAGATTTTAATGAGAGGCTCCAGAAAGACTGTCAGAAATCATATTGCAAGAAAGCTAAGAACCAAGCAATTTCAACGACTATCTGCTTTGAAGCCAGGACAAGGGCTCAAAGATCTTCCGGTCGAGCTACAAGTTAAGAGTGGCTATAGTGGAGCTTACGGACGCTTGACTAAGGATATGATCGCTCCTACTATTACGCGCTGGGTCTTTCATCCAGGTTCTGGCCGTTGGGGACATCCGGTTGATATTCGAACCTTGAGCATTCGTGAGGTGGCAAGAATTCAGAGCTTTCCTGACGACTTCGAATTTGTTGGAACCTACACCGACCAAGCAGGCCAACTTGGCAATGCCGTGCCTCCTCTGCTGACAAAAGAAATTGTCAAGAGTCTGATTAATCAGCTCGAGAAATCATCTCTATCCAAAATCTCTAGAAATTCTTCGATAGAGAGTTTCTCAGCGGCAGATGGCAAATTGAATCTTATTGCGTGAGGGTCGTTGTGGCTAGGCCACCAATTTTTCTCGCCACTAAAATGAAGCTGATTTTCTCCTAGACCGTGCCATGCCCACCATTTTTGATTGGTCAACTTATGAATGCCATGAAGAGCTGGCAACTGCTCTTTTTTGGTAGTTACTTTAGGAGAAGCCCACCGCCAGGAAAAATTATTGGGATCAAAAAGATCGGGTTGCTCTTTCGAGCAAAGCTGTTTCTCAAAGTACACAATCGCTCTGTCTGGATAGACTATCAGCCTAGAGTAGCCAAGTTGCTCAAGTCTATACAGCGCAAAGCTTTCTCTAATGTGCTGATTACAAAAATGAATGATGGCATTACCTAGATTTTCTAACCCTTTGGTGCCTTCTCTTGAAGCTAATATAAGCTGCTGAGAGTTTGGTATCTTTGCTCTTTTCCATGTAACTGGAGTACTTGATTTGGTCGATTTTACTTGCCAGCCATAACCCCGTTCTTGCTCAATGACATCAACAAAGTCATATATGTTTAGAACGGTCCCGCCTCTAACGTGGGCAATAACTCCTTCCATTACCGCGCCTGGAATGGAATCGTTGTAGAAGGGTAGGCTCGCGTACTTGTATAGAATTCTCTGTATCTTCTTTAGCTGCTCAGGGGTTGAAAATATACTCACTGCTCCTCGAATTCAAGAAGACTAGACGGATGTTCATCCAACGCGAGCGCTATTTCGCGCACTATTTCGATAGTTGGATTACGAACACCACGTTCAATGCCGCTAATATAAGTTCTATGCAATCCAGAACGTTCAGCGAGCTTCTCTTGTGACCAACCCTTAAGCTCTCTGCTTTTTCTCACGTTACGACCGAAAAGTATTTTTATGTCCATACACTCCATAGCGTGAGCGTATGTATACGATTGGTCTACAGACTATAAGTCACAACAAAAGCGCAGAAAATCTATTATTTATGTGAATTCGCTATCCTGTGGGATTGGCGTCACAGCTATGGTGAGCGGTTTAGGCGCAGCCTCTTTTGCATGTATAGCCCGTGTGACGCTACCAATACAGCGGCTTTCTTTGTACCCTAGTTGATGGAGTGCGCTTAGGCAGCTATCTACTTGACTCGCTGGAATGCTGGCGAGAAGTCCACCGGCAGTTTGAGGATCAAAAAGAATTTGAAAGTCAGGAGCGTGCGTGTCTATTTGTTCAATGCTTTGTCTAGTGCTTAGTGCTTTCCTACTTGATGCTGAGTTACTTAATTCTGGGCTACCTAACGTTGGGCTATCTAGTGCTGGGCGAATAGCAGGCAGTGCGTTTTCTAGGTTGCGCTGATGCAAAGAGCTGACAATACTCTCTTTCAAAGCGTGCTCAGCGCCCGGTAGCAGCCCGATTGTATTTAGGTTCAAGCTAACTTCTACTCGTGAGGCTTGCACCATTTCTAATAGATGCCCCGCCAGCCCAAATCCAGTGACGTCTGTACAAGCAGTTGCACCCTGCTGTTTCAGGCACTCTGCTGCCATTTGATTGGACTGTAGCATGCTTTGGATGGCCGCTTCTATCCATCGCCCTTTTGCCTTTAGCTGGCTATCTGCTGCAAACAGTGCGCCAGTACCTAGTGCTTTGGTCAAAATCAAAGCCTGTCCTGGTTGTAGTCCATTTTTTCTCCAGGTGCGTTCAGGATCTATCCAACCATTACAAGAAAAGCCCAGTGAAAGTTCTGTTCCTTCTGTGGTGTGTCCACCGACGAGAAAGGTTTTTGCTTTTGCTAGGGCAAGCATGGTGCCAGAGAGTAGCTGATAGAGGATTTCTTCTTGTTTGTTGCTATTGCCGTAAGGAATAGTTGCGATCGCCAATACGTTATGACTAGTCGCGCCCATGGCGAACAAGTCACTTAGACAGTGATTGACACAAATCTGACCAAAAATAAAAGGATCATCGACTAAAGCACTGAACTGATCGACTGTATGGACGGCGAGTTTACCCGCTGGAATCTGAACAATGGCGGCATCATCTGGCTGATCTAGCCCTGTGTAGATATTGTTCCGGTGGGGCCAGTCACTGTTGCTAGCAGCTTCAGCTCGAACTCGGTTTAGGGCGCGTTTGAGAGTTTGGTTGCCGACTTTAGAGCCACAGCCCGCACAGTGCATTTGCGGAGATGTAGCCGAGAGATTGGGAGAAGAGGAATGGGAAGATGGGGAAATAGAAGCGCGGGGGCGATCGCGTTTATTCGCAGCTAGGGGCATGTCTGGAAAGTCGGAAAACAGCCGCATGAATTTTTGATCGATGCTGTCTTTCCAGGCGCGGCACCATTTGGCATGAACAGCAAATGGCCCCCAAGAGGCAATAGATTTTTCAGTATCGGTATCAATAATGTTGAGATAGCGGCTTTGTGGTTTGAAGGGCATTAGCGGCTGATGGGTGACCTGGCACTTTAGATTTTCGTATAGCGGTGGTCCTTGTCGAACGGCGAAGACGCCTGCTTTGGGCCTTTTGTGGTTGACCATGGTCGCCACATCTCCAGCCGCAAAGATGTTGGGATGACTAAGGGTTTGCAAAGTATCATCGATGGCGATAAATCCGTCTGAAGTGAGTGATAGGGCACTGTCTTTTAGCCAGGAGGGCGCAGAGGCATTGGTGACCCAGAAGGTGCGATCGCATGTCACCACCAAACCCGACTCACAGCGCACCGTTGTTTCGGTCACTTCACAAACCGTTTCTCGGGTATGCATCTGGATTTCTCGCTCTTTGCACATCTTTTCGACCATCCACTGCGTCAGTCGGTTGCGTCCTTTTGCTAGGTGCTTGCCTCGCTGAAAGATATGAACGCGGATCTGTTGTTTTGCAGCTTGGCTATATTTTTCAACTAGCTGCCAAAGCCGAACCTGCATGGCAAAGGCCATTTCTACGCCGCCGACGCCACCGCCGACGATACCGATCGTTGCTGTTGTCTTGGGGTTCTGTATTAGCGCCTTCTCAAGACTCTCTAAATAGCTTTTCCAAGCTTGTAACAAACTAGGAACGGGCTTAGCTGGAATCGCGTATTGATCGGCCCCAGGCACCTGAGACTTGGTGGGGGTGCTGCCAACGTCGATAGACAAAGTATCGTAGGCAATAGGCGGATGATTCTGGCAGATGACCTTTTGCCTGGTCGAGTCAAGCCCGATCATTTGATCGATGACCAGATGGCAGTTGGCAAAGCGAGTGAGCGATCGCAAGTCGATATGGGCCGTGTCAAAGTCGTATAGGCCCGCAATATGGCACGGCAGCATCCCTGAATATGGCGTGTCGACTAGGTTGGTAATTAGCGTGAGCTGAACGTTAGTAGGCCACGCCTTCATTGCCATTTTACGCAAGACAAGGGCGTGACTATGACCACCACCAACAAGAACTAGACTGTGGGTGATGGGAGTATGAGCAGCAAAAACGTCAGCTTGCATACGAGCTTATTGAGGAGGACAGCTAGTGAAGTTAGAGATTGATCTTAGCCGCTGCGAACGCAGGTTGCTGAGTTCATCTTCTGTAAGTCGCCTTGATCTGTCACAGCATACTGTGTGTATTAGAGGATATATCACGGACGCGATCGCCTGTATAAAGCAGTCCGCAACTGTTCTAGACGGCTACGTTATAAGCAAGTCAACAGGCTCACGCGAAATCTATTCTGTAAACCCGTTTGCAATATTTCGTTACATATGCTATGATAGGTACATACCGACAGACAAAAGCGTTTGTTTGAACGCCTAGTCCGTCATATACCTATTCACTTTCACCCCCCGCAATCATTTAATGGTTTCTACAACTACTACTCTTCAGAAGCGTGAAAGCGCTTCTTTGTGGGAGCAGTTCTGTCAGTGGGTTACAAGCACCGAGAACCGCCTCTATGTAGGTTGGTTCGGCGTCTTGATGATCCCGACACTGCTCGCCGCCACTGCCTGTTTCGTCATCGCGTTCATCGCAGCCCCTCCCGTCGACATCGACGGCATCCGTGAGCCTGTTGCAGGTTCATTGATGTACGGCAACAACATCATCTCTGGTGCGGTTGTTCCTTCTTCTAACGCGATTGGCCTGCACTTCTACCCCATCTGGGAAGCTGCCTCACTCGATGAGTGGCTCTACAATGGCGGTCCTTACCAGCTGGTCATCTTCCACTTCCTCATCGGCGTTTTCTGCTACATGGGTCGTGAGTGGGAGCTATCCTACCGTCTCGGTATGCGCCCTTGGATCTGTGTTGCTTACTCTGCGCCTGTCGCAGCGGCAACTGCAGTGTTCTTGATCTACCCGCTCGGTCAGGGTTCGTTCTCTGACGGTATGCCTTTGGGTATCTCTGGTACGTTCAACTTCATGTTGGTGTTCCAGGCAGAGCACAACATCTTGATGCACCCCTTCCACATGCTGGGTGTAGCGGGTGTATTCGGTGGTTCACTCTTCTCAGCTATGCACGGTTCACTCGTTACTTCGAGTTTGGTTCGTGAAACAACTGAGACTGAGTCACAGAACTACGGTTATAAGTTTGGCCAAGAAGAAGAGACATACAACATCGTTGCAGCGCACGGCTACTTCGGTCGTCTGATCTTCCAATACGCATCGTTCAACAACAGCCGTTCGCTCCACTTCTTGTTGGGTGCATGGCCTGT
>NZ_JADEXO010000035.1 GCF_015207105.1 cf. Phormidesmis sp. LEGE 11477
CGTTAAATTTGTTCAACAAACAAACATGCGTTGCGGAAATATCGGTTACATACAAATCCTGTTCGTACGGTAAAAATGGATTGGCGGGCGTCGTCTTCCCTTGCTGTTTTCGAGCTTTCTCTTTTCGAGATAGATTTGCCAGCACCCGTACCAAAAAACGAATGCTCTTTTCTTCTATATACTCGGCATCTGTTTCAATCGACTGTAGCGCCCCCGTATCTAGACCATGCTGAGTCTGTGCCTTCAGCTTTTGCCAAAGACTGCCTGCTTCCCACGCTTGTCTACCAACTGTCTGGTCTACTGGCATCTAGCTCACTTATGTCTGACTCACTTGCGTCTGACTCACTTGCGTCTGACTCCGTGTCTGATCCTACGTCTAAGTCTACTTAGCGAATTACTCAGGCGAATTACCCAAAGGCCTTATAGCGTACCGCACTGCGCCTGCTGTCGCATTAGATGATCGCACAAAACTAGCGCTACCATCGCTTCTACCATAGGAACTGCTCTAGGCAGCACGCAAGGATCATGTCGCCCTTTGCCAGCTAGCGTCGTTTCTTGTCCCGCATTGTCTACGGTTTTTTGTTCTTTGCGAATGGTGGCTGTGGGCTTAAAGGCAACGCGCAGCACAATATTCTCACCGTTGGAGATACCACCTTGGGTGCCGCCTGCCCTGTTCGTGCGGGTGCGAAAAGTGCCGTCTTCGCCGCGATACATTTCATCGTTGTGCTGACTACCGGTTAAAAAAGTGCCAGCAAACCCAGAGCCCATTTCAAAGCCTTTGGTCGCGGGTAAAGACATTGCCGCTTTCGCTAGATCGGCAGTGAGCTTATCAAAGACAGGTTCGCCTAGCCCTTTTGGCACCTGGCGAGCCACACATTCAACCACGCCGCCGATAGAATCTCCTTCTTTGCGAATCTGATCGATTCGCTCAATCATTTGCTCAGCGACATCCTGATTCGGGCAGCGAACGATGTTGCTTTCTACCTGCTCTAAAGTAACTGTGTTCGGATCGAGCGGGGCTTCGATGTCTTGAATGCGCTTAACGTAGCCAATAATTTCTACCCCGGCGGCCTGCTTGAGGATTTTGCGGGCGATCGCACCTGCGGCTACTCGGCCAATCGTTTCCCTAGCTGAAGATCTGCCCCCCCCTTGCCAGTTGCGAATACCATACTTCGCGTCGTAGGTGGCATCTGCATGCGATGGCCGATACTTTTTCGCCATCTCGTCATAATCTTGCGACCTGGCATCTTTATTTCGCACCAAGATTGAAATTGGCGTGCCCGTTGTCTTGCCTTCAAATACGCCAGATAAAATCTCGCAGGTATCTGTTTCTTTTCTAGGTGTCGTGATCCGGCTTTGCCCTGGACGCCGCCGATCGAGATCTTTTTGAATTTCTTCAGCCGAAATTTCTAGCAGCGGCGGGCAGCCATCAATGGTCACCCCTACCCCGCCTCCATGGGATTCGCCAAACGTTGTAATCCGAAAAAGCTGTCCGAAAGAGTTGCCCATAAGCCGCTACTAGGTGGGTGCGATCGCCGCACAGCCGCTGAAAAATCAATTTCGATCCTACCGTATTAAGAGAACAGCAGCCGGGCGATCGCATCAGGACAGCGCCAGCGCCTAATCTTTAGACATAGCGCTGTCCTAGTCAGTCATTAATCGGCTAGTTTCAAGAGCTGGCGCGGATTGATCGGCTGTTCATCTTTATAGAGGCTGTAGTGTAGATGTGGCCCAGAGGAGCGGCCCGTGCTACCGATATAGCCAATCACCTCTCCTCGACGGATGGACTGACCGATCTCGACATCTGCTTTCGACATATGAGCATACAAACTCTCGTAGCCATTCCCATGATCGATAGTTACGACAATGCCATAGCCGCCATTATGACCTGAGAGGGTAACGACCCCGTCGCCCGTTGCCACAATTTCCGCGCCGACAGAACCCACAAAGTCTATGCCCTCGTGCATCTCATAGCCACCGCCGCCGAAGGGGTTACTACGGACCCCATATTCAGAGGAAATGTCCACCTTGCCCAAAACAGGTATGCCACTGGGATAGGCTGCTTCTTTGGCGATCGCCTCTTCCACGGCAGGCTTAATTTGAGAGTCCAGCGTTCGGTCAAGTGTAGGAACCTGCTGACGTACGCTCTTCAATAGCTCAAGCGAATCAATCGCCAAAGCCGGACCGCCTCTAGGTGGCAAATCTTCCTGACTAACTCGGTCTGCATTGCTTCTACTAAGGCTCTGAGCAGCTGACTCTGACTCAGCGCCTGCCCACTCTCGCAAGTCTTCAATTTCCTCACCGAGCGAATCTACTTCTGCTTTGACTTCAGAGGCGATCTTATCTAGTTCCTGATTCTCTTCGTTCAGTTTTAGATTGTTCTTAGCGAGAGACAGACAGACAGCACCTAGAGATACTGTCGGAATGCCAACACACAGCAGCGTTAGAAGAACTCCTTTTAGCGGCGTGACTGTGATTCCCCGGCGAGCGCTGCTGCTGAAAATTCGGGTGTTTCTGATGTTTCTGGTTCGTAGCTTCTGGCGCATGAATGGTTGAGCAACGTCTGTTTGCACAGCGCTGTTACAAAAATACGATCAGCTTTTCTTTTCTTTACAACTCAAAAAGTATACGGGGATCGCGGAGTCAACTGGTTGACACTTTTAGTTTTTTGTATGTCTTGCTACAAACCCATAAGTAAAAGAAAAGACAGTCAAAACCTTCTCAAGATATGCGTTCTCTCTACCTTTCAATATATTTTTAACGATGGAAAATTCTCTGATCCCCAGCTCGTGGCAAATAGACAGAATTTATCCATGTATCTAAAGCTACCTCGTCAGTCGGTATAGGTACTTATTGACAAATCCGCGCTGATACAAAAAATAATTCGCAAAAGCTACCTAAAGAAGCTAGACGGCTCTCATCAAAATTAGTCACACTAAAAGGGTTGCGCTCACGTCCTATAGAAATTTATGAAGCTAACTTGGTTCGATGCAAACACTTGGCTGATCGAAGCGGCTGGTAAACGAGTTCTAATAGATCCTTGGTTTGTAGACGATTTAACTTTTGGTGATTTGCCGTGGCTAGTGCGCGGTATCAAGACCGATCCGCCGCCGATACCGGGCGAGATCGATTTGATCTTGCTGTCACAAGGTTTAGCTGACCATGCCCATCCTCCAACGCTCAAGCAGCTAGACAAGTCAATTCCTGTGATGGCCTCGCCTGATGGTGCCGCTGTTGCCGAGTCGCTAGGATTCAGACAGGTCACTACCCTCACTCATGGAGAGTCAGCCGCATTGTCTGATGGAACGGTGAAGGTTCAGACTTTCATAGGCGCGATTGTCGGTATGAATAAAAAAGAGAATGCCTACGTACTGACTTTCAAGGCGAATGCGTCTAGCTCAACAAATGGCTCTAGCTCAAACGGTGCTCATACAGACGAAGCTGATTCAGACAGAACGCTATATTACGAGCCCCATGGCTACCCTGACACTAAGCATCTGAAAGAGTTAGGCCAAGTTGATGTCGCGATCGCGCCTATGGCCAACATCACACTAATGGGACTAGCGCCTGTCGTTCGAGGTGGAGAGGTCGCCTTGCAGCTCGCTGAGCTGTTGCGGCCCCAAGTAATGCTGCCAACAGCCGAGGCGGGAAAGGTGACTTACGACGGTCTGATCGCAGGGGCAATCAAAGCTGCGGGTGGGGTAGATGAGGTGCGATCGCTACTAGCTGCTAAGGGACTGAAAACGCAGGTGATTCAGCCAGTGTCGGGTGAGGCAGTAGATTTGACATTGCAGCGAACAGTACAGGCGGGAGCGTAGGGTAGATTTGTAACCGCCTTTCAGCAAGACGCCTTTCAGCAAACCGCCATCAAGCAGAAAGATAGATCGAGAATGGTCGCACTAGGGAGTTGGAGATGCGGGGACTTGGGAAGAGTTTGATTCGTCAAGCGGCAGGGGCGAAGCAGTCGGTGCTGGCGATGAAGACAACAACGGCTTTAATTCTGCAATTACCTGATCTTGCTCTTGGCGTAAGGTTTCTAGGCGATTGAGCAATTGATTGATTTGGGCCTGCTTGGTTTCAGGGTTGGTGGTGATCTGTTTCCACAGGCGCTGACTGAGCATTAGCGGCAGCGTCAAGATAAAGCGTAGGCTAGCTTGGATAGTTCTTTTGACCAGGTCAGCGGCTAGTTGAATCAAACCGATGCTCAGCAAGAGAGTAATCACAGCCCAGATAGGATGGGATATGGCTACTGTGATCAGCCGCTGTAGCTGAACAGCCAGGTTTCCTAGGGTCTCTAGAGAATCGGGTAAGTCAATCCACGGCAGTGCTAAAAGCTGTTTTTCTAACCCCATAACCTCATCCGTACGCTTATTTGCAAACGTATAGCAGAATACGCGCAAGAGAATTTATAGTCTTGCAATTGAACACATACCCTATCTTAAGGAGTACGCAGTTATCGTGAGTTTTGTTTTGTCTACTTTTTTTACAATTGCCTTATCGATACTGATGGTTCTAGGCAGTCCGATGGTTACGCAGGCGGCAGCGTTCTCTGATGTGGCCGTATTGCCCGGCTTAAAAGGCGTCTTTACAGGCGATCGCCCCAGCGATATAGGGATCACCAATGGCCAGCTAGCAGACTGTCCGACGACGCCAAACTGTGTGATGAGCCAGAGCGTGGATGAAGAACATGCGATCGCACCTATCACCTACACAGGTGACTTAGAAACTGCAAAGGCAAACATCGTCGATATCCTCAGCGTGGTTCCTCGAACCAAAATCATTGAGGAAACAGAGCGTTATATTTTGGCACAATCTGAAAGCCGACTGATGGGCTTTGTTGACGACACTGAATTCTACTTTCCAGCAGATGAGAACGTGATTCAAGTCCGGGCGGCTGCACGCATGGGTGAATCGGATCTAGGCGTCAATCGTCGTCGGATTGAGCAGATTCGACTTGCCTTAGCTGATCTTGCGCGGCGAAAGTCATCTGATTAATAGTTAGTTCTATTGGTTATTTCTAATAGTTAGTTGGCAGCTGCAGGCGTTTCTATCCTAGCCGCTGCTTGATAGGCTGATTCTGCTGCCGACTGCTGTCCTAGTTTGGTAAGAGCACTGCCCATTCTTCGATAGGCATCAGCGTAATTACTGTCTAGTCGAATGGCAGACTGGTAAGCGGTGATCGCCTCTTCCCAGCGCTCCTGCCGGTCTAGAGCCGCGCCTAATCGATAGTGCCATTCGGGATGATTCGGTTCAAGCTGGGCTGCTGCTTGCAATAGGCCAACTGTATGATCAAACCGATGTAGGGTGCAGATAGAACCCAAACCCAGCTTTTTGGCAAACGCATAGTCTGGATCGATGGTCAGCGCTGTGGCAGCCGCTTCCATAGAAGCCTCGAACTGATACTGTGATTGCAATGTGTTCGACAGGTCGCAGTAGGCGGCTGCATCGTATAGATACAGATCGACGGCGGCACGTAGGATAGTGTCCGCCTCGCTGTGTTTGGCCTGGGCACCTAGAGCGGTGGCTAGATTGTAGTGGGCGATCGCATTTCTTTGATTTAGCTGAATCGATTGCCGATAGGCCGTTTCTGCCTCTGCAAACCGACCCTGCTCTGCTAGCGCCAAACCTAGATAGTAATAGCCAGCCGAATTGTCGGGCACCTGCTGAACCATCTCTCGCCAGATCGATTCAGCTCGCCTAGCGTCAAACACCGCTGCGGCAGTCCCCTGCTGAAATAGTTGATAAACAGATTGAAGCTGGGCCTGATTCTGGGTCTGCGCTCGACTGGCCGAAGAAACCCCGCTCCAGATCAGTAGGGCAAGAACACTAGAAGCCATCAAACGCATGGATAGTAAGGGGAGAACAACTGTTCCCACCCTACTCAGTAGAAATGCGTACGAGAATAGGCTTGCCTAGTCATCAATATCACTTTAGAGATGACTTACAGCTTCTTTATCAGCAATAATTCTTGATAGCAAGATGGCTACCTCATCCATAGGTTAGCTGCGCCTAGGCAGAGCTATCACCAAACTAACCTCAACGCAGCGGTGTGTAATTCTACGTACTATAGCTTTCCGCGCTTTGCTATGTGAACCCATTGCCTTCTACGGGTATCTATAAAGTTACTTCTTCGCCAGGTTACTTCTTTGCTTTGCTGCGGCTGCTTCTCGTTTTAGTAGCCTTCACGGCTTCCGTTTCAGCCTCAGTCGCCTCGGCAGCGACATCGACTTCTTTCGGTGGTACAACCACGCTCTCTACCTCGGGCTCGATGGGAATAGCTTCTGGCTTAATCTTCTCCATCACCTGCGCTTTCACCTTGGCTGCAAACTCAGGATCTTCCTTCATCCGAATAATGGTATTGTCGCGGCCTTGGGCTACGTTATTGCCTTCGTAGCTGTACCAGGCACCTTTACGCACTACAATCTCATGCTCTTCAGCAATATCTAGCAAGCAGCCCAGAATAGAAATACCTTCGCCAAAGATAATATCGAACTCAGCAATGCGAAAAGGCGGTGCTACCTTGTTTTTGGCAACTTTTACCTTTACGCGGATACCAAATTGATCGTTGCCTTTCTTCAGCGTTTGAATTCGGCGAATGTCTAAACGCACGGAGGCATAGAACTTGAGCGCATTACCACCCGTGGTAGTCTCTGGGTTGCCGTAGGTGACGCCGATCTTTAGACGGAGCTGGTTGAGAAAGATAACGGTGCATTTCGATTTGCCAATGTTGCCAGTAATTTTTCGCAGTGCCTGACTCATCAACCGGGCCTGAAGACCCATATGCGAGTCGCCCATTTCACCTTCGATTTCGGCGCGAGGAGTGAGGGCTGCAACCGAATCGACAACGATTAGATCAACTGCTGAAGAGCGCACAAGCTGATCGCAAATTTCTAGGCCCATTTCGCCGGTATCGGGCTGAGAGATCAGCAGATTTTCGACATCGACGCCTAGATTAGCTGCATAGTACGGATCGAGAGCATGTTCTGCATCGACAAAGGCCGCTACCCCACCCTGACGCTGAATTTCGGCGATCGCATGCAAAGCCAGCGTCGTCTTACCCGAACTCTCCGGGCCATATATCTCAATTACTCGGCCCTTGGGCAGGCCACCGCCCAACGCCATATCTAGAGTCAGTGCGCCAGTGGGAATGGTCTCTACCTGCATACGGCTAGCTTCGCCCAACCGCATGATGGAGCCCTTACCAAAGTTGCGCTCAATTTGGCTAAGCACAGAAGTTAGGGCTTTTTGCTTTTCAGAAGAGGCGTTAGCAGCCATAAGGAGTTCCGCAGAGTTGTTTTGATTGAAGTTAAAAAAGTTAGAAGGCTTGTGAAGTTAGCCAGATGTGAACTTAATTTAGGTGAAATTCGTTATACTAATTTTAGTACACCTGAACTAAATTGACATCTCTAAAACATATATCTCTGAAATATATATCGGTGGGTGACGGCTGTGCCGCTCGAAGGTGTCTAAGCCTAACGTAATCTACATCTTTATCGCATAGAGTCAATCTATAGATAAATTCGAGATGAACCCAGGGAGGAAATTGAGGCAGTCAAGCGCTGATCTTGAGATGCTGATGGGATGTTGAGCTTAGCGTAGAGACCTAGAGATCGGGTTTCTGACATTGGGCTTCTACAGATAGGTTCTTGTAGACAGGTTCTGGGTACAGACAGGTTCTAGGTACTAGCTTCTATTCGCGGCGACCTGCGCGACATCAATTTAGGCATCCGTTTAACTATGCAATACTGTCAACTCGTCGATATCTTGACCCAGCCTGATTGGGTAATTGCGATCGCCCGCACGGAACTCGGCTATCGCTGCTGGGTTTTCACCCCAGATTTTACAGTTCTAGACGATGGCGAAGTCCACCCCACCCGAGAAGCCGCCGCCCAATCTGCTCGTGGATTGATCATCGATTCTAGAGAGTATTGATGTCTGTGATAGAGTCGCAGCTATATTAAGTCACAAGTTAACTTTTAGAGCTAGAAAAGATGGTCAGCAATACTATTGAGTACACAAGAGACTCAGAAGGCAAGCTGAGGGCTGTGGTTATCCCGATTGACCTTTGGGTGAAAATTTTCCCTGATGCTGCTAGTTCAGTAGAAGACGTTGCTGAAGGTCTTGAGGACTACTGTTTAGGCAAAGCTATGGACGAAGCCGCTGAAACACCCTTGTTGGGTATAGAGGAAGCGGTGGCCTTTTTGGAGCAAGGCAGCGATTGAAAGTTGCGTATAGAAAGCTTTTCCTAAAGGATCTGCAAAAGCTGAAAAGGCAGCCAGTTTACAAACTTGTCTATAAACTAGCCTTTGAGACTATACCAAAAGCGCAATCGCTTGAGGAACTGCCCAGCATCAAGGCATTAAGTGGGACAACCAATCGATATCGCCTGCGCGTAGGTAGTTATCGGATAGGTATTGAAACTACAGAGCAGGGGGTAGAGCTGTTTAGAGTTTTGCATAGGAGGGAGTTTTATCGTTACTTTCCGTAGCTATCTGAAGATGTTCTATCCGGCGATGAGTACGCCACCGACAGCAATCTGAATCTATCGCCTTGGCTTTTAGACTGCGACAAATTTTCAATTAAGGATGTTGATTAGGTCTGCACTCTCATCAAATACATTTCTGGCTGGACGCCGTGCCTATTGCCCTAGTGCTTCACTAAGGTTCCAGGCGGCGCTGATCAGCGCAATGTGGGTGAAGGCTTGCGGAAAGTTACCGAGACCTTCTCCGCTAGTGCCAGTTTCTTCGGCATATAGTCCTACATGGTTCGCATAGGTAAGCATCTCTTCAAAGATTCTTCTAGCTTCGTTCAGCAAGACGGGATTAGCAGAGCCAGCTCGGGTTAGGGCTTCTACCAACCAGAAAGTACAGAGGTTGAAGGTGCCTTCTTCGCCTTCTAGTCCGTCGCTCGATTCACCGTCAGAATTTAGCGGATTATAGCGATATACCAGGCTGTTTGCGGTCAAACCACCTTCTCTTGGTGGCTTTCTCACTGCTTCGATGGTGCTCAGCATCTTTGGATCGCTAGCCGACATGAAGAACACCAGCGGCATAATTAAGCAGCCTGCGTCTAGGTCTTTTTCACCATAGGCTTGGACAAAAGCGCCTCGTTCTTCATCCCAACCTTTTTCTAGGATCTCTTCAAAGATTTCATCTCTCACGGTTTGCCAGCGCGAGCGATCGGCAGGGAAAGATCGCTCTTCTGCAAGGCGCAGCGCCCGATCAACCGCGACCCAGCACATCAAACGAGAATAGACATGATCTTTCGCACCGCCTCTCGACTCCCAGACGCCTTGATCCTGGCGCTGCCAGTTGTCGCAAACCCAGTTAGTCAAATAGCGCAGATGCGTCCAAAAAGAATAAGAGATAAATTCTCCATACTTGTTGTAGAGATAGACAGAATCCATCAGCTCGCCACAGATATCTAGCTGTAGCTGATCGTAGGCACCGTTGCCGATACGTACAGGACCAGACCCTTTGTATCCTTCTAGATGGTCTAGGTGTTCTTCTTCGAGGTCCAGCTCACCATCTATGCGGTACATAATTTTCAGACTACCGCCCTCTCCTAGCTCCTGACAGCGAGCCTCTAGCCAGCCCATGAAGGCTCTTGCTTCTTCTGTGAATCCAATTCGAATCAGGGCATATACCGTAAAGGCGGCGTCGCGAATCCAGGTGTAGCGATAGTCCCAGTTGCGCTCACCGCCAATCTGTTCTGGCAGGCTGGTGGTAGGGGCGGCGACTATTGCGCCGGTAGGCTCGTAGGTCAATAGCTTTAGTGCCAGCGCCGAACGCTCTACTCGGCGTCTCCAGCGTCCGGTGTAAACGCACTGAGATAGCCAGTTTCTCCAGTAATCTGTCGTTTCATGAAAGAAGGTTTCAGCAGTCTGCTCAAGGTCGTCGAACTGCTCGCTTGAGGCTGCTTGCCCAGCGGGGCGAAAAATGAAGACGGCGTTTTCACCTTCTTTGAGAGTAAATTCGGCAAAAGCCCCTTTATCGTTCTTTTGAAGGGGGACGTCGGTAATCAGCTCAAAGTACTGACATTCGACTTCATCAGAATCATCGTTGGGATCGAGCGGACGAGTGTCTTTGCAGGGGTTGCGATCGCAGACAAAAGTCATCCCGTTATCAATTTCCTTAGTCTGGTGCGTAGCGCGGCCATAGTCAAAGGCCGGATAGCATTCGGCCCTGAAGGTGATTTCTCGGCGAACAGTGCGGACCTGACGAATGATCCAGTTACGCATATGAGAATTGCCAAGCGGCATAAAATCAACCACTTCTCCTACGCCGCAGTCACAGAGAAAGCGAGTAACTAAGATATTGGTCTCAGGGTAGTAAAACTGTTTGTGGTGATCGTTTTCTACTAGCGACTCAATTTTGAAATGGCCTCCCTTTTCAGCATCCAAAATAGAGCCGAAGATGCTAGGAGAATCGTGGCGAGGATGACAGAACCAGTCGATCGATCCATTTAGCCCAATTAACGCAGTAGTCCGCATGTTACCGATCAGGCCGTAGTCTTCGATTGGCTGGTATTTCACTAATTTTTTGCCGACAGCTAGGCTGCCAGAACGCAACTTCGACCTTATACTAAGACAATTTTTGGGCCGACTTTTGAGATTTTTATAAGATCTTCGACAGTTCTGTGACTCGACAGGAGCAAGTTCTGTCTTTGAACATAGCTTCTATAGCGTTTCTCACTTGGCTGAAGTCATAATCTTAGGTTAGAAGCCTGACCGCCTAAGACGATTGCCAAGTGCCATGAAATCCAATTGGAATTACACCTGGTAGAGCCAAGCGACAGACGGGTTCACCGAGCCCCTTAGCCTCAAAAATCCACAGCTCGCTGCGGCTATCTACTGAGTTGTAGACCACCATCAAAAGCCAGCCTTCTGAAGCATTCTCTGCTGTTTGCCCGTCTGCAACATGTAGCGGTTCGCTGCCGTAAATACCAGTGCCTAGATCTGCCTGGGTTAGCTGCTGCGTTTTATAGTCAAATCGACCTACCGCGCCGAACCAGTCTTCGCCAGTTTTGACGCCTTCACGGTGCATCAGCACGTAGGTTTGCTCCCACGGCTGGCCCACCTTGCTATCGGGCACTTGAGGAAATTCACAGTCTCGCTCTACCACGCACTCATGGCTCAATACGCGGCCCGTCTTTGGATCTAGCCGAAGCTGCCAAAGCCTGCCGTATGCCTGGGTTTTCATCCGCCCAGAGGGCACTTCTCTTAGGACTTCGTTGATATGGGTAAAGTCGTCAAACCGAGCATAGTCTAGGCGAATGCTGCCGTCTGCTTCTGTGCAGCCGTTGCCATAGTGCCACTGAAACCACGGATCAGCGTAGCTATCAGAAACAATTTCTAAGCTCTCGCGCGCTACAACGATAATGCGCGTTCCTTGGTTTGGGTCCCATTTCACTGCGTCGGCATAGGCGAGCTGGTTCAACAGCAGCGGCAGCGGGTTCACTTTTACCGGTGAAACCAGAAACACTAGATACGGTCCGGCGATGACAAAGCTGTGGACTAACGGGATGTTTTTGAGCGCGATCGCCTGCTGCTTGATCAGCCCGCCGCTAGCGTCACATCGATAAATCGATAGCTCACACAGAGAATTCACGCCGATACTATAAATTTCACCGCTGATTGGATCTCGTAAAGGGTGAGCAGAGAAGGGCTGAGTGGGCTTCAACCAGCCTAAAGACTCCATGCCGATAGTTTCTAGCGTCTCTAGATCTAGGCTGTGAGGATTACCCGCCTCCCACAGCGCTAGCAGTTTGTCTTCTAAAGCGAGAACAGATGTGTTGGCTGAATTTTTGATGGTGGTGCCGTTGAACAAGCCCAACATGTGCTTCCACAAAGGGCCGGGCGATCGCATCCCATAATTGCCAAATAAAAACCGATCTGCTTTGCTCTCTGCTTTGTATCCCGTTGTTTGCACGTAGCGGTAAGTGGCCTTTGCCCCAGCCGCTGAGAGCTGCACTCGTAAAATTGCGCCATCGCCATCAAACCAGTGGCCCACGGGCTGTCCACCTCGTTCTAATCGCCCGGTACCGTTTTGATAGAACGTTCCTTGCAGTCCTTCAGGAATCCGACCAGCTAGAACTTCTAAATCAGTCGGTGGAAACTCTTTGGCGGGCTTGGCGAAGGCCCCATGCCAAGGCTGCGGTTCGCGCTTATAGACTGTTTCATCGCCGATTGCACTATCAGCCGTCTCGGTAGCGGCAGCCGAACTAGTCAGCGAGGATGAAGTCATAGCGGCAGCTCAAGATTGGGTTGGCAACACCAGTGTAAAAGCTACGAAGCCGGGTTGAGTGCTATCTAGATACAGATCGCCTTTGTGCGCTCTCGCAATTTCTCTAGCCAGGCTTAGCCCTAGACCAAAGCCTTCTCTTTTGCGGTTGCGAGAAAGATCGCCGCGATAGAATCGATCAAAGATGCGATCGCGATCTTCATCAGGAATGCCCCTAGATGAATTGGCCACGTTAATCTCGATTCTCTTTCCTATTTCTTTGCCTGTGATCGCCAGCCATCGGTTGGCTGTACCTTCTGGAAGATTGTATTTGATCGCATTGTCAATCAAATTTTGCAGCACCTGGGTGAGTAGGTCGCGATCGCCCTGCACATTCAGTTCTGTTATTAGATCCACTTTCACTAGCAAATCGGGCGCTAGCAATTCCACATCCTCTAGCAGCAAGGTCAAAATCTTGCCGATTTCTACCCGGTTCTGACGCAGACTCATCTGCCCAGCGTCCGCTAATGACAGCAGCAACAGCTTTCTTACGATCGTACTTAGCCGTGACACCTCATCCATTAGCTGGCTTAAGCTCTGCTGCAGATCAGATCCAGGCTCAGCCTGCTGCATCACCCGCTCTAGCTCACCTCGCAGAATTGCCAGAGGCGTTTTCAGCTCATGCGCCGCATCACCACTAAAGCGAGAAGACTGCTTAAAGCTACGGGCTAAGCGAGTCAGCATTTGGTTGAATACTTCGATTAACTCAACAAATTCCACATCGCTGCTGCCTACCGGAACTTGCTGATCTAGCCCGGTTGCCGTCACCTGCTTGATAGCACCAGTGAGCTTGTTGACTGGCTTCAGAGCGCTACCCGAGAGCACCCAAGCGCCAATCGCAATCAACAGCGTTGTTCCTGGAATCGCCACCAGAAAAATATTGCGAATAACGGTCATGTCTTGATCAATCGTTTGTAGACTGACGGCAATGACACCTCTACCCGCTTCAGAATGCACAACGCCTACTCGCCAGCTACCTGTAGCGGTATTACTTGTCAGCACGGTTTTGGCACTGCTGCTGCGAAAGGTAGCAGCTCCTGCTGCTACGGCTGCGGCGATGTCGTCAGCCAGCCTGCCACCCACCGTCTTTACCAGCTCGTCTGTGTCCAAGGGTTCATCACCCAACTGGGCACCTCTGACAGAATAGTGCTGCGTATTACCCTGCGAATCGGTGGCTAGCAAAATAATAGATGTGCCGCTCTGCGTTTCAATTTCACTGGGCAGCTCTTGGCTAAAGCTTTGAAACCAGTCAGGCGATCGCACCACCGTCATCTGCTGCAGCTGTTCTCTGAGTTTGGCGCTCAAGCTGCCGATCTTGGCCACATAGATCAACCGCCAAGCCACAAAAGTGAAGCCAATCAGCGCGCTACCTGCTAGCGCGACAGAAAGTAGAGCAATGCGAATGCGGAAGGATTGAAGCTGCACCAGAAACCGATGCCTCTACGATTTAATACTTACAGTTTTATATTAGAGATTTCTGCTCTAGGATCGCTTTGGCGGCTGTCTTTGATCTGCTCATACAAAGATCTTTCTTTCTCACTCAATTCTTTAGAAGGCGTGATCACTACTTTGACTAGCTGATCACTGCGGCTAGCACCTTTTTTCTTCGGCCATCCCTTGCCGCGCAGCCGTAGAGACTGACCTGATTTCACCCCAGCTGGGATGCTCACTGTAACGGCACCGTCTGGCGTTGGCACTTCCACCTTAGCCCCTAGAACGGCTTCATCGGGCGCAATCGGCACTTCACACACTAGATTATCACCGTCGAACTGAAAAAAGCTATGGGATGCAATCTCAACGGTTAGATAGACATCTCCACGCTGCTGCGTCTGGGGATTTCTTGCCCCTTTCCCTTTTAGCCGGATCTTACTACCTGGCTTCACACCCGCCGGAATTCGAACCTTTACCGACTCGCTACCAATGCTAAACCGCTTTTCCACACCGTGAAATGCCTCAGACATCGTTAGCTTTAGCTCGGCGGTTTGGTCATACAGTCCTCGGCTAGATGAAGCGCCGCTGGCTGTCCTAGGATCAAAGCCAAAGCCACTGCTGCCAAAGCCACTAGTATCAAAGCCTGCACTGCCAAAGCCACCAGTACCGGGCCTCGCCTGATAGCGCGTCTGTGTCCGCGCACCGCCAGGGCCACCTGCTCCACCAAAGCCGCTTTTACGACCTAGCAGCTCAAAAATAAATTCTTCAAAACTACCATACGAGCCAAAGTCAAATCCGCCCGCACCGCCAGGAACACCGCCCCCTGGAACGCCGCCCCCCGCTCGGCTAGCCTGCTGCCAATACTGTCCAAACTGGTCGTATTTCTTACGCTTGTCCGAATCCGAAAGTACCTCGTAGGCTTCGCTGACTTCCTTGAACTTGGCTTCAGCTGCCTTATTGTCTGGGTTGACATCCGGGTGGTACTTTCTCGCCAGCTTGCGAAACGAACGCTTAATTTCGGCAGCCTCTGCTGTTTTACTAACCCCTAAAATGGCGTAGTAGTCTTTAAAGTCAGTTGCTGCCATACGAATTTTGCTCTCTTGCTCACTAAACTTTCTTCAAGCTCAGCGTAGCAAAGCCCATCCGGTTTAAAGGTTCGGTTTTCTGGTTCGGGTGATCCGGTCTTTCTAACCATCAAGCCAGCTCCATAAAGATAACGCCACGAAAGCAGTACCACCCAAACAGCAAAGAAGACTTAAGCCGAAGGCTGGTCGCGAGCTCGTCCGTAAAGCTCAGTGAGATCTTTCAAATACGTCTTGAGCGTGGGCGTGAGCATTGCTTCTGAATAACGCCAGCCCCAGTTACCTTCACCGACACCAGGCGTATTCATTCGAGCCTGAGAACCTAAGCCCAGGATATCTTGCATGGGCACAATTGCCTGATTCGCAACCGAGCTCATGGCCAAGCGAATAATGCCCCAGTGAACCGAGATCGGATCGAAAGCGCCTAGATAAGTCGCTATTCTTTGTTTCTCAAAGTCGCCGGCTTTTTCGTACCAGCCGACGGTAGTGTCGTTGTCATGAGTGCCTGTATAAATCAGAGAGTTTTGACTGACGTTGTATGGCAAGTAGGGATTGAGATGGTCGGAGCCAAAGGCAAATTGAAGGATCTTCATGCCTGGAAAATCAAAGCGATCGCGCAACGCCTCGACCGCCTCATCAATCAATCCCAAATCTTCTGCCAAAAAAGGCAGTTGACCCAAGTCCGCTTCTACCTTTTCAAAAAACTCTATTCCTGGCGCTTTAACCCATTCACCGTGCATTGCCGTATCTTGTCCTTCAGGTACGGCCCAAAATGCTTCAAACCCTCTGAAGTGATCGATCCGAATCAAATCGACAAAGCCTAGTAGCGACTGAATTCGCCGCATCCACCAGTCAAAGCCATCCGCCTGCATCACTTCCCAGTTGTAAGTAGGGTTGCCCCAGAGCTGACCTGTCTCACTAAAGTAATCTGGCGGCACCCCGGCCATCTGAGAGGGCTGCCGTGTCTCTGGATCTATCATGAACTTTTGGGGATAGGCCCACACATCAGCGCTGTCATGCGCGACGTAGATAGGCATGTCACCTACAATCTGAATACCGCGCTGGTTAGCGTAGGTTTTGATCGCGCACCACTGCCGATAAAACTCGAACTGCATATATTCGTGAAAGAAGATATCGGTCGCCAGATCGACGCGGGCTCGGTTGAGCGCATCAGCATCGCGACCTGCTACAGCATCATTCCACTCAGACCATGGCACTCCACCGTTAGACCCCTTGAGAGCCATGAACAGCGCATAGTCATCTAGCCAGCTAGCCTGCTCTACCCTAAACCGGCTGAATGCTGCCTTCGTCTCCTCACTAGCGGCCTGCTTAAAGCGCTCCGCCGCCTTCCACAGTAGCGATAGCTTGAAAGCACTGACTTGGTCATAATCCACCCTATCAATCGGGAAAAACTGAGACGGCATCAGCTCATCGGTATGCAGCAGTCCTTCCTCTTGCACCCTGTCTAAGCTAATCAGCATGGGATTTCCCGCCATCGCTGAATAAGACATGTAAGGCGAATTCCCATGACCTGTAGGCCCTAGCGGTAGGATCTGCCACAGCGTCTGCTGAGTCGCCTCTAGAAAGTCAACAAATTCATACGCATGTCGGCCTAGATCCCCAATCCCAAATCGGCCTGGGAGCGAGGTAGGATGTAGCAAAATGCCGCTAGCTCTGGGAAAAGACATTAGGTAGTTTGTAAGGATTGCTCAGACTCTATCACGGGTAGATATCAGCGAAACTCTGCTTTTTGAAATAACTGTGAAGGAAGGATGAGAGAATGCTTGAATCCCTATGCAACTGTTCTTACCACTGCGGTTATGGCCTACAGAAATCCTGCGCCTACGGTCGATTTGATCATCGAAATGGTCGATCGTCCTCATCGTCCTATTTTGCTAATTGAACGGCTGAATGAACCTTACGGGTGGGCGCTACCGGGTGGATTTGTAGACTACGGCGAGTCAGTAGAAACTGCCGCTAGGAGAGAGGCTAAAGAAGAAACCGATCTATCCGTCACGCTAATTGAGCAGTTTCAGGTATATTCCGACCCGGCCAGAGACGAACGTCAGCACACACTCAGCATTGTCTTCATCGCGACTGCTACAGGCCAGCCGACCGCCCAAGACGATGCTAAAAGCTTGACGGTTGTCAGCCCCTGGGAAGTACCGTCAGAATTATGCTTCGATCACGGCAAAATTCTGCAAGACTACTGGCGCTACCGTCACTATGGCCATCGGCCTAGATTGCAGAGTGCCTCTAACGATCTAGAGACATGAATAGAGACGACTTGAACAGAGAGATTTGGACGTTAGCCCACTCGATTTTTATGCGGATCGAATTTAGCGCCAAGTAGCGCTCAACCCTATAGAATTGTTCCGTGATTCTGGCCTAATCGAGGATTCTTATCTAACCGAGCTGGCTCCATTAACCCTATTAGTTGGCTGACCCCAAAAGTGCAAAAAACCGTGCGAAAAATCATTCAGACAGACCGAGCGCCTGCCCCTGTCGGGCCTTACAACCAAGGCATCGTAGCTACTGGCGCTATGCTCTTCGTAGCTGGCCAAATTCCGTTAGATGCCAAAACTGGCGGGCTAGTGGGATCGACAGTTGGAGAGCAAACCGAAAAATCTCTACAAAATCTAGCCGCTGTTGTTGAAGCCGCGAATTCAGATTTTTCTCAGGTGGTCAAGACAACCGTGTTCCTGAAAGATATGAACGACTTTGCGGCCATGAACGAAGTCTACGCCAAGCACTTTGATAGTGAGACTGGCCCTGCAAGAGCCTGCGTGGAAGTGGCTAGATTGCCAAAAGATGTGCTGGTAGAAATTGACTGTATCGCTGTAGTGACGGGTTAACTGTCTTTGATGACCGGCCTTGGTTACTGGCTTTGATTGCTGACTTTAATGACTGGCGCTAACTACTAGAGGAAACGTAAGAAGGGAAATATGACTGATTCACTTGCGATCGCAATTCTAGCGGCAGGCAAAGGCACCCGAATGCGCTCGTCCCTGCCCAAAGTGCTGCACCGTCTTAGCGGCCTGACGCTAGTAGAAAACGTCATCGCCAGCACTAGCCTAGTAAACCCTACCCGTAAGATCGCGATTGTGGGCTACGCCGCCGAGCAAGTGAAGACGACCTTAGCCGCTGTTCCCAATCTGGAATTTGCCATGCAAACCGAGCAGCTAGGCACAGGTCACGCCGTGCAGCAGGTGATCCCGTCTTTAGAAGGCTTCACAGGGAACTTGCTGGTGCTCAATGGCGACGTGCCCCTGCTAAAGCCAGAAACCATTAAAAATATGGTTGAGACCCATATAGAACGTGGAAACGCAGCGACTATCTTGACCGCGCAGATAGCAGATCCAACGGGCTATGGCAGAGTGTTCTGTGACGATAGCCTCATCGTTCAAGAGATTATTGAACATCGAGACTGTACAGATGATCAAAGAGAAAATAATCGCATCAACGCAGGTATCTACTGCTTTAGCTGGTCAGCGCTGATGACTATCTTGCCGCATCTCAAGGCAGACAATGACCAGCAAGAGTACTATCTCACTGACGTGATCAAAGACCTCTCTCCTGTGATGGCGGTTGATGCCTCGCCTTCAGAGATTGCAGGTATCAACAACCGCAAGCAGATGGCAGAAGCAGAAGCGGTAATGCAAAAGCGCATCAAAGACGAGCTGTTACTCTCGGGAGTCACGTTAATTAATCCTGAGAGCATCACTATCGACGCCACAGTCACTGTAGAGCCGGATGTAATTATTGAGCCGCAAACTAACTTGCGGGGACATTCCGTGATTAGAACAGGCTGTCGAATTGGACCGGGCAGCCTGATCGAAGACAGCACTATTGGTAAAAATACAACAGTTCTTCATTCTGTTGTAACTGACAGTGAAATAAGGCCGGGTGGCAGAGTTGGGCCGTTTGCTCACCTGCGTGGGCAAGCCCAAATTGGAGAGAATTGTCGAATTGGCAACTTTGTTGAGGTGAAGAAATCGACTGTAGGGGCTAATAGCAACGCTGCACATCTCTCTTATATTGGTGATGCTGAGCTAGGGAGTCAGGTGAACGTAGGAGCGGGAACGATCACGGTGAACTACGACGGCAAAAATAAGCATAAAACGGTGGTGGGCGATCGCGCCAAAACCGGCGCTAACAGCTGCCTAGTTGCCCCCATCACCATCGGCGAAGACGTTACCATTGGCGCAGGCTCAGTGCTCACCAAAGATGTAGACCCTGACTGCCTCGTTTTTACCCGGACTCCGCAAAAATCTATTCCTGGCTGGAAACCAAAATATCTTAGACAAGAATCATAGCCTTGCCGACATTCAACAGCAGACAAAGAGCGTAATGGCCAGCCCACACATTTGCTAGACGATTTTTTCTTTATCCGAAAGACCTCGTCTCCGAAAAACTGCTATTTCTCTGCTAGCTGTGGTAACCAAAGCTAACCACTCTTTACACTCCTTGAGGTCATCGAGTCTCCAAGTGCTTGGAATTTCTTGATAGACACTTTCTAGAAAGTTGTGAAAGCGCTTGATCGCCTACAGCTCTTCAGCGCTGAACACTGGCTCATCATAGAAATCAAAACTATCTTCATCCGTGTAGTCATACCACATCTCGATAAGTTCATCAGTTCCGATTGCTTCAACAGTTCCTTTGTTAGCGAATGCATCAAGAAGCTCAATAAATCGGTTCCTCAGTCTTTGCCTCAGAAGAGTATCAGAAAGCTCGGATTCGATCATAAAAAACTTGCCATGAAAAGCTTCTTATCCAAAAATGTCATCCAATAAGTGAGGCATACATGACTCGAAGACTTCGCTGGTATGATTCTAAATTAATTCAACCTCCGCCCACCGAATTTCAGGCATGAGGAAGATCAATTCGCCAGAATGGTTCCATACCGAGCAATTTGAATTAACCTGAGTCCAACCAGCCTGCGGTTGGGAAACCAAAGTACTATAAACCGACTGCACATCTTCCGAGATATAAAACTCAAAACTAAAGTATTTAGGAATTTTCCAATATTGAGTAGAAGCAGTTCCTACGCAGGATTTGTACTCTAAAAGCTTGCTCAAAAGGTTTCTTTGCAGAATTGTTGCCTGAATTTTATCTTTGCACTTTGCATATAGACGAATATTCAACTTCATTTTTACGCCTTCGCCGTGCTTCACCACGGGAGATACTGGATTTGATCTTCTATCTCTCCCTCCTTACTACACTCTACAAATATGAGAATATCTTCAATGACCCGCCCAACCAGAGCATTTGTGCTGACTTCGATTACTCCTGGCATAGTCTGACGGGCCTTGACTCTGTCGTAGGCATAGCGAGTGATCGTAGTGACATCATGTGTTAACAAGATGCGCCCTTCCTGTGCTGCCCACTCTAAGATGGTTGGATCATCCTTACCCGATAGGCCAACATCTTGTACGCGAACGATATCTAGTATCGAGTTACGGCGAAGTAAGCCTCGAATAATCGTATTGTCAAAGTTCTCATCAGCGAGAAAGCTCAGCATATTTCTTGCTGCGTTTTGCGAGCAAGTAAGCGATCACGTAATCCCTGTGGGTCAAACCGCGCTTGATTCATTGCTCGAATCTCCGTCGATTGCTGCTGCCGCTGTTGCAAATAGGCTTCTACTTCTAGCTGGTGATTCAAGTAAAAGGCAATTGTGGCATAGACATCAGCTAGCTTCAGCGATGGATACCGACAAACAATCTCCTCTGCCGTCGTGCCTTGCTTGAAGACAGCGACTACAGTATCTAATGTAACGCGAGTATTTCCGACAAGAATCACACCATCTTTACTAGTACTTAAAGGAGTAGGCTCAGCCACGATCGTCAGGGTCATAAGCGCCTTCGCATTCACTATCTTGGATTCTAGCAAATATCTATATAGCTCAATTCTATATAGACCAATGACTATTTTAGGCCATGCTATGCAGCAATTGACTCTATCCACAACAACACGACATCAGGCAAAAAGCAATGAACTGTCTTTAGCCATGTATCTCAATGCACAGAAAAATTGCGTGTAATCTTAGAGATTAATGAGTTTATGAGCATTTCTGTAAAGAAAAATATCTATTAAAGACGCTTTCTATAGTTGATCTAAAGGTTGATTCTGAACCCATTTTGTTTTCTTAGTATGTAAGCGGGAAAGCCTACTTAAATAGGCTTGTATATTTGGCTGAAGACGAAAGAGGATGTTTTGATGACAAACGCACAGACTTATCAGCCGACCGTGGACGGTGCAATCGGGCGAGACAGCATGACGCTATCCCAACACGTATTGCAGCAGCTCCAAAGCTTTGGCCCAGACGCGCAGGATCTTAGCGCTTTGATGAATCGAATTGCCTTCGCCGGCAAGCTCGTTGCCCGTAGGCTCACCCGCGCCGGACTAGTAGAAGATGCTTTAGGCTTCACGGGTCGTACAAACGTGCAAGGTGAATCCGTCAAAAAAATGGACGTGTATGCCAACGATGTCTTTGTTTCGGTTTTTCAGCAAAGCGGTCTGGTTTGCCGACTGGTTTCTGAAGAGATGGAAGATATTTACTACATGCCTGAGAACTGCCCCATCGGTCGCTACACGCTGCTCTACGACCCGATTGATGGTTCTTCAAATGTAGATATCAACCTCAACGTTGGCTCTATCTTCGCCGTGCGCCGTCAGATCGGAGACGATCTGGATCAAACCGGTAGCGACTTGCTGACCCATGGCCGCGACCAAATCGCCGCAGGTTACATCCTCTATGGACCTAGCACTGTACTGGTCTACTCTATTGGCAAAGGCGTACATGCCTTCACCCTCGATCCCAGCCTCGGGGAGTTCATTCTAGCCAGCGAGAATATTCAGATTCCTCAGCACGGGTCTAACTACAGCGTCAACGAAGGGAACTTTTGGCAGTGGGATGATCCCTACCGCGACTACATCCGTTACATGCATCGACATGAAGGCTACAGCGGTCGCTATAGCGGTGCGCTTGTAGGTGATTTCCACCGTATCCTGATGCAGGGGGGTGTGTTCCTTTACCCTGGTACCATCAAAAATCCGCAAGGTAAACTCAGACTGCTCTACGAATCTGCGCCTTTAGCTTTCCTGGCCGAACAAGCTGGCGGAAAGGCCACAACTGGTGAGCAAGCGGTTCTAGATTTTGTACCAAATGAACTGCACAAGCGCACACCGCTAATCATCGGCAGTCAAGAAGACGTACAGCTAGTAGAATCTTTCATTCAAGAGCGTAAAATAGAGCGCCCACCTGTTCCTAGTAGCGTCGCCTAGTACCAAATTCCTGACAACCTCTCTTTTACCCACAACTCTTTTATCTCTTCTTAGTTCACTATGGTCTCTCTCCTCGAAAACCCTCTTCGCGTCGGCCTTCAACACGATAAAATTCCTGCTCCTCAGATCCTGACTATCTTCGGTGCTTCGGGCGATCTCACCCAGCGAAAGCTTGTCCCGGCTCTCTTTCAGATGAGGCTAGAGCGCCGCCTACCCCCTGAACTGACCATTGTCGGCGTCGCCAGACGTGAGTGGAGCCATGAATTTTTCAGAGAGCACATGGAAGAAGGCGTGCGAGAGTTCGGTGGTGGCCTTGATGGTAGTAACCAAGCAACCTGGGATAAATTTGCTCAAGGGTTATTCTATTGCCCTGGCAATATCGACAAGCCAGAAGACTATCAAAGACTGAAGCAGTTTCTAGCAGAGCTAGATGAGAAGAGACAAACTCAGGGTAATCGTACTTTCTATTTATCTGTGGCTCCTCGGTTCTTTGCAGAAGCCGCGCAGCAGCTAGGCCACGCGGGCATGCTAGATGACCCTAATAAGCAGAGACTCGTCATTGAGAAACCCTTTGGCCGAGATCTTGCCTCTGCCCAGTCGCTCAACTACAAGGTGCGTAGCGTCTGCAAAGAAGAGCAGATCTATCGGATCGATCACTACCTCGGCAAAGAGACTGTACAAAATCTATTGGTTTTCCGCTTTGCCAACGCTATTTTTGAACCCTTGTGGAACCGTCAGTTTGTCGATCACGTTCAGATCACGGTTGCAGAAACTGTCGGGCTAGAAGGACGAGCTGGCTACTATGAAACAGCAGGTGCGATTCGCGATATGGTGCAAAATCACCTCATGCAGCTCTTCTGTCTGACCGCAATGGAAACCCCAAATTCACTCGATGCAGTCAGCATTCGCAACGAAAAAGTGAAAGTGCTGCAGGCAACTAGGCTAGCCAATGACGCCGACCTATCGCAGTGCGCGATTCGAGGGCAATATTCTTCTGGCTGGATGAAAGGGGAAGAGGTTCCTGGCTATCGCAGCGAAGAGGGTGCGCCTGAAGAGTCTACGAACCACACATTTGCTGCCCTGGAGCTGCGGGTTGATAACTGGCGCTGGCAGGGTGTTCCTTTTTACTTGCGTACGGGTAAGCGTCTGCCTAAGAAAGTCTCAGAGATTTCTATTCACTTCAAGACAGTTCCTCATCTGATGTTTCAGTCGGCTGCCAAACAAATGAATACCAATATCTTAGCGCTGAGGATTCAGCCCAACGAAGGGGTAGCGATGCGATTTGAAGTGAAGACGCCTGGTTCTTCTTTAAGAACGCGCTCTGTAGATATGGACTTCCGGTATGATGCAGCCTTCGGTAAGCCCAGTACGGATGCCTATAGCCGCTTACTCGTGGATGCAATGCTAGGCGATCAAACGCTGTTTACTCGTGGGGACGAAGTAGAACAATCCTGGAGAGTGCTGACACCGCTATTGGAAGTGTGGGATGCCCCAGCCCCACCCGATAGTATTGCCCTGTATGAAGCTGGCACCTGGGGACCGATTGAAGCAGAGCTGCTATTGAACAAGAGTAACCGCCGCTGGAGAAGGCTCTAGCCTTAAATAGATTGAAGAGTTCTTTCTAAAACCACTCCTTTTCTATAATCGCTATTCTAGAGACCTATTTCTAGAGACCTAAGTACGAGACTATTCCTAACACAACCACTTCTTAAAAGACTAATGGCAACTTCTCTTCTAGCGCTACAGAAACCTAAGGACATCTCCCTTGATGAGATTGAAACAGAGCTACGTAATATCTGGCGGGTTCAGGACGATGGCGGCTCTGCGCCAGTTGCCACTAGAGCCACGACTTTCACATTAGTAGTGTATGAGCCAGATGAGATTCAGCAGCTGCTAGCGACGCTGGGTTACTATGATGGTGAAATTGACGGCTCTCACGGCGCTGATACTAGAGAAGCGATCCTAGCGGCACAAAAAGACTTCGATTTGCGAATGAGCGGGCGAGTCGATACCGAAACCCTAGCAAGACTTAGATCAGAAGTTCGTCAATTGCCCGAGGAACGGCTACAGTTCAAAAACGACGATGTTCGCGGCTACAGCTTCAACTCGCTAGCAGCCCAAAATCCCTGTCGAGTGATTACGCTATGTCCTACCTTTGGTGATGATGAGGGCGTTAGCGCTCAAGTCTCAGCCTACTGCCCAGTTCAAAAAAGCCAGAGTAGCAATCTGGTTTGCTGTGAGTACATTACTTTACGGGGCACTAAAGAAGCCTTGGAGCGGGTGAGCGATCTAGTAGAGTCTTTGGTGGTATCAGATCTCCCTAAATTTATTTGGTGGAAGGCAACGCCAAATCCTGAACAAATTCTGTTTCAAAAACTAGCGATTACTAGCAGTTGTTTGATATTGGATTCGAGCTATTACGGTGATGCAGAGTCTGAAATTTTGAAAATTCAGAGCCTGGTGAACGAACAGACGAATATTGCTGATCTAAATTGGTATCGGCTAGCCCCTTGGCAGGAGCTGACGGCGGAAGCGTTTGACCCACCGGAGCGACGCATGGCACTTACAGAAGTTGATCGTGTGGGAATTGATTATGAAAGGGGTAATCCGGCACAGGCGCTTATGTTCTTGGGCTGGCTGGCAAGTAGGTTAGATTGGCAGCCGGTTGCGTACGAGAACGAAGGAGGCGATTACGACCTAAAGCGTATTCGCTTCAAAAGTGAGAGCGGTCGCGAGATTCAAGCGGAGCTAGCGGCGATTCCAGTGGCCAATCCGGGCGAGGTCTTAGGAGATCTAACAGGTGTCCGTCTAGAATCGACTAACCACGATGCCAACTGCAACACTATTTTGTGTTCTGAAACAGCAGGCTGTATGCGGATGGAGTCTGGTGGTAGCGCGCAGAGCAGCCTGGTAGAAGAGGTGACATCGCTTTCTGACCAGCGCTCAGATCTTTTACTAGAGCAGCAGCTACAGAGCTGGGGCGAAGATGTGCTGTTTGAGGAGAGCCTAGCGGTGACCTCTGACATCCTGGAGCTAACAAACTAAGGAACAGCAACTATCAACAAAAGCCCGCGCATCTCGTCTTTTTTAACTAAGATGCGCGGGAACATATATATGCTAGAGCTACAAGATTAAGCACAGGGCTATAGTTGTTGGTCGCTTGACCCGCTATTCTAGCTTACTCCTATAGCTACACCATCCGATTGCAAAGCCGGCAGCAAGCCTTGATCAATGACCGTAGCTGCTGAGGTAGCCCTCAAGAATGTGAAATCTGTCAGTATTGAGGCTATAGTACATCCACCGCCCCTGCTGCCGAGCGTTGACTAGTCCAGCTTCTTTTAGAGTCTTGAGATGAAAAGAGAGTTTGGATTGGGCGATGTTGAGGCGATCGCACATATCGCCGACACAAAACTCTCGCTCTTGCAAAAGCTCGATTACTTGGATACGAATTGGCTCAGACAGAGCGTGAAAACCAGAAAAAACAGGGTCCGATGATTTTGCCATTTTAGATGTAGTGAGTGTGACTTCGAGATAGCTCTTAATCCTCTGCCCAAAAGAAAATTCCTATGTGCCGCTGGATACTAGAAGCTTAAACAAGCGAAATCGGTTTGGCCATCCGAGCTTATACGATGAAATCCAGCTATACCAATAGTTCTCTGGCTGCGGCGACTAGAGATAGTGCGGTCACAGAGGCGGTAACTGCCCGTAAAATTCCTGAGCCCAAAGAGACAATCTTATAGCCGTTTTCGGTGGCAACCGTAATTTCCGCAGATGTCCATCCACCTTCTGGGCCAATGAGCAAAGTAACGTCGGGTGGATCTGCTGATACTAAATCAAGCTGAATTCTCGATAGAAGATGAGAACTGTTCTGCCTAGTCGCACAAATATATCGCATTCCTTGCCAATTGGATTGAACAACAAACTGTTGAAAGTTGGCAGGAGAGAAGATTTCTGGTGCGATCGCCCGCTCGCTTTGTTCAGATGCCTCATGGGCAATGCGATGCCAGCGGGTCAATCGACTAGGGCTAGGTTTGAGCAAGGTGCGATCGCTGAGCAGCGGATAGATATGCGTGACTCCTAGCTCTGTTGCCTGGCGCACTACCTGATCAAAACTGTTGCCCTTAGGCAAGGCCGCAGCCAAGCGTAGCGGACCGTAGCTTGAACGAGCTGTAGGAGAAATAGTTTCTACGATATGTGCTTGACCTATCTGATCGCTTAGTACCGCCAGCCACTGCTTTCCTTTACCGTCTTGAGCAACAAAGCGATCGCCTGCACCTAGCCGCAGCACCCGGCGTAAATAGTGCGTTTGATCAGACCCAAGCAATAGGCAGTTCTCTCGAAGTTGGTTCGCGTCGATCGTTATTCGCTGAACCATAAGAAACTAAAAGAGAGATAGATAATGCTTAACCTTATGAGCTCTACTCTTCGCCCCAACGGACAATTTCAACATCAACAGAGGCGGTTCCAGCCTGATAGGTGCCGAGGTCGCGGGCGGCCTGTTCTGATAGATCTAGCACCCCGCCAGAACGATCATTGATCCTGACGATAACGACTGCACCTGTATTGTAGTTGGTTAGCTCTACAAGCGTACCGAATGGCCAGCTCGGGTGGGCAGCCGTATAGCCGTATCGGTCGAAGATTTCGCCATTGGCTGTGTAGTTGCCATCAAACCCTGGACCGTACCAGCTAACGTGCATTGGTTCAGCCTGAACCCGACCCGCCACAGCTGATAGTAACAGTCCAACGCCGATGCTACCTAAGATATAGCCGCCGAAAGCATTCAGGCGCTTAAAGTAACCCATTGAAACATCCCTTTATCAATTTTCGCGGTTATTATGCCAGGGGATGTAATTCAACGCAACGCAGATCAAACGCCTGCGATAGGTTAGGACGAGATCAACGAGATCAATAGGCTATGTACTTTCACCACCTACACTTCTATGTACAAGACGCTGACGCTTGGAAGGAATGGTTTAGTCAAAAACTGTCATTTGACTTATCTTCGGAAAACTCACCCTTAGCCTGTCAAAAGGGTATTCGGCATAGCTTCGTGCATCCCTATCAAGTATTAAGACAAGGCAATATTGAGGTTCGGCTTTCTGCACCTGCTCGCACTAGCGACCTTGAGCAGGCTGACGAATTTCCCTGTCCAGCGGAACTCTACTTGAGGCAGCATCCGCCAGGACTGGTGGATATCGCCCTCGCTACTGATAAATTCGATGCTGTGCTGAGCCAGGCGCTGGCTGAGGGAGCGATGTTGTTAGAGCCTGTGGCTTTGAATGCGACAGGGCAGCGTCAGTGCCAAATCAGCGGTTGGGCACATCTACGGCACACGCTAGTTGAAGTGTCTAGTCAGTGGATCGAGGCGAAAGAACGCTCACAGCTACCGAATTCAGTGCCACCTTTGGTCTCGGAGCTGACATCAGGATCAACCAGCAAGCCCCAGCTCTTCGATATCGATCACGTCGTGATCAACGTGCCTCAGGGCGAACTGCATATGGCTGCTACCTGGTATCAAAACGTATTGGGTATGGTTCTAGCACAGCAGTTTGATATCCAGACCGCTCGTTCGGGTCTGCATAGCCAGGTGCTAGTTCATCCTGATGGGTCTGTACAGCTACCCATCAACGAGCCTAGTTCCTCCAACTCTCAGATTCAGGAATTTTTGCAGCATAACTGTGGGGCAGGCGTGCAGCATGTGGCTTTGCGGAGTAAAAATGCGGTAGATGCGATCGCCCACTTCAGATCGCAGGGAGTTGAGTTTCTCGATGTGCCTTCCACTTATTACGACAGCCTTCATCAGCGCCGCGATTGCCCGATCAAGGACTTGTCTGCAATCAGCCGCCAGCAGATCCTAATCGACTGGCCTCAAGGCGGAGAGCAAGGTCTGCTGCTACAGACATTCACTCAACCTATTTTCCCCGAGCCCACCTTTTTCTTCGAGATTATTGAGCGCCGTAGCTATGTAGAAGGCGGCCAGCTTAAGGCTGTCAAAGGATTTGGCGAAGGAAATTTTCAGGCACTGTTTGAGGCGATTGAGCGATCGCAGCTACAGCAGGATATATAGCTTTGCCAGATGCATGCTCTAGAAGAATGCCTACAATACAAGCTAGTCAACTGGCCTGCTGTTATAGCTTGTGTCCCTTAGTGGAACAAGCATACAAACACAGAATGCAAAGAGGGCCATCCCTGATAAAAGGCTGATCCTCTTTGCATTCACCAATTTAGCTTTTGACAGACCTCGTAGTTAGCCGATTTGATTATCCCTAAATCTATCTAAGAAAGCCTGTAAAGAACCACAGCACCGCTAACGTAATACTCGTAGACAGAGAGGATACCTGACTAGGGGGTAGCACTGTTCCCTGCCCTCTCAGAATTTGTGCGACTAATAGCCCCAAACACAGCCCGACAATCAGACCCACAGTAGACAAACCTACCGAACGCCACAGCTTCCGGGTCTTCTGATTTAGAAAGTAAACTGACGCCATCAGACCTAGCGCTAGCGCCACAGACGCACCTACCGCTTCGTCCGACTGTAAAAACCATGCTAAGCCGACAAGACTAGCAAAGATGACTGATGGCCATAGCAGCTCACTACTGCTTTCAGGCTGGTCTAGCAAATCTGAAAACCACTGTGGACCTGAACTTTCGCTATTTCCTCCAAACGCAGGCAGTAACGGTTTAGAACGAGTTTGCTTCTCTCCATACCGAATCCTGTCAGGTACTTTGATCTTGCCTTCCTTACGCAGTCTTAGCTGCTCCATCAAAATCGCATCGTAGGCGGTTTCTATCTCCTGTTGTTTCTTCGGATCGTCCTTACACGCTGTTACTAACTGTGCGCGAGCAGACTGCACCTCCTCAAATGAGGATGCTTCCGTCAGTCCTAACGTTTCGTAGTGAACGTTTTGTTCGCTCATGCCCAACCTCCGAATCGGCCTAGTAATCTGTGACTAGTAATCTGTAACCAGTAATCTATAGAAAGTATAGTGGCGAAAATCTAACAGTAGATCATCTAACAGAGCTCCAATCTTCTGAATCTAGTACTAATAACCTGCCGAGAAGACTCCTTGATACCGGGAAATATGCCAAGGAAATATACTTATTACTAAAGTCTATACATAGTTAACAGTGTAGCGGTGGATAGACCGAAATGAATAGCGGCTGACGTTTGGATTGGCCCATCATTTCTATAAAAGTTGTTAAGCGTGCTTGAAGAAGTTGCTTAGGCTGGGTACACAAGCAATTAGAGTAGACAAAAAACTAGATAGGTTGCCGACGTAAATTCGCGCAAACCAAATCAGCAAACGATGATTTTCTTGCTAAGGTGTGGATGCCTGTTTTAAGAAATCTGAAGTTTCACATCCTCCGAACAGAAGAGGTACGTAAGCTTACTGATTCTTTTAATAACAGGCACTCGGTGATTTAAACTTTAAAGTTGAGTGAACCTGGTTATTGCTAGATTCCGTTTTGCCTTTTTATTTGCTTTTTATTTGCTTTAGTACCAGGATTCTAAACTATGGCCGCTGCCAAAATCCTTGTGGTTGATGATGAACCCGCCATCCGTAACCTGATTCATCGCTTTTTAGCCAAGCAAGATTACCAAATGGAGTCGGCTGAGGATGGGAAAACCGCGCTCGCGATTTTTGAGCAGTTTAACCCTGACTTGGTGATTCTAGATGTCAACTTACCTGATGCTAACGGCTATGACCTCTGCAAGGAGATGCAGTCGCGGACGGGTGTATTTGTGCTGATGTTGACGAGTCGTACTGATGAGGCGGATAAGATTCGCGGATTTAATACAGGCGCTGACGACTACATCACCAAGCCCTTCAGCCTAGGCGAATTAGAAGTTAGACTGGGCGCTATCTTGAAGCGACAGCGCCCTGTGACGATTGCTGAGCAACAGTGTCTAACCTTTAACAAGCTCTCGATTGATCCAATTCGCCGTGAAGTGACTTTGGCGAACGATTTAGTACCGCTAACTGCCTTAGAGTTTGATCTGCTACATTTTCTCGCTGGGCATCCGGGCCGAGTATGGCGTCGGGCGGAGCTAATCCAAAAGGTTTGGGACTACGAGTATGTAGGTGACCAGCGGGTAGTCGATGTGCATATTGGTCAGATTAGAAAGAAAATTGAGATAGACACAACTCAACCCACGCTGATCCAGACGGTGCGTGGCGTTGGCTATAAGTTTGAGCCTCCTGAAACGGGAGAAGAGGTATAACAGAAGAGGCCCAACCCCAGTTATGAGTACACTCAAGCTATAAGTACACTCCAAGTACACTTCAAGGCGATTGTATGACTAGCGATCGCGTCAATAGCAAAACAACGGGCCTCCCTTGATATCGTTAGAGAGGCTCCTTTGAGGTTGCTTTCATTCTTTGCCGGATTTAGAGCGCTGATTGCGAATTTTCCAAGCGAGGCTGACAAGGTTAGTCCAGCGGCGAGCTACCTGCTTAGGCGTCCAGGATAGTGCTTGGGCAATCGCCTGTTCAGAAAGGCTATGCTCACCCTCTCGTAGCTGCTGCTGTTTAAGTGCTAGCAATAGAGACTGCTCGTCACTTAGCTGTTCGACGAACGTACGCCATTCGGCTGGAGACAGGCCAAAGTTCTTGTCTAGATCGGCGCTGAGCCACTGGTGAACTAGCTGCCAGCGATGAGATTGAGCGAACCTTTCGACATGGTATTTAAAGCGCTGCTGTAGATAGTCGCGCTGACGAGCGGTGAGTCCTAAAACTTCATCGATTTCGCTAGGAGCCATATCCTGCAAGCGCAGGGCGAGATAGTCGATGCAAGCGCGCTGATCCTGTTCCTCAAAGTACTGAACTAGTTCTTTGAGAATGCGATCGCGCAGTACAGCCGCAGATGGATCGGTGACATCAGAGACCATTTTTGCTCGAATCTGCTGAATGACTGGCGATCGCAAAAATCCGTCCTCATCACCTTTGGGCGAATCAACTGCCCGCTCGATATCTACAGAAGTCTCTGTCGGTAGCCGCCGTGCAAAAGCCTGAGCCCGTAAGACCAATAGCTGCTGGTTGTAGCACCCAGGCAACGAGATGCGCCGCTTGGCATAGTGCTCACCAAAAGCCATGTATTCGGCTAGTTCTAGGCGAGTGCGGGGTGAATAGCGATCGCCCAAATGGTTTTCTCGGCGGAAGGCTTTGAGTACTTCGATATAGAAGCCTTGAAGAAAATCTTCTAAGAGCGTGCAGCGGCCCTGAAATCCAAGCTGAGTGCGGGTAGGCGCAATGTAGCGGTAGGCGATCGCACTCAGCCGACTATGTAGCTCGATTCTGCCCTGACGAGAGCCCAGTAAGTAATAGTCTAGGTACTTCTTAACTCGATTTTGAGCGAGCTGTCTTTGCCAGGTAGCAACTTCGCCCGACGCCTGGATACGAGAGCTTTTACGGCAGATGCGTGTCACTTCGATAGCTAGGCGCGTAGCTACTGCGCTAACAACCTTTTGGCTGGTAGTGATTTTACGGTTGATTTCAGCTATTAGGAAATCGATCAGCTTTTGATTAACTGGGCAAAGCGTCTGCTCGTCGCCGTTTGCTAGCACTGGTTTGCTAGCACTAATAGGATTAACTTCAGAGTCGGTTTCAAGACCCGAATCAGGCACTGACGACGTAGCTTTTGTAGCTTTTGAAAAGCTGGCCTCTGAAGCTTCGGCGGCAGCAGTAGATGGATCAGCGCCTGAAGCTGGTGGTGGAACAGGTGACTCTAGCGAACTAAGGTTTTTAGATAAGGCTTCCGGATGGACGGTAGAAGTGCCAGTAGTATAAAAAGTAACTTGATGCTGATGACCGTCGGTAATAGGGTGAAGCATAGTAGATGAACTCGGTATTCTCTGGTTTGATGCACAAAAGCAGAAGACTGTTTGAACTCTTTCAATCTAGGGAATCGGTATCTAGTTCCTAGGAATTAGTGTGTCAGTAATGCGATTAACTGTCACAAGGCAATTGGCACAGCAGAAAGCGATCTACCGCAATGTCATCGTAGGTAAACCCACAAACCCTTATGGAACAAGCACTTAGTATGAGTTAAATGCCCTAGAGCCCGAACCTAAGCGTCCAACTTTTAAAGAGTAGCTTGCTATGCCAATTGCCCCATCGGTCTCAAGTGGTCATGATAGATAGCGCTCTAGATTGACAACTGATTTTAGAATTGGCTTTAGTCTGCTAGTTCTGCTCCCCATTCGATGGCCTTTTGCCAACCTTGTCCCTGACGAGTTATCTGAGGAAAGCCATCTGTTACATCTACGATGGTCGATACTTGATGTCTGAGTTCGGCCTCGCTATCTACTACTACGTCAACTAATTTCTCCATCCGGTCAAACAGCTCAACCTTTGATAGAGACTCAAGATCAGCCTCCGCAGAATCACTTACAACAGAAATAGCAGAGGTCGAGATAACCGGATTATCTAGCGCTTCTATCAGCGATAGGCATAGGGGACTGTTAGGTACTCGGATGCCCGTTGTCCGCCTTTTTGGATTGATCACCAGCTTGGGTACTGCTTTAGTGGCTGGTAAAAGAAAGGTATAAGGACCTGGAACCAGCCGCTTCATAATTTTGTAAGCAGGGTCAGTGACATGGGCATAGCTGGCTACGTTGGATAGAGAAGCACACAGAAACGTCAGCGGTTTGTCGTTGGAGAGCTGTTTGAGCTGGCGTACTTTTTTAATAGCTGATTTTGAGCCCAAATCGCAGCCGATAGCATAGACCGTATCTGTGGGATAGAGCATGATTGCTCCCTGACGAAGATCATCTCGCAGTGCGTTAATTGTTCTAAGATCGGGCGTGACTGGGTGGACTTCGTACAGGGTAGCCATAGCTAAAAAATTAGAACCAAGGATTGTGGATTAACGACATCGAAATAATGAGAGTTTGATAGACCTATTAAGATCTCGACAGATAGTTCCCTAATATCTCTACCCTGATTTGAGTAAGTAAAGATACTTACCTGCCATTGCTTATGAAAACGTTAGCCTACCTAGACTGTCCGACTGGAATCGCTGGTGATATGTGTCTGGGCGCACTAGTCCATGCGGGTGTACCTACGGACTATCTGAAAGAACAGTTTGCCATGCTAGGTATAGATGATGAGTTTGAGTTGCGATTTGAGTCAGTTTTACGCAATCAGCAAACCGCTACCAAGATCCATATTGAGCTGACGAAGGCTAATCTCTCTACAGAACATCACCATCACAGCGGACGCAAACTGCCTGAAATAAATGAGCTTATTCAGCAGGCTGGTCTACCTGAGCGAGTAACTCAGTGGAGTTTGGCTGTTTTTAGCAAGCTAGCGGCAGCAGAAGCGAGTGTACATGGTATCGCGCCAGAACAGGTTCACTTTCATGAAGTGGGCGCAACGGATGCGGTGATAGATGTGGTGGGAACTTGTTTGGGCCTAGATTGGCTAGGTATTGATCGATTGATCTGTTCACCGCTACCGACGGGGGGAGGGAGGGTGCGCTGCGAGCATGGCCTTCTGCCAGTACCCGCACCAGCGGTACTTGAGATGATGATGATGGCTAGTGTGCCTGTGTATAGCAACGGCATTGAAAAGGAACTGGTTACGCCTACGGGTTGTGCGATCGCAACGACCCTCTCAGAATCATTCGGCCCCCCTCCTAGCTTCACGCTGCAAAAGGTCGGCCTGGGCGCGGGTGGGCGAGATTTACCTATTCCCAACATCCTTCGCCTTTGGATTGGCACCGTTGATGAATCTAGCTCTGATAGATTTAGCCAGCCGCTACATGTTCACCGGTCGCACGTTCACCAGTCGTATGCATATGAGGACGACGCTAAAAAAAAAGACTGAACCCGCTCTTTTCGGCCATGCCAGACTTCGCAGCCACCGAACACACAGCCACCGAGATTATAGAGACTGAGCTTATTGTAGAGCTGCAAACTCAGATAGATGACTGTTCGCCGCAGGCAATTGGATTTGTTTTCGAGCGGCTATTTCTAGCGGGCGCTGTAGATGTGTTTACTCAAGGTGTCGCGATGAAAAAGAATCGGCTAGGCACGCTGCTAACGGTGATATGTCCGGTCTCGCAGGTGGTTGATTGTGAGACTGTTTTGTTTAAAGAAACAACGACCCTAGGAATTCGCCAAACCCGTCAGGAGCGAACAGCCTTGGTCAGAGAAGTGGTCTGCGTCTCCACTATGTACGGAGAGATGAGGGTAAAACTAGGTTGGATAAATGGCAAGATTGTGAACGTGCAGCCAGAGTATGAGGATGTGGCAGCAGGGGCGCGATCGCACAATCTCGCTTGGAAAGCTGTGCATCAGGCCGTCATGAGTGCGGCGGTCGCTCAATATGGCACTGTCCACAAAGCTAGTCTTGATGGTAGCTAATCATCCTATAGCTTCATCTTCTATGCCGACTCGTTGCTAGTTCGCTCAGTTCTGTGCTGTTGAAACGTGCGGCTTGCTTTCTTCTGAGCTGCCCTCAAGCTGCGAGAAAAAATCCGAAAGTCTTCTAGGCTCTCCGGCTCGTAGCGACTTTGATGATGAGTTTGCTGGTTGAGGTCTAGTTCGCTTTGGCCCAGTTGATTTCGAGCTGGCGTAGTCTTTTGTTCTTGTCTAGGATTGACTCGTACCAGGCTATACTCCACGCTGTCGCTGTAAATAGCAAACATGACGTTGCAAATTTCTAGAAACTGGATGACCCCAGTGCATTCAGTCTCTAAATAAGGTTCGTAGTAGTTAACTAGACTAGCCAACCGCGCCTCTAGATAAAGCTGCGAGTTAGGAGAAATTAGCACGATCTTTAGTATCAGTACAGCTATATTCAGCGGATTGCCTTGAGCCAGCAGCTTCTCAAACAGCGGCGTTGGCCGACGGTTGTCTTCGGTTGTTATCCAATCAATCAGTCGATTGCAAGTCCGTAGCGCTAGTGAAGAATTGACATCGACTTCGTTTTTATCTGGATAGAGCTGGGCTAACTGCTGCGGCAAAGTAGTTTCTATGGCCGCCACAAATTCAGGCTGTGCGATTGAAAAGCATAAGTAATCAACCAGACTCTCTTTGTAATCTTGATAAGAGGTATCTATAAGCTGCTGCTGAAAGATCCGCGCTACATTGCGATAGCTAAATTGATCGCGCCGCAACAAAACTGACTTAACCAACCGGAGGACTTCATCGCCTAGTACTGTCGGGTTGGGATACTTGCTGCCTGACTGTGACGAGCCATGAGAAAACGCTGTGTAGAGTGCCAAATCATGCTTGAATTTATTTTTTAGCTTGCTAGCCATTTTCTTGGCCGCATCTTTTTGCTCAAAAGAGTTGCGGTCATCTATAGCTTGAGTGACTAGCCTGTAAACGACATAGCGATTACTCCAATTACCAGCGTTTGCAAGGTTAATTCGCTGAATGGCAAATATCTTCAGCTCCTCAAAGTCCTGGCTGTCCGCAAAGTTTAGTAACCAGTGCCGCAGTCGTTTCATACTTGGTGAAAGCGTTGGCTTATGAAGCGAAGGCTGATGGAACAGTGCCAGTAGCGCCTGAACCATATCACCTTGAGAGCGGCGCTCCCAGTTGTTAATCAAGATATAGCAAGCCCGCTTGAGGGTATTGCGGAACTCCGACTCATCATTTGCAAAAAGAATATGGTAGAGGAAAGGCGAAACCTCTGATTCAAACAAGCTGCTGTGGCCAAAGAACAGAGCTTCAAAGTCGGCGAGCGATTCAACGGGCGGGCGGTTTCTAGCAGATTCTAATAGGTCGTCGTAGAGTGCCTGTTGTGCTGCATTAAATGCCGTAGATTTGTCCGGTTTGTCTTCTTTCCACACACTCATCGCAGCCCGCCTGCCGTAATATAAAAGGTGATTGATACCACCTTTAGACTGCCCGGTGACTGCCTAGACAATCATTTTGGATACAGCCAGCGCCAAGTACATCCATACGCTTTAAAAAGAGCAACATGGGGGCGGAGGGACTTGAACCCTCACGATTTTTACAATCAACGGATTTTAAATCCGCAGCGTCTACCATTCCGCCACGCCCCCTCTTGAGGTTTGTGAGTTAACACTCGATCGATGTTTGCTATCACCTGATCGCGCTCACAGATGTCTATTGCACCACCAAGCGGGCGGATTGGCAACTGGTTTTAGAATTGTTCTAGAAAGAAAGGCGAGCAAGGTCGTTAGGTCTTAGGCAACCCAAGCACATTTCTCATTAAGGATGCGCGAGAATCGCGATCAAGCGTCTACTATGTCGGGAGTCTACTATATAGTGGAATTAACTGGTTTTATTAGGACAACGGCTTTACCGATGACACTTTTTGGTCTTGAATCTTCGGCGTTAGTGGCTTTGGGTTTGTATGTGGCTTTAGGCGGGCTGTATTTAGTGGTGGTGCCTGTGGCACTGATGCTGTATTTAAAGCAGCGTTGGACTGTAGCAGGTTCGATTGAACGATTGATTTTCTACGGACTGATGTTGGTATTTTTCCCAGGCTGCTTGCTAGTCAGTCCGTTTCTAAACTTTCGTCCGTATCGGCGCGAAGTGTAGGGCGATCGCAAACAATCAACTAGAAAAACTTGACTAAAAACACCTGACTAGAAAGACCTGATGAGAAGAATTGACGTTATCGGTATTGGCATCGGCGTCTTCGCGGCAGGTGGCCTGCTATATCTGGTATTTGCCTGGGCTGGGCTAGACGGTTTGTCGGCTGGAATTTGGAGCCAGGTGGTTTTCGTAGCTGGGCTGTTAGGTTGGACGGCAACCTACGTGGTGCGCGCGGCTAGTAAGAAGATGACCTACTACCAACAGCTAGAAGATTACGAAGAGGCGGTGCTACAAAAGCGACTAGAAGAGATGAGCCCAGATGAGCTAGCAGCGCTTCAAGCAGAGGTCGAAAAAGAGCGGTTAGAAGAAGCGCAAGCAGGGGACAAGTAGGAAATAAGTGATCTGATGGTGTCTATTAAAGAAAAGTTTGAGGAACTGCGCGATCGCCATGAGTGTGCGCTTATTCCCTTCATTACAGCAGGCGATCCAGATCTAGCGACTACCGCCAAAGCCTTGCAGGTACTCGACCAAAACGGCGCAGATATTATCGAGCTAGGCATTCCCTATTCCGATCCGCTAGCGGACGGGCCGACGATTCAGGCAGCGGCGACTCGGGCATTGAACCGGGGAGTGACTTTAGAATCCGTTATCGAGTTAGTTGCAGAAGTAACCCCAAAGCTATCGGCTCCGCTAGTGTTGTTCACGTACTACAATCCGATTTTGAATCGGGGCATTGAGAAGTTCTTAAAAGATATCTATGCGGCTGGGGCTCGCGGCCTGCTAGTACCCGATCTGCCCCTAGAAGAGATGGATTTTTTACTAGAGGCAGCGACAGCTATCGGCATCGCGGTGATTTTGCTGGTAGCACCGACTTCTACGGATGAACGGATCAATGCGATCGCTAACCGTTCACAAGGCTTTGTCTACCTAGTCAGCGTTACAGGGGTCACCGGTATCCGGCAAGAAGTAGCGACTCGGGTCGAAGGGCTAATTGCTAGTTTGCACAGCGCTACTAATAAGCCTGTGGGAGTAGGCTTTGGCGTTTCAGAACCCGCGCAAGCTAAACAGATAAAGGACTGGGGCGCGGATGGAGTGATCGTAGGGAGTGCGATCGTCAAGCGGTTAGCAACGGATACACCAGAAGCAGCACTAGCCACAGTTGGCAATTTTTGCACTCAGCTAAAAGCCGCAATCAAGTAGTGCCTTTCTTAGAAGACGACTTTTAAGAATCCAATGTACTGTGTAGATAGCACTATAGGTTCGTTTGAACAATGCTAGTGAAGCTAGCTAATATTCTCGATCCGCAAGCCACTTACACCTTTAGCAAGTACTTCGATCTCAACTACGACTCAGAAGAAATATTTGCGGAACTAGGGTTCGCATTTGAGAATGCAAAACTATCACTCCCTAAGTTTGAAGAACCGATATCATTCGCAGCAGCGTTGTCTCAGCAGTTAGAGTTTGCTATGACACTCACAAATCTTACAACTGAGATTGCCAGACGAGAGACGCTGATCTCGCCTATTTGACTATTTCCCTAGTCCGCGCAATCTTTTAGTGGTCGAAGCCAAAAACGCTGATATTAGTCGGGGCTTCACTCAGCTTGGTGTAGAACTGATTGCACTTGACAGGCTGGTTTCAGCAGACGTTTCGACTCTCTATGGCATCGTTACCACAGGTGACACCTGGAAATTTGGACAGCTTCTGCGCGATCAGCAAAAGATCTTGAGAGATACCGATATCTACGGCGTCCCCACAGACCTAGAAAGGCTGCTCTCAGTGCTGATGGGAATTGTTCAGCCCCTACCTGTTTCAGTTTAGAAGGGCGCTATCTGTCTGATGACGGCTAGTGATCGCACTCTGGAGCGCTAATGAATTTCTCCCAACTGACGCGGCTGGATAGAGCTAAGGTTTTCGGCCTCTGCTTTTTGAGCATGATAGAGATCCCAGCGCAATTGAAGATTCATCCAGAAGTCAGCAGACATTGTGAAGTACTTGGCTAAACGTAGCGCCGTACTAGGTGTCATATCTCGATGCCCGTTGACGACTTCGTTGATACGTTGATCAGGTACCTGAATTGCTTCGGCAAGAGTGCTCTGAGTAATTTCCATAGGAATTAGAAACTCTTCAAGCAGCATTTCTCCAGGATGAGTTGGAACTCGGTGGGTAGGAATTCGAACCATAGTTGAACGCTCCAACGGTTAGTGATAATCGACAATCTCAACATTCTTAGGACCATTTTCGTCCCAGACAAAGCACAGACGGTATTGACTGTTTATACGAATACTGTGCTGCCCTTTACGATCGCCTTTTAGCCTCTCTAGACGGTTACCAAGCGGAATACGCAGCTCGTCTAGAGTGGTAATAGAGTCTAGCTGATCTAGCTTCCGTACCGCTATGCGCCAAAGCGATTCTAGAGAGTTTTTTCTGGCCGCCTTTGTTTGCTGGCCATTAAAGATATCTTCAGTACCTTGATTTTCGAAGTCCTGAATCATCAAGGTACGATAGCACGGACTTTGGGCTACTGATATAGTTCCTAAAGACTTGTGGATATGAGTACGGACAATGAAGGCAAAAGAACTGCTGAGGCGCTACCAACAAGAATGCAAACGAGAATTTCAGGAAGTAGACTTGAGTGGAGAGTCGCTTCAAGGAATGAACCTATCAGGCATCAATTTATCGAGAGCAAACTTAACTGGTGCTAATCTAAAAAGTACGAACCTAACTGATGCCACCTTGGTTGGAACCAAGTTCAGTCAAGCTAGGATGGGAGTAGCCCCACTGCAGGCACTGCCAGCGCTTCTTTTTGTGTCTCTTCTCACAGTGATAGGAGTGGCCTCACTCTATTTACTGGTAGGCCTGTCACTATTTATCGATACTGTTGATTCCGGTTTGCTCGCAGCTTTTAGCCCCGGCCATAATAGACTTCTAGCTTTACTCTGTATAGCTGTTATTGCCGGAATTATCCTTCGCTGTAGCTATAGCACAGCGACAGAGAAGACACTGATTGTATCTTTTGTCTTAGTCGGGTTATTTGTCTCGATAATTCTCTTTTTTGGAAATGAGTTAACGTCCCGACTATTTGCGTATGTAGCAGTTGTTATTCTTATTATTGGAACGGCAACCGCTTTATTTTCCATCTGTACAGCAGTTTCTCTAATTTCTACTGTTCTAACTGCTTTCTTCTGTATCTTACTCATTCAGATAAGTATGGTAGATGTAAGTTTAGCGGCACGATCTGTGGCGGGGATAATAGGCATCGCCATACTTACCTTTATATTCGTTGTTTCACTTACTAGGCAACGAACGCTCTCACCTAACTCACCTGACAAGGCTATGATTCAGAAGGCGTCTGTATGGATTTCTTCCATAGGGGGAACTAAATTTAACAGAGCTAATCTTACGGATGCTGACTTCTCATTCGCGCTGATGGCTTTTGCTCATTTTCGAGACGCAAAGCTTACCCGAACCTACTTTGGAAAAAGCTATCAGCTACATCTATCACGAGTTTATAAGACAATCTTAGACAATCGCATAATCTCTAATCTTCTTTCCAGGCTCGAACCTGAACACGGGAAGTCATATACGGGGCTTAACCTTAAAAATGTGAATCTAGCTGGTGCAGAACTGGATAGAATTGTGCTTACGGAAACTGATCTGAGTGGAGCAATTTTAGAAAATACGCATCTAGAAGCAGCAGATCTTAGAAAAGTACAAGCTCTAGGTACTAATTTCTGTCAAGCGCATCTTACTGGCGCTTGTATAGAGTCTTGGAATATAGACAGTACCACTCGCTTGGAGAGAGTTGACTGCGAGTATATCTATTTATTGCGCGATCAAAGGGAACGCCGACCAAGCAGCGGCAAATTTGATTCAGAAGAGTTTAGTCAAATGTTTGAAGAAGTGTTGAACACTATTGATTTTATCTTCCGCGACGGAATCGACTGGAAAGCTTTTCTTCAAACGCTTCGTACCACTCAGGCAAAGTACGCAGACGCAGATCTAAAGGTTCAGGCCATCGAAGAGAAAAGTAGTAAATCGATGGTTGTCCACCTGAGTACTAGCCTAGATGCTGATAAGGAGGCTATTCATCGGACATTGAATCAAGACTATTTGCAGAATCTAGTTGTGGGCCAGCAGCATAAGATGTTAACGAAAGTTAAGAACCAAAACCTAGTCCAAAGAGATGAAATTATTAAACAGAAGCAACAGGAGAATACTAACCTGATGGAGATTCTTAGGTTATTGGCGCGGCAGCCAATTACTGTAAACGTGCAAGCAACGGCAAGTAGCAAGGCTATAGAAGGAGACGATCAAAGTCGGTCGATTAGTGTGGGCGAGAATGTAGAAGGAACGATTGTAGTAGGCGATCACAATCAAATCCAACCTAACTCAGCTCCCGATACCGACGCATCTTGAAAATATCTGAGGCAACCTTTGACAATCTGAAAGTCGGCGTCTTGGAATGAGCCGGAACAGACTTTCATAGCCAAAGATTGCCTCAAGGCTCTCTCTAAGCAACTGTAATATCAGAAGAGAGATAGACATCTTGAATCAGGTGAAACAGCTTGACCCCTTCTTCCATCGGACGCTGAAAAGTTTTGCGACCAGAGATCAGCCCACAGCCGCCTGCTCTTTTGTTGATAACCGCAGTGCGAACGGCGTCGGCAAAGTCGCTATCACCAGATGAGCCACCAGAGTTAATCAGTCCGGCCCGGCCCGCATAGCAATTGAGTACTTGATAGCGAGTTAGGTCAATCGGATGGTCACTAGAAAGCTCGGTATAGACTTTGGAGTCGGTTCTGCCATAGCTTTCAATTTCGTTGACCGCGCCATAGCCGTTGTTAACGGTCGGCAGCTTTTGTTTAATGATATCGGCTTCAATAGTGACACCGATGTGGTTGGCTTGTCCGGTGAGATCAGCCGCTAGGTGATAGTCTTTGTCTTGCTTAAAGACATCGTTGCGTAGGTAGCACCAGAGAATGGTAGCCATACCCAGCTCGTGAGCACGGGCGAAAGCTTTGCGGACTTCTTGAATCTGTTGATGAGAGCCAGGTGAGCCGAAATAAATAGTCGCACCGACAGCAACAGCGCCTAGGTTCCAAGCTTGCTCTACGGAAGCAAACATAATCTGTTCGCTACTGTTGGGATAGCTCAGCAGTTCATTGTGGTTGAGCTTGACGATGAAGGGGATCTTATGAGCATATTTGCGAGAGTTGAAGCCGAGGACGCCAAGCGTGGTAGCAACAGCATTGCAGCCGCCCTCGATAGCTAGCTTGAGAATGTTCTCGCCATCGAAATAGATAGGATTGGGGGCAAAAGAAGCGGCGGCTGAGTGTTCTAGTCCTTGGTCAACAGGTAGGATGGAAAGATAGCCTGTATTGGCCAGTCGGCCAGTAGAATAGAGCTGCTGCAGGCTGCGGAGTACTTGGGGGTTGCGATCGCTTTGTGCAAAGATCTGCTCGACCCAATCAGAGCTGGGCAAGTGTAGTAAATTTTTAGAGACTTTGGCCTCGTGCTGAAGTAAAGAATCGGCTTCTTTGCCTAGTAGATCGACGATAGAATCAGGTCGAGAAAGCGTCGTTACCATAGAGAACTCCTGTAGCGGGTTGATACGTTTCAAGATCAAGTGTGTACGATTTTTGAATAGGTGACTGGGAGCCTTCTAAGAATCCTCACAAAGGCTGATTTGCCTGTTTTTTCTTAGCTGTTTCTCCCAGCCGTTTCCCCCTAGCCGTTTCCCCTAGATGATGCTTTCTTCTAATCTGCTGCGTGGGCTTAAAGCTCCACAGCTCCGTCTGCCATCGATTCTCTAGCCGCAGCGGCATATTGAGCGGGTACTAGAACCAAAAATAATAGCCACCAGAGCGCGATCGCCCCCGTTATTGGCAGCGTAATCCACAGCCGATGTAGCCATAACCAGGAGACGGTGGGGATCGCTACGCCAGTGAGCACAATAGACCACGGCTGACACCACCATGGCTTTGTTTGCCAAATAGAAGTGGGCATCGGTTCAGACATTGACTGTTGATTCAAACCAGCTATCTCCTTAGCTATCTTCGCGTATTACTCCGATCTTTTTAGTCAGCGACTGATCTTGCCTAGTTATCTAACCCAGCAATGTCTACGGGGTCAATATCATCGGCTAGCTCGAAGCCAAAGATTTGAGCATAGAAAGAAAGCTCTGCATCTAGCGCCCGTTTAATATTTTCCGCTTTTCTAAAGCCATGCTGTTCCCCTTCAAACAGCAGATAAGCGACCGGAATTTCTTTTTGCTTCAGCGCGTTGACCATGGTTTCTGCCTGATTTGGTGGCACAATTTTGTCCTCGCTGCCCTGGAAGAAAATGATGGGACAAGAAAGCTGATCGACTGCGTTGATTGGCGATCGCGCTTCATACACAGCTTTCTCTTCTGGGTACGGCCCGACCAAGCTATCTAGGTAGCGAGACTCGAACTTGTGTGTCTCCGCCGCTAGGCTAGTCATGTCGCTCACGCCATAGTAGCTAGCGCCCGCTCTAAACACATCGCGAAACGTGAGGGCAGCTAGCGTCGTGTAGCCACCTGCGCTGCCGCCATCTATTGCTAGGCGATCGCGATCTGCTTTTCCCTGTTCTACTAGATACAGTGCGCCGTTGACCGCATCATCAACATCGACAATGCCCCACTTTTTTTGCAGGCGATTGCGATAGGCCCGTCCATAGCCACTGCTGCCGCCGTAGTTGACATCTAGCACTGCAAACCCACGGCTAGTCCAGTACTGAATAGATGGGTTGAGAGCGCTAGAGGCGGCGGCAGTCGGGCCACCGTGCGTTTTTACCAGCAGCGGCGGACGCTCGGTTACTGGCGCTTCAAAGTTTTTGTTCTGTGGGCGATAGTAGATGCCATAGGCATTGAATCCACCTGTGGTAGGAAAGGAAATAACAGTGGGCTCCGATAGATAGCCTGGATCGATTTCTAAACTGCTAGATCGCCGAATTTCTATAGCCTGTCTGGTTTCTAGATTGAGCCGTACCAGCGCAGCAGGTTTATCCGTACTAGCCGCCAAAAAAACGGCGTATCCCCGACCGACTTGTAGGCCGCCAATGCCTGAGTAAGCCACATCAATTTCGTCCATTGAGCGGGCTAGGGTATTGAGCTCAGCTAATTTGGTTTCACCTTGATACTGATAGGTGCAGAGGATATGGCGATTGTCTACAAAGCCATAGCTGCTTTGGCCAAAGCTCCACTGCGGTCCAGCAAATTCTGCCTCCATTGGAAATAGCGGCTCTCCTCGTTCCCCCTCCCATCGGTACAGGTTCCACCAACCAGTAGCATCGCTGATAAAGTGCAGCGTTCCGGCTGGCGACCATCTGGGCTGACAGACAGACTCTTTTTCGTTGCCGACTAGACGGTGGGGGCGGCTAAGGCTGCCATCTTCGGTGACATCTGCTAGCCACAGTTCAGTCCCATCCCAGGGCATCTGCGGATGGTTCCAAGTGATCCAGGCCAGCGCGGTGCCATCGGGGCTGAGGCGAGGGGCAGCGTAGAAGTCGTTGCCACTGATAATGATCTTTGGCAGACCGCCTGCTAGCGGGATCGTAGCGATCGCGTTGATCGCTTCTCCAGGCTGACGATGATCTTCTACCACGCAAATGAGGCGCTCTCTGCTAGCATCGACCACCATATCGGCAAAGCGCAAGCCTGCTGCGGGGGTGACAGGCGGTGTCAGGGCGACGGGCTCTTCCCCCGCTTTTTGGCAGTACAGCCTTTGGTCTACAAAGTTAGAAAAGTAGACCGTTCCCCGATGGATGACGTACGCGCCGCCGCCATATTCATGGACTCGCGTCCGCACATTCATCGTTGCAGGCGTAATGTCTGTGACGCTGCCCAACGGATCTTCTGGGCCGTAGCGCACTAGACGCTGCTGGCCGCCTTCGGTTGGCCGTAGCTCGCTCCAATAGATATCTGGGCCATCTAGCCTAGCAGCGCCCAGGCGGATAGAACTAGAGACGATCAGATCTGACGTAATTGGCGATTTCCAAGAGCCATGGGTCGTCGTTTGAACCATAATTTGCAGCTTGCACAACGTCTTTGAGCTTAGCGCTGTGAGCCAACCAATAGCCAAAACCAATTATGAAAGTTGATGTGGACTGTCCACTTCAGATCTGAAAAGAAAGCCCGTTAAGCTAGGCTGGGCACATCTTTGACTTCTATAGCAATCCGCACTTAGCTCGAACTTTATTTAGACGCTGTAGTCCCTATCGCAGATAGCGCTAAGTGCATAGCAATCCACTAATGCATCAGCGGATTGCTATACAAACTGAACTGTAAACTGACCCATAGAGAACTTCAGCTATGCTCGATTCTTGCACCTCCACAGGTCGTGGCTATTTAAGCCAGTCTCTTTTGATCGCAGGTACGCTTTTGAGTGCGATCGCGACGACTGCCCTACCTAGCCATGCCCAGGTTCCACCGCCTCCTTTGCCCGATGTCGAACCCCAAGGACAGGAAACGCCTAACCCAACCAATGATCCTCGGTTTGAGTGCCAGGTCGTAGACGGTGAATACACAGTCATGTATCTGCCTGAAAACCAACCTGATCGCGCCTACAAGTGGGCTACGCCTACTAGAATGGGTGACGGCTGGACGGCTGAAAGGCGCTGTTTTGCTATTAGCGATCGCCTAGAATCCTATCGACCCGAAGGACTCGCTGAATTACAGGTGGGGATGGAAAACGGCTACGACATTGTCTGCGCCACTACCGAACAATCTCCTGGACAGTGCAAGATAGTCTTTACGGTACCCAGAGGTCAAAATCCAGTGGTGACTCGCGATCGCGTCTTTGACAATCTCACCGTCGCTGACTCAGGCACCGAAACGACCGTGGTCACGACCTTTACCGGCACCGATAACAACGATTTACTCGGTGAGATCGGAAGTATCGTCGGCAATTTTCCTGCGGGTGGTTCGCCCTCAACAGCGTCTGCTAGCAGTAGTGGTATTAACCTGAAGCCGTTTCTCTCGCCTGCAGATGGTGGCACGGGTAGCGCCCTCACTCAGCCATCTGCCCCTAGCCGTTCGCTTAATCCCGATAACTTCCGATAGATCTGAGTAAATATCTACTCTGACTCTCTAGATAGACAGAGATCGGCCAAAAAAATAAGCCCCTCTCAAATTACGTGGTTTGAGAGGGGCTTGTGATAGCCGCTGTAAGTTTTAGGTGTCGGTCTATGGTTCGATGCGTAACAGATAACTCGACACTTATGCCTCAGCAGATGTTGATCGATCGCCTTGTTGCTTCAATCGCTTGCCGATGAAACCCAGCATCAATAGACCACCGATTGCAGAAGGCTCGGGAACCTCTTGAGGCACCTCAACCTTGCCCCATTCCAGACCAGAGATAGCTCCACTACCCGGATAGCTGAAGCGAACGTCCGTCAAATATGCGTCGTCCACGTCGAATCTAAACATAGAGTTGTCACCCTGTAGATAGCCAACTTGGGTCATGGTAACGCCGCCGCTGGTGACAGAGGTTCCCCTAGTAGCGGAACCTTCTGTGGTGCCATTTTCTGTATGGTGCTGAGCCATCAGCGCGTCGATATCGATATTGAGGATGCTACCGTCTGATCTCATCCCTTCAACCATGATGCCGCCGCCATTGTCGTCAATGTCTAACAGCGAGAAGCTTCTAAAATCAACGGCTTCCTTGAAATCGAAGACAATATCGCCTCCTCTCGCTTCGTCATCAGCGGTGTAGACGCCGTTTCTAAAGCTACCGCCATTGGATTCTTCTTGGATGATCAAAGCACCCCCCTGCTTTTGAACACCAGTGTCAAGCGTTCCGTTTCTTGATTTGACTGTTTTGGTGTTTCCGTGGCGGTCTATTACGCTTTTTCCGTTAAATACGCCTGTCGTTAGATCAATGTCTCTATCTACACTGTTGTTTCCACCATATACGTCTGTATTGTATATGTTGAGTTTTGCCTGACCGCCGTCTATGTTGTTTCTTTCCTTGTAGTTGTTGATACCAGTGATGTCTTCAAGACCCCAGCTATCCCACTGAGTGGTCAGTAAAGTGCCATCACTGTTATAGAGAATGCTGCTGCCATCTGCGCTAGTCCTAAAATCAAGCGTGTAAGTTGCGGCCTTGGCAGAGCCGGCCATTGCATTGGCGGTGGCGAGGGTAATACCTGCCGTTAAAGCGAGTAGTTTGGTTGTGTTCATGGTGTTTGTATTTGAAGTGTTCGTTTTATTTAGGATGTATGGCATGCATGTGGTATTCGCTACAGCTATATTGAACCAAATACATAGAAGATCAGCCCGTGATCTCCCCGCTTTTAGCTAAAAAAATACAATAAGGCCCCTAATCTTAAAAGACTTAAGGGGGTTTAGGCTATTAAACAATGCGAGATTAAAAACACAGGAAAAATCTAAGTACATTCACTTAGAAATTAGTATTAATATCAGTCTTAAAAGAGGGTTATTCAGTAAAATCATTTATGAATTTACAATCTATATAGTGAATATACGAGAAACTTTTGAAGCTTCTATTCATAGGGCCTAGATTTTGAAGTGTATTCACTTAGGATGAGAGAATTTCAGGAATAGTTTTGATGATTTGGTAGACATGTTGAAATCGCTCGGCCCGTCGTTCTCTTAGTCTGAAGTAAAAGATGAGCTGTCGGGTTCTAGCACGAATGTCTGAGTAGCGAGTGCGAGGATCAGAAAAATCTTCGTCATATTCTCCGAAAAGATGGCGACAAACCTGCTTTGAAAGTGCTGTGAGTGTAGGCGTGTCTTGAATCTGGAAGATTATCTGCTCCGGTAGGTCTGCCTCTAGTAGGCTATGCGCTAAACAAAGTCCAAACAAGACAATTCGATGAATGTTTAATTCGTTGGCTTGAGAAAGCACTTTGTCCCAATTTAAATCCTTGGCGGTATAGATCAGTGAGGCAATATCACAGACCTTTGCTAGATTCTCAATATGCTGCCTACGCTCCCAGCAGTCTTTGGCAATTTGAATACAAAGAATAAGTAGCAGATCTTCGTTAGAGAAACTTTTGATAGAGGTTGCGTTGAGAGAGATCTTCTGCCGATTGTTCCACAGCCGATCAAAAGAGAGATTAACAGGAAAGTAAAAAGGCGTTACGCCCCAGTGCAAATCAACTTCTACTTCACGCTCATCATGAAAAAAACTTTGTTCTCGATCAAAGCTCTCCGTGACTCGAAAACCATCAGCTATGAGCGCCGTGCGACTTTTAACAACGTCTTTTTCGTGAACTAAGAAGTCTATGTCCCATACCTGGCGCAGAGAAATCTTACCGTAAGCAGAGGCGGCAAGTATCATGCCTTTATAGGGAATAGCTGAAATGGTCTGAGCTTCAAAGAAGTCCAACAGATGCAATAGCTCTTGGGTGAGGCGAAGATTTCGCTGCGCGTTTTTGAAAAACCGTCGTCGAAAGTCTTGATATATCTCGGTTGGTATTGTGGCAATTTGGGCGCTGCTTAGATTTCGATAGAGAGAAGGAATAACGCGATGCTTTTCAGCGGTATGAAGTAGATAGTACCAATCGATTGGGCTTGATGCCCCTGATGCTAAATGCTGAATTTCAGCTCGTGTCTCTTCGTTTTGATCTGGTCGAATACAGGCGAGCAGCAGTGCCGCTTCGGGGCGAAAATTGGGGATTAGCGCTGATAGCGACAGTGGATAAGAAGACACCGGATGACACCACCTCTCTATAATTGTGTAGTTATTAATTGTGTGGTTGGCACTGTATAGCGTGGCTAGCATTATAGGGGTTTATGGCAGTATCTAGTCGGAGGTGGGCTGTTGGGTATGCATCAAGCTCTTGATGGAGCAACAGCGCTGAAGCTGGCTAAGCTTTGGTGGCAAAAAGGAAAGTTAGAAAGGGCGCTAGCTGGCTATAGACAGGTACTGGCTATTCAACCTGGCAATGCTGAAGCGCATAAGCAGCATATCGACCTGATGGAGGAGATGTCAGGGTTGGAGTCGGCATTTGCCCATTATGGTTTGAGATCTTGTGGTTTGAGATCTTGTGGCTTGAAGTCTCGTGACCTGTCATCCTATGGCTTGAAACGCGATGCGCTAGCTTGTGGTGAGGACTGGCCAGTAGAGGTCGCAACGACGGACGTTTTGTGTTGCAGTGTTGTTCGTGATGAATCTGTGCGGCTGCCCTATTTCTTGGACTATTATCGCAGTCAGGGCGTGACTAAATTCTTGGTGGTTGATAATGGCTCGACCGACGGGTCGCTAGAGATTTTGCTGGCTCAATCAGATGTCTATGTCTGGCAGACTGACTTTTCGTTTAATCTGGCCAACTTTGGCTCAGTCTGGTTTGAACTACTGCTGCGAAAGTATGGACTAGATCGCTGGTGTGTGATCGCGGATGCGGATGAGCTGTTCTACTATCCAGACTGTGAGAGTAAGTCAATCTCTGAGCTTTGCGAGGAGCTAGATCGGCGTGACAAGATGGCTTACCTGGCGATTTTATTAGATATGTACTCTGAGCGGGCGATCGCACAAACCACATACCAAGCAGGCCAATCTTTCCAAGCGATCTGTCCTTACTTTGATCGCACTGCCTACCACAGAGCCTGCCAGAATTCGACCCCCTATCACAACCAAACTATCTATGCTGGCGGTGTCAGAGAGCGGGTGTTTGGTTCTGCTGGAGACTATTACCTCAGCAAGGTGCCGCTGCTGAAATACACAAAGACTTGCGTACTAGCAGGGGGGCAGCATTGGACTAGCTATCCTACTGATAAAATTGCTAAAGGGCGCGGTGCAGTGCTTCATTTTAAATATTTTGATAGCTTTATAAGCTATGCGTTGCGAGAGCAGCGCCGCAAAGAACACTATGGCGAGGCTGTTCAATATGACCAGTACGTAAAGGCCTTAGCAGCACAGCCAATGCTGACGCTCTACAGTCAGCAGCACTCTGTGCGGCTCAAAAGCTCTGAGCAACTGGTAGAGTTGGGCGTGATGCAGCGCAATTGAGAGATCGCAACTGAGAGATCGCAACAAAAAGATGATGACAACCCCTGATTCTGAACAGGAAAGATTAGCTGATGCCAAATTTAAGCTGTCTTGGGTATGGCTGGCGAAAGGTAAGCCGGAACGAGCTATTGCAGGCTTGCGAGAAGTGCTGCAGATATGTCCTACGCACAAGCAGGCTCCTTTTTACTTAGAGTACCTCCTGCAGCAGCAGCAGGATAAGGCGCAAAGAAAGCACAACCCCGAGGGCAAGATCTCGCTGGTTCACCAGAAGTGGTTTGCAACGCATCGCTCTGGCTGGCGGTTTGCACTACAGGCGCTAGAGCCACTACACAGCGACCAGGGTGTTTTGTTTGACGGCTGTTTAGAAAATAGTTTTCTATGGAATGGCTATCAGTATGGTCAGACTAAGGCACCTTATAAACAGCCTTGGGTAGGCTTCTTGCACAATCCGCCTAATATGCCAGCGTGGTTCTATGGGAAAGACTCGCCTCAGGTGCTGTTAGAGAAAGAGCACTGGCAAGAGAGCTTAGAGTACTGTGTCGGTCTGTTTTGTCTGTCAGAATATTTCGCCGACTGGCTGCGATCGCGCCTTCAAAAACCCATATCAGCGCTCATCCACCCGACAGAAATTCCGGCAGTACAGTTTGACTTTGATCAGTTTGTTGCCAATGGCCATAAAAAGGTTGTGCAGTTGGGATGGTGGCTGCGTAAGCTAAATGCAATCTATCAGCTACCCATCGCCAAAGGCAATGCGCTGGGCTACGAAAAAATCAAGCTGAATCCCGCCTTTGCCTTTGATGCGGAAAGGCAACTGGTGATGCTAGGAGAAAGAGAAAAGAAAGCTGAAGGGCTGGTTTTCGATCCTAGCTTAGTTGCTAACACAAGAGAGATAGCACATGTGTCTAATCAAGACTACGATCGGCTGCTCTCGGAAAATATTGGATTTATTTCTTTATACGATACCAGCGCCAACAACGCGCTGATTGAATGCATTGCTAGAGCGACACCGCTGTTGATCAATCCGCTGCCAGCAGTGGTTGAATATTTGGGAAAAGACTATCCAATGTATTTTCAGTCGCTGTCAGAAGCGGCTAAGAAGGCAGAAGATTTAGCCTTAATCAAGGCAACTCATGAGTATCTAAAAAGCTGTGACACGCGATCAAAGCTCTCGCCTGACTATTTTTGCCAAAGCTTTGAGGCGAGTGAAGTCTACCAGTGCATTCCATGAGCAAAGGCTGCTATACCCTCACTTGCGAGCAGGCTGATAAACAGTATAGGCTGGCTGCTTTTTGGCAGGCTAAAGGCAGACTTTATCGAGCGATTGCCAGCTATCAACAGGCTATCCAGCTACAGCCTAACTTTGTACCCGGCTATCTAAGGCTGGGCCATTTGCTAGAAGAAACCGAACAAATAGACCAAGCCGTCAACCTCTATAAGCAGGCGGTAGGATTGGGGGCAACAGAAGCTTGGCTACCTGAGCAAATTGAGTATCTCAGCCTGAATTTTGCTGACCTAAGTCAAGTTAAAGAGACCTTTGAGCGACTAGGCGGCTGCATCAGATCACCGGATGAACGACCTCATATTCTTTTGTACACAAACTGCTCAAGAACGTATGGTGCAGAACAGGTTAGCCATGTACTGATGTGCCACCTGGTGAACATAGGCTATCGCGTCAGCTATGTTCAGGGCTTTGCGAAGCATCATTTAGTTGATGAGCGAGAAGCGCTAGGCATTGAACATATCTGGCTGCAAAAAGATCCGCATGATTTTGTTTACAGTGCGACGAATGCGGTAGAAGCGACTCGGATATTTGCGAAGGCTCGGCCCGATCTGATTATTTTTTCTAATGGTGAGCCTGTGTCGAACTTAGCGGCTAGACAGGTGGCCACGCGACTACAGCTTCCTTTTATCGAGATTGTTCATTGCCTGAATGTGGAATGGGCAGAGAAATTTGCGGCCTACTTGCGCTTTTTGCCCCGGATTTATCGGGCGGCAGCGGCAGTGGTGTGT
>NZ_JADEXO010000180.1 GCF_015207105.1 cf. Phormidesmis sp. LEGE 11477
ATTACTCTGGCGGACAAACAGAATACAGCCGCTAGCGCTACTTACTGCCAACCCACCCCGCCCGTTGGGCACCCCTCCGGTGGAAGGGATCTACTTCAGGCTTATGCATTTTGTTGCCGAGGTAATAACTGTTGCCCTTTTGAGATTGGCGATCGCAGTAATATTCAATACCGTTCTATACAACTGTTTTATGAAGCTATGAAAAACGGTGATCTGCCGACAAACCAGAGGTGGTAACATTTTGTCGCTGATGTGCGATCAAGTCGTGAATGGGAAACTATGCTTCTTCTAACCTAAGCTGCTGCTCAAGCTGTTGCAAATTTACGCCTAGTTCTTCTTGTAGAATGTAGGTAGCAACGCCACCAGGCGGAGGGCATTCTTTGTATTCTTCGAGTATGCCCAGTAGCAGATGCTTCGGTGCGATTCGCGATTCTCCTACTTCCCTAGCTTCGTCTTGTGCAATCTCAATGACTCTTTTCACTCTAGGCGCGAAGGGTAGCTGCGGCGGAAAAGTGCCTGCCGGGGGCATAGGCCGAGTACCCAACCACTTTTCTACAATTGGGCGTACGGCTTTATAGCTAATGCCCATAGAGTCTAGAGCTTGCGCGGCGACGCTTTGTCCTTCTGCTAACAGTCCTAGAAGAATGCCTTCTGTTCCTAAGATATGGAAGTTCAGCTCGCGAATGGGGATTTCGCCTAAACGAATGATTTCCTGCGTTTGGGCGGTGAAGATTTTGCGTCTTGGAATAGCTGCCTCTGTAAAATCGCCTAGCGCCATAGAGAAGATTGCTTTCAAGATGTACTCGAAAGTAGCGTTATCCATCCCCCAATCCGTGGCGATGCTTCCTTCTTGCTGATACATCTTTACAAGCGAGTCATAGATCTCTCCATCGCCTTGCACAAAAGATTTCATACTCCACAACCAACGCCTAGTCAGCATCCGTACGGCAGGACTGTTCAGATCGCTGCCTTTGTCCATTTCTACTCGAATTTGGTTGAGTATTTCTTGCCATTCATCTGCCCCTTCACGAAAGCGAATTTCAAGAACTTCTTGCTGCTCGGGAGTGAAGTATTGCGTAGTCATTGTGATCGTCTCCATTGCTTGAATTAGGTTTTCAACCGCAACTGATTGAGTATTCTCTAGCTCTGTAGCAATTCCGTTTAGACGATTAAGCAGGGTATGAGAGAGTGAAATTTGCTCGCGTAGGCGATCGCGATGCAAGTCAATTACCTGTGGCAGCGAGTAATCCGGGCTCTCTAAACATTTGCGAATTTCAGTCAGTGATAGCCCTAGCTGCCGTAGAGACAGAATCTGCTGAAGCCGGACGATATCGCGATCGCTATACAGCCGATGGCCGACGTCGCTACGATCAGAGGGCACTAACAGCTCAATTTCGTCGTAATAGTGCAACGTTCGAACTGAGAGACCCGTTTGCTTTGCCAGGTCACCAATTTTCAGTAAGCTAAGCATTAGACATCTTCGCTCTTTGCTTAATAAAGGATTGCGATTGATGAACTCATCCTAAAACCTGACGCTGCGTGAGGTGCAAGGGCAATCTCATATATTTTTATTACTAGTAGCTTTTGGCATCTATCTTCTTCACACCATGGCTTCACACCATGACGCGAGTTATGCACAAAAGTTACTTTTGACGTTGAGAGACAGCAAAGATAGCGGCTTAGCCTATTCTTCGAGTGCGATCGCCAGCTCTCTTAACCAACTGACAAAGTCACTCACCTCTGCTTCAAACCGAGCCCAGACCGTTGGATACTGCGCTATCAGCTCATCCAGGCGATCTAGCTTTAATTCAAACCCATAGATATTTCTCACCACATGACGAAACCGCAAGAACTCGTCTAAAAAGCTAGCAGTTTCTGAAGAGATAACAGCCCTACGCTGATTTCGCGCTACTGCCATCCGATCTAGAAGCCGTCGATGCCAAGACCCGTCCCTGGGAATACCACCATTGAGATCCGAAGCAATCAAGCAGAAGATACGTTCGCAGCCAGTATAAAAGTTGTGAAACTTCAGCGCTAAGCTCTCATAAAAAGAATCCCTATAGACAGGTGCTTCTCTGATATTCTGTTGTATTTTTTGAACTTGGTCTTCCAATTTCGCTAGCTTAGAAAGCTCTATTTCAATATCGTCGGCCAGGCCGTTCAAGGTTTGAGAATTATATGATTTCACTAATCACCCTTCCCGTTTCTATGACCCGCTTTCGAAAGTGAGGATCTAGCGCTTCCATCGGCTTAAGATCTATTTCTCGTTTGCTGTGCCTGTTGACAGTAGATAGTGCCAAAAAGAATCTATTAGGCTCCATACCTTCAGCCGCAATATCAATGTCAGAGCCTCGTCCGAACTTATTTTTTACCAAGGATCCAAAGACAATAATTTTGGTGGCGTGAAACTGTTCGCGCAATACGCTAGCGACTATCTGCACATCATCCCAAGCTTCTTTTTCCCAGACCTTGATTTGGTCGGCTTCTCTGGCTGCTTTGCTTCTCCAGTAGTCTATATATTTTTGCTCGACGTGGATTCGTGGTTCCATACTAAACTCCCATCTCAACCACTGTTCGCTGAAGTTATTTCGTGTAGTCTATTTATCTAGCGTACAACCGGACACCTCCAAAATAGTGAGGCCGAGATAGTTGGAATTGGATCTGTGAACGCTGAGTCAACTGCCAAAATCGTGACTTTTTGCTGAATTTCTCCCTGTGGATACAGTTAGGCTGGTCGCCATTCTGGTAACGTGACTTGAGCAATTCGCTGAGCAATTTTTACGGAGTACTCTTTGATGTCTGCTAACAAACCGCTGACAGGCTTGACTTTGATTGACTGCGCTAAGGCAAACGCCCCAGAAGGCGCTGAGGTAGCTGCGCGTCTTTGTGGCTATGGCGAAGATGTCAGTACATTTCGTCAGGCACTGATCAAGGCGGGTGAGGATGCGGGTATCACCTTGACAGGCGTAGACGATCTGATCATTGAGCCAACAGTCGCTAGTATTAATCAGCCTGTCTCTGATTTGGGTGCAGGCTCGTAGCGATATTGAGCGAGATATCCACGACTAGCTGCCCATACCAGGGATTAAGCTCGTAGTGATTCGCTTGATCACCCGATTGGCAATATCTGCGTAGCTCACTTCGCCCGCTAGAATTTGTCCCAACCGTTTTGTTGCGGTTGGGCGTTTTATTCCGACCCGATAGCCAATCTTGGGTACGCGGAAGAAGACGGTAGCAATTCGCTGAGCCCACTGCATATCCGCGCCCCAGCTTTCATGAATAAGCTGGCTGTAGCTGGCGATCGCACCCTCATCTCCTTCCAAGGCCGCCTGCACAGCCTGCGCTGCTAACATAGCGCTGTACATCGCCGGACGAATTCCTTCCGCTGTCAGCGGATCAACAATTGCCGCCGCTTCGCCAACGATCAGCGCCTGGTTCGTGTGCAGCCGATGATTACCATCCCACAGCTTCAGCGGATGCGTATAAAATCTTCCTTTCGCTGCCTCTACCCCAAAATCAGCCGCATACTGACTCAGCAGCTTCTCTGGATTTTTAATCGAATTACCCACAAAGCTGCTGACCCCTAGCGAGTAGCCCTGCGGCTTGGGAAAGCTCCACAAACAGCCATTTTTAGCCAATCCAAATTCAAAGCTAAACGCCCCCGGCTCAATGGGCACTGCCGTCTCTACTTCCAACACGCCCGCCGCTCGCAGCTTGTGCTCTCTAAAGCCCAACCAGTCCGCCATGGGGCCTTTCGCACCGTCCGCTGCAATCACATACCGCCCACTTAGGCTTTCTTCGGTTTGACCTGAAGTACCTAAATCAGAAGTAGTAAAGACTTTCCAGTGGTCGCTCTCAAAGGCTACGCCCGTGACTGTCGTTTGATCTTGGACCCTAGCGCCTGCAAGCTGCGCCTGTTCAACGAGGAACTGATCAAATACTTTTCTATCTACGCTCCAAATTGGATCGGTCTCTAGCTCGGCTTCTATGGCGTCGCCTAGTTTCCAGGTGTAGCGCACTCGACGAATTTCGCTGGCGATCGCAGGCGAAAAGTCAAAGTCGAACCAGTCTGCCACACTCGGCGATACCGCTCCGGTACAGGCTTTGTATCTCGGTAGGGCCGCTTTTTCTAGCAGCAGTACAGCGCATCCAGCTTTGGCCAGGTGATAGGCAGCCGAGCTACCCGCTGGACCCGCGCCGACGATAATGCAATCGAACATAGATGCACAAAAAAATGTGGAAATGGAGAAGGTGAAACATCTCCTCGCTTTAAAGGAGTGCTGATAGAGAAAGGAGTGCCGATAGAGCAGAGTGAGCTGGACGGGCCTTAAACTGTCTGAATTGCTTTTTCTTTGTCCGCTAGGGCTTGATCGATTTGTTTGGTGTATTTGTCTGTCAGCTTCTGCACCTCGTCTTGCATATCACGCGACTCATCTTCAGAGATATCGCCGTCTTTCTCTTGCTTTTTCGCCAGATCAATGCCGTCACGTCGAACATTGCGAACAGACACTCGACCTTCTTCAGCGTATTTACCCGCTAGCTTGGCAAATTCTTGACGGCGCTCGGTGGTCAAAGGTGGAATATTCAGCCGAATCAGCGCCCCGTCCGTGTTAGGGACTAGGCCCACATCCGACATCGAAATGGCTTTGGCAATTAGCTGCACAGAGCTAGGGTCAAAGGCTTGAATCATCAGGGTGCTAGCGTCGGGCGTAGTGATGTTAGCTAGTGACTTGAGGCTAGTGGGACTGCCGTAATAGTCCACCATGATTCGATCTAGCAGTGAGGCGCTCGCTCGTCCCGTGCGAATCGTATTGAAAGCGCGTTTGGTAGACTCAACCGCTTTTTGCATCGCAGATTCAACTTCACTCAGGTCAGCTAATTTCACAGGACTCTCCCACAATTGTTCCAATAGGTTCGCCCATCATGGCGCGATTGATGTTTCCTCTAACCGAGAGGTTAAACACCCTGATGGGGATGTTGTTATCTTTACACAGCGCGATCGCCGTGCCATCCATCACCTTAAGATCTTTTGCCAGAACGTGACTATAGGTGAGTGACTTGTACTGTTTTGCACTGGCGTTGGTGGTCGGATCGCTGTCGTAGACGCCGTCTACTTTGGTCGCTTTGAAGAGAACTTCGGCGTTGATTTCGGCGGCGCGAAGGGCGGCAGTGGTATCGGTAGTAAAGAAAGGATTGCCAGAGCCACCACCGAAGATGACGACTCTATTTTTCTCTAGGTGGCGGATGGCGCGGCGACGAATATAGGGTTCGGCCAGCTCCTGCATCGAGATAGCGGTCTGCACGCGGGTAGGCACGTCTATACGCTCTAAGGCGTCTTGCAGGGTCATCGCGTTCATGATCGTGGCGATCATGCCGATGTAGTCGGCGGTGGCCCTGTCCATCCCGGCGGATGAGCCTTTGACCCCTCTAAAGATATTGCCACCGCCGACCACGATGGCTAGCTGAATGCCTTCGTCGACAACGCCTGATATTTCTTGGGCGATCGCATCGACAATCGCTGGGTCAATGCCATAGGCCAACTCTCCCATGAGAGCTTCGCCGCTGAGCTTTAACAGTACTCGCTGATAGGGTTTGCCCATGCGTACTCTATAGTTAGTTGAGACAGTAATTTCTACATAAAGATAGCAGTCAAAGCGTTTGGGCGATACCCTATGCTGCTATTAGTCAGCCTTTATTTGATCTAGTCAGTCTTTCTTCGATTTAGTTAGCCAATCTAGCAAGCCGTGTCTCCTTTAGTTCTAAACTGCATTTTAGTGTTGGCTTGGCTAGCCTTTGTCGGCGGTCTTTCAGAAGCTGCCCGGCGGTGGGGATACGGACCAGAAATCACCCGCAAAATTGTTCACATCGGCGCTGGGCAGGTGATCTTGCTGGCCTGGTGGCTAGCGGTACCAGCCTGGCTGGGGATAGTGGCTGCTGTCTTCTTCAGTGGCGTTGCCCTGCTGTCCTATCGTCTGCCGCTATTGCCCGGCATTAACGGTATTGGGCGCAAGAGCCTGGGTACTTTCTTTTACGCGGTCAGCATTGGCTGCTCTATGGTTTGGTTTTGGCCGCTGCATCAGCCGCAGTACGCAGCTATCGGTATTTTGACGATGACTTGGGGAGACGGGCTAGCGGCGCTGGTCGGGCAGCGATTTGGCGCACATCCCTATCAGATTTGGGGTGAGAAGAAGAGCTGGGAGGGGAGTCTGACCATGCTGCTAGTGAGCTATATCGTCAGTGCGAGCGTGCTATTAGCCGTGCAAGGGCCGATTTTGACAACTTGGCTAGTAGCAGCGATCGCTGCGATCGTTGCCACCGTCCTAGAAGCCATCTCTAAATACGGTATTGACAACCTCAGTGTGCCGCTAGGCACGGCTGCTGTCTGCTTTTGGCTGCAGCAGATGCTGGGCCTCTAGCCTCTATTATCGGGAGCGTTTGGGTATTGGGTAGGGTCGTTGGCTACAGCGCGATCTCACCCTTTTCACCAGTGCGAATCCGAATCGTGTCATCCACCTGCGAAACAAAGATCTTGCCATCGCCAATTGTCCCGGTCGAAGCTGCTGCCGAGACCGTCTCTAGTACCTTGCTCAGCAAACTATCTGGAATAACTAAAACCAGGCGTTTCTTGGCCAAAAACTCTACGGTATAAGAGATGCCCCGATAGGTACTGGTCTGTCCTTTTTGGCGGCCAAAGCCCCGCACATCTTCTAGTGTCATACCGGTGGCCCCGATCTCTACTAGCGCATTCTTCACGTCCTGTAGCTTTTCAGGGCGGACGATCGCCTCAACTCTTTTCATAACTCCATGTTCCAAACGTAGGCTAAATCGGCAGTCTTTCCCAAGTGCGAGCCAAGCTTATTCTGTTGGATGGTCAATGAACTGTCGCAATTGTTACAGCTTATACCAATTCCACCCCAGCAGTTAGCGCTAGGTTCGTAGCTGAGACTGGATTTTCTGGTAGTGAATGCCGATTTCCTGCACTAGCTGACGGGCGTTGTGGGTTTCTCCGGCTCTAGCAGTATTCTCTAGCTCAAGGGCAATCTCAGCGATGGTGCTAGCCCCTACGTTTGCACTAGCACCTCTAAGCGAATGAGCAACATCTTCGATGGTTCTAGCGTTTTGGGTTGCGATCGCAGCTTCTAACTGCTGTAGGCTATTTTTTGCATCCTCTAGAAACATCGCCAGCAGTTCCGCCTCAAACGCTGCATCGCCACCTGCAAGCTGCTGTAGCTGCTGCCAGTCAAACTCAGCTGACAAAGTACTTAGCTGAGCTCGCCCTACACGATCTCGCCACATAGAAAAACTCCTTTGTACAATTCAAGGCTATCGCTAGAGCAAGTCTCCAATCAAAGCAATTAACTTTCTTTCCATATTCCTTTCCTCTACGAAGCGCTTTCTTGGCTGGAGAAATCTGCCCTAGCTTTGATCGTCCATACACCACGCCAGGAAAGATAGCAGCACTATCCAACCCACCCATCGGGGCCAGTAGATCCAGCTCCATAGCACCCCCGGAAAAAAGTCGAAAGAGAGGGATAGACACCAGGCGACAACCGTTACCAACAGCAGAACGATTAAACTCATAGCATTGAACTTGCTTCGGCATAGAGTGAGTAAAACCAATAGTAAGCATAGTAATAGTAAGCACAGTGAGCACAACTAATAACTAGTGTGTTGTTCTGTAAAGTGTTTTGTGGAAAACAACGTTTATTAATTATTGACGGCTAAAAATACTTTGTAGATGCCATAATTTCAGTCTCTCTAATTCAATCACAGGCCCTCGTCGATGCAGCTTTATAAACGCAAACTAGCCACTACAGAAGCCGATACTCAAGAACGAATTTTGAAGGCTGCTCAAAAGCTGTTTGCACGAAAGGGCTACGGTGGCACAACGACCAAAGATCTAGCCCAGGCAGCCGGCGTCGCTGAAGGCACGCTGTTTCGCCATTTTGAAAATAAGAAGGCCATTTTAGTCGAGGTGGCCACTCAGGGATGGATGGAAATCTTGACCGATCTGCTCACAGAGCTGAGTGAAATGGCCAGCTATAAGGCGGTGGCGCAGGTGATGCGTAAGCGGATGCTAAGTCTAAATGCCAATACAGACATGCTGCGGGTGTGCTTTATGG
>NZ_JADEXO010000273.1 GCF_015207105.1 cf. Phormidesmis sp. LEGE 11477
CTCCAGAGCCTTCCTGCTGGACACAGACGAGGCCTTCTCAGCGAATAGCTTCTCGGCCCCTGCTGCCTTCAGATCGCGCTCCTGCGCTTCCAGACCGGCTTCTTGGTCTGCAGTCGATGTTCGTGCATATCCCAGTATCATGTGTGACGCTCCTTGGCTTCATTAGGAACTAGACCCTATGAAGCATATAGCGTCAAAATGCAATACCCATGTATGTGACGCCTTGAGACGAGGTGCTAGGAGAGCGTCACTAGGGCAAGGCCTATTGAGCAACTATTGTAATCGCCTGATAACGTAGGCCCACAATCAATGGAGGCGGTTTTGACTGCGGACGTGTTCTGGCTTGGCGTTCTTCAAACGACCATTGGTGCAACATTAGCCTTCGCACTGGGCTTGCTTGCCTTTCAGTTCCAACTTGGAACACAGCGGGCAGAAAGCCAAAAAGTCGCCAAAGCTGCAGCGAATGATGCGTTATTCAGGGCATTACAGGCTGCGATCCTGAATATTGAGACGTTAGCTAGCATCAAAATGCAGATCGTGGCCGATCTTCGAGAAGAAAGCCAACGAATGGAGACGTTGGTCAACGACTACTATAACGCCGATACGCGTGGGCGAGAGGCTGCCCTGAGAAGCATGAAAGAAGCCTCAGAGAGTTTCCACTCGTTCTACAAGACTACGCCCCCGCCCAGCATGTTGGAGCCGCCTGACTTCAATGAGCTATCGTTGGTCGTAAGGCAGATGCCAGCTCTAACGAACTTCCTGCATCGAGGCACGAGCACGTTTCACGACGTAATCGCAAGACTGGCTGAACGCAACGAGATGATCGCTAAGCACGCTACAGAGAACGATGCAGGCATGACCGAACATCGCTTCGTCTACTACATGTCGATGTTAACCGGGCTCGGAAACTCAATCTGCGAACATGTCGATGATGATCTCGCATTCTTCATGCTGGTTCGTCGGCAAGCTGAGAACTACTTGGCGAACCCTGAGTATGAAGGGATGTACGCATCGTACGAGATCGCCGCGCGCGCGCAGCCATTCTTGCCGGACGAGAACCGCTTTCCCGAACTGAATGCTCAAGTCAAAGTCTTCAGCTTCAACTCGTAGCTCCTTACTACTCGGCGTGTGGAAGCACGACGCCAACGCTAAACTTACGCGGTGAAAGGGGGGAGGGGGGAAGCGGAAACCGAGGTTCCGTCCAAGAAGCGCTTACAAGTTCGCAATAAAATCCAATCTGATATCCTAGTAGCCGAAGGAGCTGGTGGCTGAGCCGAGAATTCAGATATGGCTGCTCCAAAAATCTAGATCGTCGAGCTCAACGAAGTCGCCTTCATCC
>NZ_JADEXO010000181.1 GCF_015207105.1 cf. Phormidesmis sp. LEGE 11477
GAAAATACGCTGTCGGTGGTTGCTGATGCATACTTCAATCAGTTAGCGCCTGCCAAAGCGCTGGCTCCATCGCTGAAAAAAGAGCATACAGTCGTGACTGCTGAGGCTATTCAGCACTGGATTGAACAATGGTTAAGGCTCGAATTCAAGCTTCCACCGACTCAGATCTCTTCCCATAAGACATTTGTAGACTATGGCGTAGATTCAGTTTCTGCTACAGAGCTAGCAGCCGCCTTGGAGGCAGAAATAAAGCCTGGACTCAAGTTGGAGTCTGCTCTGTTTTGGGATCATCCAACAATTAGCGGCTTTAGCAAGCATTTGAGTAGCCTGATTAATCAAGCATCCTCCGAATTACCCTCATTAGATTCAAAATTAGATTCGGATGCTCATGCTGCGAGTGCTTATGAGCAAATTCCCCAGCTCTTCAACCGAGCCACCCATAGACGAAACCGACAGGTTTTTATTGAGGGCCGCTGGATTTGTGACTTCGCCTCTTGCAATTATTTAGGATTAGATTTGCATCCCCAGGTACAGCAAGCTATTCTGCCAGCCATTCGTGAATGGGGAACGCATTCTGGCTGGACCAGAGCAGTGGCCTCTCCCGATCTCTATAGCGAATTAGAAGCCGCTTTATCTACCTTACTCAAAGTCCCTGATACGCTCGTCTTTCCCTCTGTGAGCGCATTACATATGGGCGTCATTCCGATATTAGCTGGTAAAAGCGGCACAATCTTTATAGATGATGCGGCGCATCGCTCGATTGTAGAAGCGTGCCGTTTAGCCAAGCAGCATGGCGCGCAGGTGGTGGGTTACCGGCACAGTGATTTGGCAGATCTGTCGTCAAAACTCACGCAGCATTCTGAAGCCTCAGTCAAGCTAATTGTCATCGACGGCGTTTATTCAATGTCATCCAATTATGCCGACCTGCCTGCCTATGTGAGCCTAGCTAAACAATTCGATGCCACCGTTTATGTAGATGATGCCCATGGCTTTGGCATAGTCGGCGAGAATCCTACGCCAGCAATGCCCTATGGACACCGGGGCAACGGAATTGTCAATTACTATGGTCTGCGCTACGAAGAGGATCGCATTATCTATTGCGCTGGACTTTCAAAGGCTTTTTCTTCTTACGGCGCTTTTGTGACTTGCGGGGATGCTCATATGAGAAAACGGCTGGCGACAGCTTGGACCGCTGTGTTTTCAGGGCCTTCGCCAGTCGCTAGTTTGGCAAGTGCGATCGCAGGGCTAAAGATCAATCAAACAGAAGGCGATCGGTTGCGGCAACGCATCTATGACTTGACACGCAAGCTTATTGCCGCCGCTAGAGATATCGGCTTCGAGGTCAACGGACAGAGAGACTTTCCTATTGTTAGTGTTGTTGTTGGATCGATAGAGTCGGCTATTGTAGCCTGCAAAATACTGTGGGAGCACGGTATCCTCATCACCCCAGGCATTTTCCCTGCTGTCCCCAAATCTCGCAGTCTTCTACGATTTTCCATCACGGCGGCTAACACTGAGTGTGAAATCGACCAAGCAATTGTAGCGCTGCGTGCAGTGTATAGCAGCCTCGCCAAGGCTCAGAATTTGAAATAATCACCCCAAAAACTAACTCATTGGAGCGTTCCCTAATGACCCCGTTACTAGAAATGACCCCGTTACTAGATAAGAACTCGATGGCTACTGCCTCTACCTGTTGCGTCAGCTCCCACAACGAATGGGATCCTTTAGAAGAAGTAATTGTTGGTATTGTTGATAATGCCATGTTCCCTGCGTGGAATACGATCTTTAAGCGGATAGTTCCACCAGGGAGCTGGAAGCAAGTCGAAGACATTGTGGTGAGTGGTGGTACTCCTTATCCAGAAGAATTCATTGCGGCGGCGCAGACCTGTTTAAAGGAATTTGTACATATCCTCGAAGCCGAGGGCGTGACTGTTCGCAGACCAGATTCTATGAACTTTGCTGCTGACTATGCTACGCCATCTTGGCAGGTAGACAGCGGGTTTTGCGCGGCAAATCCTCGGGATGCTTTTATTGTGGTGGGTAACCAAATTATTGAAGCTCCCATGGCCGATCGAGGGCGTTACTTTGAAAGCTGGCCCTACCGCTCTCTTTTAAAGGAATACTTTAAGCAAGGTGCGCGGTGGGTCTCGGCTCCAAAGCCCCAGCTTTTAGATGCACAATTTGACTCAGATTATCAACCGCCTCATGAAGGGGCTGATATGAAGTTTGTTACAACTGAGTTTGAGCCTACCTTCGACGCTGCAGATTTTGTGCGATGTGGCCGAGACCTCTTTGGCCAAAAAAGTCATGTGACCAACGATTTGGGCATTGAATGGCTCCGTCGTCACTTGGGCAGCGAGTACCGCATTCATATCCTAGAATCTCGCTGTCCCCAGGCGATGCATATTGACACAACATTTATGCCGCTCGCCCCAGGCAAAGTTCTGGTGAATCCAGAGTTTTTGGATATCGCAACACTCCCAAAGATTCTAGATAGCTGGGATATTCTAGTTTCACCGACTCCTTTACAGACCACTACCAATAAGTTAGGCGTCATCAGCGGCTGGGTAAATATGAATGTATTGATGCTAGATCGCGAACGGGTCATTGTTGAAAAAAACCAAGAGCCTATGATTCGAGCATTTGAAGATTGGGGTTTTAAGCCCATTCCCTGCTCATTTGAGAACTATTATCCGTTTGCTGGCTCATTTCACTGTGCCACCTTAGATGTCCGTCGTCGTGGCGATCTGCAATCCTACTTTTAAGTGGAAATCTGTGGATGACTTCACCCCTCCACGACGCTTTTTAATCTAATTCGGCCACTCGATCTTCTGACAATCCCTATAAAATCACTCATAGAACGCTACTGTTGTGAATAAGTTGCTGCTACCACTCGTAATTTTTGTTCATTCCATCAGTCACCTGATAAAAAGCGGCTATCTGTTCGGCTGACAGTCGCTGCTGCCATTTTTGATTCAGCTTGATGCCAACATTCCGATTGGATTGAGCATCGTTTTGATACCTTTGAACTGAAGCGCGAGTGCCTTTATTACCCGAAATGGTGTGATGCTGATGTTTCCAGTAGCTCAGCATATCCGGCTGGAACTCAATTTCTAACCAGTTACAAAGTCTCTGAGTTATCGCCTCTGAATTGGTGGCAAATTCTTCATATCTAAGTCTGATTTTTTTACCAGAAAAACTATCAAAGAAGTTGTTCTCATTAGTGACTCTATTCTTCCAGAGCGTGCCAAACTGTTCTCCAAACTGCTGAGATGTCAGCCCCTGATACTGCTTTCTTCTAGAATAAGAATTCATCACAGCTCTACCATCTCGAATTAGATGAATCAGATAAGGTGATAAATTCTCGTTGAATTCTCTAGCAGCTAGTCTTTTCTGTAGCCACCATACCGTCTTAGTTGAATCTATCAGCACTGACTCCTCAACCTTAGAGGCAATCAAAGAATAAGGATTGAAGACGCTATCAGCTCGCAAAAGTCTGCGAACCTGTTTCTCAACTTTCAAAGGAATAAAGCGATGCACCCGCCGATCTGAGAAGCCGTGGACAAGCGCCTGTAAATCTTGGTCAGAGAATTTCTGATCCCACAGGCTACACTCACCTTCGCACACTGAGCAGATCGGCTTGTTTCTACGATAGAAGTCCGGTAGATTGCTGATCTCACCCAGCGACAGACAGTCCGAATGGCCGCCTAGCACCAGGGTTAGCAGCGTAGAGCCACAGTGAGCTGTACCCATGATAAAAACTACTTTTTTCTTCGGCTCGGTTCTCATTTCTACCATTCGCCCCATCACTTCCTACGACAGGTTTCCCACATCGAGGCCGTCTGACGATACAATCGACACTGTTCATTCCTTTGCTTCAACCTTGGCCAAACAGCGTATTGATACCCTTTTAGTTGAGCAGGGTCTGTGTCCTTCTAGGCAGCAGGCTCAGCGACTGATCAGAGCCGGGGAAGTGAAGATTGCCCAGCAGATAGTTGATAAACCGGGCACGCTGGTCGCGGCAGATTCTGTGATAGAGCTGAAGAAAAAGCCCCCTTTTGTCTCTAGAGGCGGTGAAAAGCTAGCCAAAGCTTTGAAGACGTTCGATATTAAAGTAGAGGGAAAGATCTGTCTAGACGGGGGTATTTCGACTGGCGGGTTTACGGATTGCTTGCTTCAGGCAAATGCTCAGCGAGTCTATGGCGTAGATGTTGGCTACGGGCAGGTTGCTTGGAAGATCAGACAAGATCCTAGGGTAGAGCTACAAGAAAGAACAAACATCCGTTATCTAACCCCATCAAAGCTCTATGGTGAAGATCAGATGGCTACGTTTGGCGTGATGGATGTCTCCTTTATCTCTTTGGTAAAAGTGCTACCTGCTTTTTGGTCTTTGTTGGAGTTTCCTAAAGAAGCGGCTGTACTGGTAAAGCCTCAGTTTGAGGTGGGCCGAGAAAAGATTGGTAAAAAAGGTGTCGTGAGAAACCCAAGGGATCAAGCAGACGCTATCTTTCAGGTGACTAATGCGGCTAAAAAGCTAGGTTGGTGCTATCAAGGGCTCACTTGGTCGGATACGGTAGGGCCAGCCGGCAATATCGAATATTTACTTTGGTTGCGAGCCGATGAAAAAACTGATATAGAAAGAGCACCGTGGCCAACATTAGATAAACTCTGTGATCTGACCCAGGCAGCTAGACAGACACTTCTTCAGGCATAGGGGTATTTCTGCGCTCAGCTCCGGTGCAGCGACTGCTCACTTATCTATTGATGTTCGGGTCTAGAACGTTACCATTCATCCGCAGGAGATTATTGGCTGCTGATTCGTTATCAGGATCTGCTTGAACTGCTCTTTCGAAGGATCTTGTAGCTTCAAGATTTTGTCCTAATATTGATAGGAGTACACCTCGGTTATTCCAGGCTTCAGAATAGTCGGGGTCAGTTTCTGTGGCTGCGTTAAAAGAAGTGAGCGCTTCTTCATAGCGTTCTAGGCTGGCCAGTGACTGGCCGCGATTGCTCCAAGCGCGAGCAAAGCGAGGATCAATCTCTAAAGCTTTGTCGTAGTTGGTAAGCGCTTCTTCATGGCGTCCTAGCAGAGCGATCGCAATGCCTCGATTATTCCAAGCATCGGGAAGATCGGGGTCAATTTCTAGTGCTGTGTCCAGGTTCGTGATCGCGTCTTCGTATCGCCTCAACGCGCGCATTAGGTGGCCTCGGTTGTTCCAAGTCTTGGCATCGTCGGCGTCAATCTCTAAGGCTGTGTCAAAAGAAGTAAGCGCCTCTTCGTATTGCTGTAGTTCCATGAGCAATACGCCTCGGTCGCTCCAAACTTCAGAGTAATCAGGATCGATCGCTAGAGCCTTATCAAAGGATGCGATCGCTTCTTCATAGCGCTCTAGATCAATCAATGAACCGCCTCGGTCGTACCAAGCTTCAGCCTCATCAGGATCAATTTCTAAGCCTTTGTCGTAGGCATCGATTGCCTCTTCGTATCGCTCTAGCCCTCTTAGCGAATTACCCTTTCCAAACCAAGCCTTTGACCGCTCGGGATCCTGTGCTATTGCTTGCTCATACAGAGGAATGGCTTCCGCGTGTCTTTCCTCCTGCGTTAGATTATTTCCTTCCTCTACAAGCCTGCCTGCGCCGCGCTCAACAGAACAGGCAGATAGAGAGAGCAGCAAGACAACGAGACTAGCCGAAAATAGCCTGGGTCTAGAATTTCTCACTACGTTTCCTCAGTGGCTTCATGCTGTAACTTTACCGTACATTTTGCATCTCTTTAGACGACTGCTGGTAGCAATCTCGAACAGCTGAGTTTTCAGCTATTAGTTGAGTTTGGCCTTCAGTCGATTGAGGCTACGGTCGGCACATCGAATCTGCATATGCGTAGCCAATAGAGAATGCTGTAGCTTCTGAGGGGGTTTAGCCAATAGCTTCGGCGATCGCACCTTTCGTATCTAGCCTCAGACAATGAGCTTTGACGGCAAATTCTTGAGGTTTCCAGGCGGTTTCCATCGCTTCGCGAACAGACTCGGCGGTATCAGATGGCGCTAGCGCTAGCAGTGTTGGCCCAGCTCCACTGATCACCATTCCCCAGGCTCCAGCTCGTAGGGCGGCGCGACGCACGTTATCGTAGCCGGGGATGAGCTTCTTGCGGTAGGGCTGGTGAATGCGATCGCTCATCCCCCCACCAATCCAGTCACCATTTCCAGTCGCTAGCCCTTGCAGCAACAGCCCGATGTGAGACGTATTAAAGACCGCATCCGCTCGGCTGTAGTGACCTGGCAGCACCCGCCGCGCATCCGCTGTGGATAGCTCAAACTCAGGAATAATCACCACAGGCACTACCGATTCATGCCAAGGCAGCTTGCAAATCTGTAGCCGTCCTTTAGTAACAACTGCTAGTTGCGCTCCCCCTAGTAGGGCGGGCACTACGTTGTCTGGATGTCCTTCTATCTGGTTAGCTAGCTTAGCTAGCTCCGCTGGGCCTAAAGGTGAACCAGCCAGCATGTTAGCGCCCAAGATACCACCGACAATCGCCGTTGAAGAGCTGCCGAGCCCGCGAGAAAGTGGAACGCCTAGATTAATCCTGATATGAATGGGCGGTGCCGCTCTACCAATGCGCTCATAGCATTTGAGATAGGAACGATAGACCAAATTGCTCGCGCCGCTATTTACCCGCCTGCGTTCAGCCCCTTCGACCGTGATCTGAAACGGCTCGCTATCAGAGAGCGGCGTGAAGGGCGTGAAGTGAAAGCGGTTGTAGAGTGACAAGGCAGCGCCAAGGCAGTCAAAACCGGGGCCGATGTTGGCAGTCGTGGCAGGAACGGTAACAGCGACAGTAGAGGGCACGAAAAGAGAATCCTAAACGTAGTTAGACAGTGTATCGTTTGTCACTTGGCTGGGGCATAGCGATACGGATGACTTCCTACATGACATTCCTACACGACATATTCCTACACAACTTTAGGTCAAGTGGCTGGCGGTGTACATAGGCACAGCTTTTTCTATGAGGATGGCGATCACACAATCACCCCAGCATTTTCGCCATTGTATTAGGACGATCTTCAGCATGCTGTATTAAAAAGTGTCATTAGAGCAAGTGTTATCAAAGCACGTCGACTCTATATAGCACCCTGAGTATCTCGCCGCTTGTGTCTGAAACTATTTGTGCGCTTCTGATCGAAGCGAGTTCGTAGGCAGCCCCTTCTGATGGCAGTCCGGCCTCAAAGTAGTTCTCAGTGATGATGACTGGCCCATCGCTTTCACCTTCGTTGTTGTCTATTAATAGGCTGTCTTCAAAGTCGATGACGCTATCTGTATCTAGCATTCGCGCATAAGCAAGTGCTTGCGACTTGGATATAGATTCGTGCGGAGTCAGCGTCGTTTTAGTAGAACCAAACTCACCCATAGCGGCGATCATCAGCACATCTTGAAAAAGATATCTGACGTCTCCGCAGCTGCCGGTTGACAGGCAGTAAGCGTCTTCCTCTAGAATCTCGGCGTACAGGTCTCGACTAAAGTCCTGCTCTTCGTAGGTGGCATCGGCTTCTAGCCACATCTGGCTGTCGGAACCGACTTCTTTGGCTTCAGGCACTTCAGTCCCCAAAGCGCTAGTCTCCCCGGCATAGTCATCTATCTGCTTAACGTAGACCTTAGACTCATCGCCTGATTCGTTTTCGACCTTAGTATTCTTTTCGCTGGTAGCTTCACTGGCTTTGCCTTCAGGCACTAACGTCTCATCAGCCACGTCAGAAGCACCTGAGCAGGCCGCTATCAAACTAACAGTAGTCGCTAGCAGTCCGATGGACAGCCTTTTTGTCGATAGCTTTTTAGTAAGATTTTGAGCAGGCAGCCTAGTAGATGGTTTAGTCGGCAGTGCGTTGAAACGCCGATGACAGAGCAGATTTCGGAGAAGAAATAACATAGGAAGCGGGCGTTGATTAGAACACTCGCTCGCGACTAAAGGCTAGAGTCACTAAAGGCTAAGTCTCAAGGCCCGCTTAGAAATCGCTGCGTTGTTTTAACGCGGTCTCTATACGGTCTGTCTCTTATAC
>NZ_JADEXO010000182.1 GCF_015207105.1 cf. Phormidesmis sp. LEGE 11477
AACGGCGTAGTGGGAAGATAATCATATCTGGCGATATGACCGATAGTACCACGAAGCAAATCTTGTCTATCTTTCGGGACGGCAACAACACTCTAGCTTCTAAAGAAGCCCCCGCTATAACCGATCAAGTTTAGTGGTGGGAGTGCGTCACCACTGTATTGCAATCTAGCGTCTTGCTTAGATTTGGGTTGATCTGATAATTTCAGATTCTATATAGAATACGAAGCAACCGTTCTAGATTGTTCTCATAGAAAAAACAGACATTGCTGGATGCGCGTATCGCATATTCTTGGTCGATGAACTGCCTTCCCCTCCAGAACTTCAGAGAACAGCTCGATCTGCTAAACGAGCTGTTCTCTGGATTGGTGTGTTTGGAGCCGCTCTGTGGTCTTTTGCTTTCTTTGTCCTGCTGCCTCTATCAGAGAAACATTCAGCAGATTTCGATACTTGGATCGAGAAAATAGAGCAAGCCAATGTGAGCAAATGAAAACAAAATCACTACTCATCTCTGTCCTGCTGTCTTGCTTTTCCCCACTCTGCTCGTCGTCGGCCATAGCCTAGACTGTGGTAATTTATTGCCTGTCACTATGCTCCTCCTCCATTTCGTTTAGCTGGCGGATAATTCCGGGAAGTATATCGACATTTCTCTCGCAGTATATAGGGACAGCCGCTGCTGCCAAGAAGATTGCGAATGAAACCACAGTCGGGACTATCTGAAAATAGATGAGCAACATCGCCCCCATCATCAAAATAAAATACACTAGAAGCCTATATACACTCGGAAAAGATGGAATGCAGAGGATTCCTATCAAGATCGCTAACGCCGCGCCCGCATATGATAGATAAGCAATTGCAGTCGATTCCTCTTTCTCTCCTTCAATACGGCTCTAAGACAGCCTTCAAGAGTAAGCCCGTATAAGGAAACATCGCGAATCAAACAGCCAGCTAGGTCTCTGAGCAGATCGACTGTATTGCCACCGTTCCTCGCTATCGAATCACCCAGCCACTCCAAAACATCTTCCCTAGAGTCTGTATAATTTCCACTCAAATAGTAGCCAGCAGATTTGCTTAGATTGAGTGTGGTCCCTTTGTGAATTGCTAGTTGAACAATTATGCTTGCCAGCACTTCAACAGCCTTTGCTTCGATATTGTGGAGCTGTACTGCTGAATCCTGATCTGATGCTTCATAGGATGTGATCGCCTCTCCTAACGCTTCAACTGTTCTTATCGTTGTTCCATGCCAAGCTAATGCCTGCTCTGTGTTGCGCCAGGTCAAGCCTTGGTCATTCAGAGATCCAATCACAAAGACTTCGAGTTGTTCTATAGTTAGCGCGTTCATGTTAATACGAGTCTATATTTACATTCGCTGTGGAATAGATAAGACACAACTAGTATCATAGAACAGCAACTGCTTTCACTCATTATGACGTCAGTCTAATTCACATGGCTAGTTCGTAGCTTATCAATCGCAAGGCGGTAGTACAACTCCAAGAGCTATGGCAGGGAAGCGGCCCAATCCAGTCCGTATCGCTCTATGGACACCGGGGGATGGGGAAGACAGACATACTCACAAATACCTCGGGATACCTAGATAAAACTATTCGAGTTGCTTATCTCAATCTATTCAGCTTGGGCGCAGTTTCCCAAGAAGCAGGGGAAGGCGAAGTCATGATTGCCCTCAGTGATTCTATCAGCGAGGCCCTTTCTGTTTCGCCGCCTGACGACGAAGTTCTTCTGAGTTCACCATTAGTCGCTTTTCGAGGCTTCGTTCAATCCATCAGCAAGCAGCTAAAGCCTGAGCAAGGGCTAGTTATTGCACTAGACGAATTTGAAAAGCTAGGAGAGCTGAGCGCCACTGGCATTCTCAGCGAGGACTTTCTTAACTTATTGAAAGAAATCATTCAGGAATTCCCCAATATCGCTTTTGTCTTTTCTGGACTGCATTCTTTGGAAGAACTATCAGAAGAACTATCAGATAATTTTTTTCACCACCTCTCTGATAGTTTTCTGCCGATTCATGTTGGCTTCTTAAGCCAGGACGAAACAGCTGCACTTCTGGCCGATCTCGACGAGGAGCTTAAGCTTGGATGTTTGCCGGAGACATCCGCCGAGATTCATCGGCTAACCGCAGGTCAACCATATCTTGTTGAGCGGATCGGCTTTGAGCTTGTGTCTTTCTACAAACGCAACCGAGGCGAAGGAGACCATATCAATGACTATAGTTTCACCTCCCAAGACCTGACAGCAATAGTTAATAGAGGTAACTTCTTGTCCTTGTGTCGTTACTACTTCACTGGGGTCTGGAATCAGGCGCAAAAAGATGGTCCTATTCAGCATGAGATCCTTACAACTTTGGCAAAGGGGCAAGCGAGGTCGACCGTTCATCTGCAAAATGAGCTCTCAGTGACCGCGATCGGGAAAGAATTAGAGATCCTGAAACGACGAGATGTTATCGTGGCCAACGATAAAGGTGAGTGGAAAATTACTGTGCCGCTGTTGAGCTACTGGGCTCTAGAGCAGAGCCAGATCTAAAAAAGGAGGCAATCCGCTAGATGCAGCAGCGGATGGTAGCAGCAAGAAAGGGAATAAGAATTTTGAGGCTCAACTTCCCTCCGCGACGGCTGCTGCTCTACATTCTATTAAAGAGTCGGCCAGTGGTCTATTGTGAGTATCAGACTTGGACTAACCTCAAAGCAAAAGCGAAACATGAGTACACTGCCGTTGAGAGAATGGCAACAGCAAGCATTAGCGGGCTACCTTCGCGCTGAGCGGCGAATCTACACTTGCCACGCAACCCCAGCTAGCGGCAAAACACAGTACGGATTGGCTGTTGCTATCTCGCTACTGAAATCAGGCGAAGTCAAACAGCTAATCGCACTGTGCCATACCAAGCAAATTCGCCAGCAGTGGATAGCTGCCGCTGCGACTATTGGCCTGTCTCTGGCTATTAGTCCTTATCGGTCAGCAGACGGGTATGTCTTCTCCTATCAGCAGCTGATCGACTCAAACTTTGTCAGCGCTGCTAACCAGGCAATACGAGGTAGACGGCGATCGCTCGCTATTCTCGATGAACCGCACCATCTAGCGGCGTCGAAGGCATGGGGAACAGGAACGAAAGACTTGCTGAAGTACGTTCATAGAATGCTATTGCTCAGCGGTACGCTGTTTCGGCATGATGAAGGCACAATCCCGTTCGTTACCTACGACGAAGCAGGTACCCTGGCACCAGACTTCGAGTATTCATACGCCAGCGGTCTAAAAGATCGAATCGTCGGCCCAATCTACTTCCCAACCTTTGGGGGGAAGGCCGAGTGGCAATTTGGCAAACAAAAAGATGCGATCGCCTTTGGTGAAGCAGCAAGCGATCGCCGTCTTGCACGTCAGCTGAACACAGCGATTGCAAGCAAAACTTGGCTGAGTGAAGTCATCCGGGCTGCTGATACTCATCTAGACCAAATTAGAGAACAAGATGCAACCGCAGGGGGGCTCATCATCGCGAAAAGCCAAGCCCACGCTCGCGATGTCGCGCAGATAGTCGAGCAGGTGAGCGGTCTCTATCCAGAGATCGCACTTTCAGATATTGCAAAGTCCAACAAAGTTATCAGCGACTTTGCTTATGGGCAGCAAAAGTGGATAGTCGCGGTGAAGATGATCTCAGAAGGCGTCGATATTCCCCGGCTGCGCGTTGGGGTCTATGCCTCGAATATTCTTACCGAGCTTTTCTTCAGGCAGGTAATAGGCCGACTAGTGCGGACACATCATTCCTTTATGAGTCAAGATGCCTATCTCTACATTCCCCAGCATCCGGTACTACTAAGATATGCTGAGTCGATTGCTGAAGAGCGCTACCACACTCTTACCAAAACCACAGAGATATCAACGGTGGGCAGCGTCAAAGAAGTTTTTGGTGCCTTGGAGCCTGGTCATGCGATCGCTGAGCGAGGTGAAACGCTCAATCCGTTGCAGATAGCACCAGAAGCTAACCTACTGGCCTTGCTACAAGAAGGTTTTGCTGCTCTTGATACCGCCCAAAACAGTCTCCAACAGGCAAAGAGCTGTTTTGAGCAGGTAGCGTCTAGTCTCTTGATGGAAGAGTACAAACAGGTAGAGAGTTTGCCGACTGTACAAGCTACCGATAGCTCTCTAACAGAATCAGAAACGAAATTGCTCACGATTCTCGCCAAACATCGTAAAGCAGCAATAAGTCAATCACAGCTAGAAGCGCTCTTTGGACATGATAAGATGCACTTTTACGACTGCTTAGCATCAGTTGCGATGACGGGGTATCTCATCGTCGATAGTCCTGAACAGGTATCTATCACAGAAAAAGGGGTAGCTGTTTTAGGCAATGACCTCCCGCGAGCATTGATCAGCGGTACAGACATCATTCGCCTATGGTCTGAAGTGTTAACTACCCGAGAATCAGAGCTTTTGCAAGGATTGCTACACGGCTATCCAGAATGGCTAGAGCGTAAGCCCTTGATCGCGCTCACCAAATATAAAGAGAGCATAGCTAGAAGCATCGGACCTGATCTGAGGCGGCTAGTTGCGTTCAATCTGGCTCAAACCAAGCATTCCAATAGCTACTGCCTCAACCCAAAACTGCTAGAGATCCCCTTCACTGGGTACTAGCAACACCGCAGTATTAGCATGAACAGACGGCGATCACTCTACATAAATAAAGCTCACAACAATAGAATTTCAAATTCTACATAAAACGCGAATATACCGAAAACGGGATCAATGCTCATTCCTGACGAGTAAATATCTCAGTCTCTTTGCCTTCATCGGAATTGGAATTCATGCCCTTCTATCTCTGAACGTACGCTATCAATGATTAGAGAATTGAGGATGCAGCTTGTACTTTCGGACCGTCAGCGCGATCGCTTCCCGATGCGCTTCTTCTAGATTGTCGATATACATCCGCACCACCATATCTTCGCAGTACTTTACTGCCGCTATACCTTCCTCTTCTGAGATGTAGTTTCTCGCTATCTTTGGATCGCCCGACATCAGTAACCAGCGCTGCTTCATTTCCACCGCTGGCATACCGAACAGTCCTTTGTACACCTCGTTTGTCCACTTACCATACGCAGTCGAGTGAACATTCAACTCTAAGAGTAAGTCAGTGTAGGTTTTGCGAACTGGCTTTCCCGACTGACGCTGAATCAGCCAGCGGGTCGTCGCTCGGCTCGACTTTCCGCTGTAGACACCTTTGAGAGCAACGTTAGCCTCGGCGTAGAAGCCTTTGATTGCAAACCAGCGAAGGAAGGCTCCAATATTTTCTCGGGCGGGTTTACGAATTTTCCCAGGGTTGAGTAGGATATCCATGCTTAGATCAAACCAATCAGCAACTTCGATGACCTTGTAATCATTGCCATCTGTGGCACGGATTTGGGTCACCCTGAAGACCTTGCCAGATGGTACTTTCAGAGCTTCCACCCCTTCTATTTGGGTCACCCTATTGGTAAGCGTCTGTTGGGGGATTCCAATGTGTCTAGAAGCCATGCGAAATCCAAAGCCTATGGAAGGTTCACCGTCGCCTAGCCCGTTTGGATCGATTACGATAGCTTCAAATTCTCTATCTTCGTAGGTAACCGTGATTAACGAGCCAGTCTGGATCGCAGCATTATTCTCTGCCATAATCTACTCCTCAGGCGGCAGACCGAAGGCATCAGTCAATGCCGATATGATCACTTCCGTCATGGACCGACCGTTGCGTTTTGCCTCAGCCGCCCAATGGTTGCGATGCGACAGAGGCACCTTGGCACCTACATTCACCATCTTCTCTGGCTTAGCGTCTTTCTGGCTTTCTGGTTCTGCTTCTTTGATTGTTTCTGGTTTGACGGCTTGATGGTTATCTGGCTTGGTGCTTTTCTGGTCATCGGAACCTCCGAGAAACCCGGTGCTTCAGCACGGGGATGGATAGGAGGGCAGCTATGCTGCCAATCTTGCTGTAATCTTTATGCATCAACAGTTTTAGCCTCTTAGAGAATGGTAAAATAGAACAATGAAACAACGGTATCGCTACAGGATTTATCCAAACGAAGGGCAGGTCATACGACTTGCTCAGATGTTTGGCTGTAGCCGCGTTGTTTGGAATGACGCATTGGCAGAATGCCAGCGGTTGTACAGACAGAGAGAGAAGTATCCAGGATTCGCAGTTCTAGCCAAGCAGATGATTACCGAAGCAAAGCGGACTGTAGAGCGCAGTTGGCTAGCTGACGTATCGGTTGTCCCGTTGCAGCAGTCTGTTAGAGCTTTAGATGTTGCTTTTCGCAACTTCTTCAACTCTGTTACAGGCAAGCGAAAAGGACCGAAAGTGCGACATCCACGGTTCAAGTCTCGCAAGTCGGCACAGTCAGCAGAATTCACGCAGCGTGGGTTTAAGGTAGGTTCAAAGCTGTACCTAGCGAAGATAGGCTCTATCAAAGTGCAGTGGAGCCGTAAGCTACCGTCTGAGCCGTCTACTGTGACGGTGACTAGGGATGCATCAGGCCGATACTTTGCCAGCTTTGTTGTAGATGTAGAACCTGAACTATTGCCGTGGAATGACAAAGCTATTGGCATAGATTTAGGCATCTCAACCTTTGCAACGCTGGACAATGGTACGAAGGTTGAAGCGCCCAAACCGTTGAAGCGCAGTCTTAAAAAGCTCGCTAGGCTACAGAAGGCGCTAAGCCGTTGCGAAAAGAGCAGCAACAGACGCGCAAAGGCAAAGCTGAAAGTAGCTAAGCTCCATGCCCGCATCAAAGATGTCCGCACAGATTTCTTGCATAAGCTGAGCACTCGATTGATTAGAGAGAACCAATCAATATCAATCGAAGATCTGAATGTGTCAGGAATGGTGAAGAATCGAAGTCTAGCTAAGGCCATCAGCGATCTAGGCTGGCGACAGTTTAGAACCATGCTTGAAGCAAAAGCTGAAATGTATGGTCGTGATATTGCGGTAATTAATCGCTGGGAGCCGACTAGCCAAACTTGTTCCTGTTGCGGACACAGGGCAGGCAGAAAGAAGCTTTCAATTCGTGAGTGGCAATGTCTCAACTGCGGTTCCCTCCATGACCGGGATGTGAATGCCGCAAAGAATATAAGAGTCGCGGGTGGGCAATCCGAGACTATAAACGAACGTCGGAGGACAGGTAAGACTAGCTTGCTAGCTCAGTCCGTTGATGCGTTTAGCCAGCCGTGCGAAGTACAGTTAACCCTGCGCTTCTAGCCGAAGAATCCCCTTGCTTCAGCGAGGGGAGCATGTCAACGCTTTGCGTTCGTCTACAACATCAAAAGGCAATTGACCTCTCTCGCTCCACGCGATCGCGGTCCGATTAGGATCACCGTCGATTAGCAATACCTTGTCTTGACCACTAAAGTAGGTAGCTAGGTGGAGGCTTTGACGCTCTCTCCCTAAGCCTTCGGCTATAGGCAGAGATTCTTGTTTCACAAACTCTTAACTAGGCGCAGTCTACTGGGGCAAGCCTGTATTGTGGAGTCGTTCGTATTGCATTCTGTCTTGTGGCGGTGCGCCAATTTCTGTTCTTAAACAGTACATCCAGCAACAGGCAGAGATTGATTAAATTGTTCGCTAGCATTCATCTGGCTTTCACCACCCCATAAGCCTTCGGCTATGAGCGGAGCACCAGCCGATCTTTGGTAGAGGGTGATCGCTAGATGCAGCGTAGTTGCCTAAATCGTCTCATAACGCCTTTTGCGAGGTGATGCGCTAATCGACTCAAAATCTCTACAGCCAGCTCATAGCAAGGGCTTAAGGGTGATGCGCTACCCCCTATCCGACGCATCATTTTCCCTTTAACTAGATCGGCGGGAATTCCCACGCTACAGGCTTGTCCTTAGCGTGGGAAGAAAGCCAGGTGAGTGATAGCGAACAGTCTAATCAGGTCTGTCCTGATTTTGGACGTAAGCTTTGAGCTCGTCAACGGTTACCCCACCACAACTCGCTATAAAGTAACCACTAGTCCACAGCACTTT
>NZ_JADEXO010000274.1 GCF_015207105.1 cf. Phormidesmis sp. LEGE 11477
CGCCTGCTATCCGCACAGAGCTGCTAAACGCGATCGCTACAAAGCTCGACGCCTACGCCTTTCCAGAAGTAGCTGATAAAATTCAGGCCGACATCACCTCACGCCTGGCCGCAGACGGCTATCGAGATATCAAAAGCGGCTCTCAGCTAGCCGAAACCCTCACAGATCAGCTCCAGACGCTCAGCGCTGACCAGCACCTTAAAGTCTATTTCAGCCCAGCCGTCCTGCCTCATCTAGACGCTCAAACCGAAATTCCGCCCGAAGAACTTGCCCAACAGCAGCAGATCAGCCAGCTACGTAATTTTGACTTCAACCGAGTTGAACGACTGCGCGGCAACATCGGCTATCTAGAGCTGTTCAGCTTTGAGCCACCAGAATTCGCCGGAGACACTGCCGCAGCCGCTATGCAGTTTCTCGCCAACACCAGCGCTTTAATCATCGATTTGCGCTACAACCGAGGCGGTTCGGCCAGCATGGTCGCCCTGTTGACTAGCTATTTGCTGCCAGCCTACCCCCCGGTTCATCTCACCGACCTGCACTGGCAAAGCGAAGATCGCACTCAGCAGTCATGGACGCTGCCGTATGTTTCTGGGCCTCGCTATCTAGAGCGCCCGGTATACATAATGATCGGCCCCGAGACGTTTTCGGCTGCAGAAGAATTTGCCTACAACCTCAAAAATCTCAAGCGCGCCGTCATCGTCGGTGAAACCACAGCAGGCGGTGCCAATCCTGGCACTGGCTTTAGACTGCACGATCATTTCTGGATGTTCATCCCCACAGGCCAGGCGATTAGCCAGATTACCCACGAAAACTGGGAAGGGACTGGCGTACTGCCAGACTTCAAAGTGCCGATCGAGCTGTCTCTAAAAACAGCCCAGCTATTAGCGTTTAGAAAGCTCTTGCGAGATGACGAAGAAGGCCAAACCCCAGGTCAGCTGCCTAGCAGTCTGCGCCGCGAACTAGAAGATTCATTGACATCAGTAGGCGCTGAGCTCGATCGTATGCAGCAGGATTTGGTCAGTCAGATGAGCAAGATTGGGTGAACCAGACAGGTGAGTCAGAGGGGTAAACCAGATTTAATAGGCCAGATTCGATAAAAATAAGCAAAAACTTTGATGATTTAGAATGAAACAGCATGAATACTGTATAGCGAGTTACTCATTTCAGGCCGGCACGAGTTAGAAAGAGTGACTGATACCGTAATCGTTACTTTTCTAGTTAGGTAGTTTCTGATGAGATCAAGGCAGGCGACATCAAGGCAGGCAACATCAAAGCGGGCAACATCAAAGCGGGCATGGAGTCGAATCGGCAGTATGGTATTGAGTTCGAC
>NZ_JADEXO010000036.1 GCF_015207105.1 cf. Phormidesmis sp. LEGE 11477
GTGTATCTTCCACAAATTCTAAGAATAGAGGTTCTCCTATTAAGAAAGACTACAGTTCTTCTTATTAACGTGCTGTCTCTCTCACAAATGGTGACCATAAACAGATGATCCCCAAAGAGCAACCGTCCTTTGAAACGGCTGTAATCCGCATAGGCAAACATGTTTCACTTCTTAATCGAAATCTGAAGAAAATGTAAACATGAGATAAGCACTTTTCTGATTGATTCACTTTTACTGGCAACAGATTCGGGTTCTTTAATGTTAGAAAACTGCTTATTCAACTGGGTCATTATGAAGTTCTAGAATATAACTTAAGAAACTCAATTATGGCTGCTTCAAACTGTGAGATAAGTCGTTGCGGGCTGTGTCGGTTCTATGCCCATGAGGGTAGGCGCGGTGGACATTGTAGTCAGCTTAGCGTCCCTGTGAATGCGCGCTGGACCGCTTGCTGCTTCTCGGATGCACCCTTCACAGACAGCTCCCAGTCTTCATCGGGGATCGCGAAATGGATAGCGACGACTAAACGGATGAGTCAAGATCAAGTTAGCCCAGTGGTGATACCTACTAATGATTCTGAAAAGATTGCCTGCTCAGTAATTGCTAACTAGTTTAGTTAGGTGATCCCAATGCCCAGTTCTGGCCGCTTAACCTATTAGGGATCGCAACATAAAAAATTAAGCTGCTTTGAGGATTAGGATGAAACACCTATGCCTCAATAGACGGCATAGGTGTTTTTATAGCAATTCTCTTAGGGGTGCCGGGACAATATCCCCGTGGTGCCGAACATATTCTCTCGGTGTCGGATACACCCTTATATTGGCTGAGCTAGATAATGGCCGAGCTAGCTTCGATAGCAGCAGCTATTTACGGCAGCCAAGGATACTTCTTGAAATCTGGCTGTCTTTTTTCTAAGAAGGCTTGCTTTCCTTCAGCGCCTTCTTCACTAAGGTAATAGAGCAGTGTCGCATTTCCGGCCAGCTCTTGTAGACCTGCTTGGCCATCACAATCGGCGTTGAATGCCGATTTTAGGCACCGAATAGCAATTGGGCTCTTTTGAAGAATTTCTTGGGCCCATTGAATGCCTTCTTTCTCTAGCTGGTCAACTGGCACCACGGTGTTGACTAAGCCCATGTCTAAAGCCTGCTGTGCGTCGTACTGGCGACAAAGAAACCAGATTTCACGCGCCTTTTTTTGACCGACAACTCTGGCTAAATAGCTAGCACCAAATCCGCCATCAAAACTGCCAACCTTTGGACCGGTTTGGCCGAAGATGGCATTATCCGCTGCAATGCTAAGGTCGCAGATCAGATGCAGCACGTGTCCGCCACCGATGGCATACCCTGAAACCAGCGCAATGACAACCTTAGGCATAGAGCGAATCAGCCTTTGCAGATCGAGAACATTGAGCCTAGGAATGCCATCTTCTCCGACGTAGCCCGCCGCTCTACGGACGCTCTGATCGCCACCAGAACAGAAGGCGTATTTACCGTCTGTGTGTGGCCCCATACCCGTCAACAAAACGACGCCAATGGTCGTATCCTCTCTAGCGTCGCAAAAGGCATCGTACATTTCAAAAACTGTTTTAGGGCGAAAGGCATTGCGTTTGTGAGGGCGATTAATGGTGATTTTGGCTATGCCATCAGCTTTGTGATAGAGGATGTCTTCGTATGCATTGATAGGTTGCCAGTTAATAGAGTGTGAGGTTGAGGTGGGGTGGGGCGTGGATTCAGGCATAGGGCAGCGTCCGAATAAAGAGCAACGTTAAGAACCTATGAGCTAGGCGATCAAAATATAAGCTGCTAGCGGAAAATAAAGGGCACGGTACCGAAGAAAGTTTGACAGCCAGATTAAAGGGGCTATGTCTTCGTCGGTCCTTTTAATCGCGACTCTTCATAAAACAGGCAGAGATATTTGATGGCTTATTACTGGTTCAAAGCGTTTCATATCGTGGGTGTGGTGGTCTGGTTTGCGGGCTTGTTTTACCTAGTGCGCCTGTTTATCTACCATGTGGAGGCAGAAGCAGAGCCAGAACCTGCTCGTAGCATTCTAAAAAAGCAGTATGCAATCATGGAGACCCGACTGCTGAAAATTATTACGACGCCAGGTATGCTGCTGACGCTAGCAATGGCAGGCGGATTGCTGTGGCAGCGTCCAGATGTACTGCATGAGGGCTGGATGCACGCTAAACTAGGCTTTGTAGTGCTCTTGGTCGCTTACCATATGTACTGTGCGAAGCTGCGTAAACAGCTAGCGGCTGGCGAATGTAGCTGGGGACCCAAGCAGCTAAGAGCACTTAATGAAGCACCGACGCTATTGCTAGTGACCATAGTAATGCTGGTTATCTTTCAAAATAGCTTTCCGACGAACGCAACTACCTGGCTAATAGCGGGTCTGGTGCTATCGTTTGTGATCTCGATCCAGCTATATGCTCGCAAGCGCCGTCTGGACAAAGAGCGCGAAGTATCCGACCTAGCTATTTCTGAGCAGATGTCTTAAGAACACCAAAGAAAACGTCAGAAGGGGAACAGCGGTAGGGGAACATGGGAAATTTAGGAATCTTCCGAAGATAAACTTAGGGTTTCCAGCTTTTGGCACTCTTGATCTTGAAGATGTTCGCAGAAATTTCTCAAACTATATCGAAAGATACAGTCAAGATTTGTAAGGTTCGTTAACATATGTTCATGTTGCTTAAAGGTGTAGAGGTCATTGCTCTACATCTTGAGGCGGAAAAATAGCCAATTGAGGAAACTGCAATAATGGAAAATTCACCTACTACTAACGAACCCGCTAAGCTAGGCTTTACAGAGTTTGCTGAGACCTGGAACGGTCGACTAGCCATGATTGGATTCGTCTCTGCGATCGCAGTCGAATTCGCAACTGGTAAAGGCATCCTTAGCCAGCTTGGCTTGATGTAGATAGTCAGTTCATTGCATCCGAGCTGCAGTGAAGCACATATTTGATAAGAATAAGCTTAGTTTTTCTAGGTTTAGAAAAACAATAGGGGCTCGTCATTTTTGGCGAGTCCCTTTTCTATTGCCTTTTCTATTGGCAGAGACTCATGATTGGTCGTAAGGCCAAGGCAATTCTTCGGCGGCTTCTGGTTCTTCTGCATAGGCATCGGGATCTAGCCAGGTTGACATCGTTCTTAGCTCAGCAGGAATCTCGTCATCAGGCTCAAACTCTAGCTGAGTTTCTCGAAGACCTAAATAGCCGGATTCTGCAAAAGAGGTCAGCATCCGAGTCAAGGCGATCCACACCCGCTCTTCAAACTCCCATTCCTTTTGAAACGGCGCTCGATCGGCTATAGACTTGAGCGCCCAAAAGTAGCTATTTCGGACAATTGACCCTTTCTTTTTGTAAGCTGGAACGTCTTCGTTGCGTAGAAAGAGAACGCCGTTGTCTATTCTGGCTCGCATGAGGCGGTAAGTATGTAGTGAGAAAATGGAAGGTAGAGCAAGTATAGGAATCTCTTAGGATTTAGCTTTATGGTGCTTAGCTTTATAGCATTTAGCTTCATAGGGCAGAGATTGTAGCTGCCGGTGATGGTGCCGGCTCAGTGCGGATTGATATAGGCTGAAGATAAATTGATTGGATCTCAAACCGATGGTTGCGGCAGTGTCTCTGCAAAACGTTCACAAAGTCTATAACAACATATGCGTAGTCAACGATTTGTCTTTGGCGATTGAGCCAGGCGAGATCTTTGGACTTTTGGGACCCAACGGCGCGGGCAAATCAACGACCATTCGAATGTTAACAACCCTAGCGCAGCAGACTCAGGGCGATATTGTGGTAGCAGGCTACGATATCAGCCGCCAGCCCGCCCAGGTTCGTCGGCAAATTGGTGTGGTGCTGCAGCAGGTTAGCATCGATGCGGATATGACCGTTTGGGAAAATATGGAATTCCACGGGCGGATGCATCATATTCCAGCAACAAGGCGGCAGGATGAGATTCGCCGCTGGCTAGCGTATGTGGGCCTGAGCGATCGCACCAATGACAGAGCTAAAACGCTCTCTGGCGGCATGAAGCGCCGTTTACAGATTGCCAGGGCGTTGCTGCATCAGCCCAGCATCTTATTTTTAGACGAGCCGACAGTAGGATTAGATCCACAGACCAGACGACGGCTGTGGGAAATTATCCTAGAGCTAAATCGGGAGCATAAGATGACGATGCTGCTGACGACACACTATATGGAAGAGGTGGAATACTTGTGCGATCGCATCGGCATTATGGATAAAGGCGCACTGATTGAGAGCGGCACCCTAGCCGAGCTACGCCAAAAACATGGCGAAGGCATCGTCATGAAACAAACGGGGGATAGATGGGAGTACTTATTCTTTCCGACGTTGGCCGCAGCCAACCACTATCTCGATCAGCAGTCAGACAAAACAGGCATGATGACAAGGCCCGCCAACCTAGAAGACATTTTTGTAGAGCTGACCGGACGGAATCTAGACTGACCCTAATGAGTCAGCGTCAGCGCTTTAAGAGCAAAGAGGTAATTAATGTCTCAGCTAGCCAATACAATTGAGGCGATTCTGTATTTGAAGGCGCAGCCCCTAAAGATTAGCCAGATCGCAGAATTTGCTCATTGCGATCGCGAGACGGCAGAAGAAGGACTCATTGCGCTCATGAGTGAGTACGCTCATCGTGAAGGTGCCTTAGAAATTGCAGAAACTGAAGATGGCTACGCGCTACAGCTACGAGAAGTGTACAAACCTTTGGTAGATACGATTGTCCCTCTAGACATCGGTCTAGGAGCACTGCGAACCCTCTGTGCGATCGCGCTACGCGGCCCCATCGCCCAGAGTGAGCTAGTCGAGGTGCGCGGCTCGGGCGTCTATCAGCATGTCCCTGATTTGGTCGACCAAGGCTTCATCAAAAAAAGACGTCAGGCAGATGGCCGATCTTCCTGGCTGCAGGTAACTGAAAAGTTCTACCAGCACTTTGAAATTGATAAGCTGCCCCAAATTTCTACGCTGAGGCTGCCAAAGCAAAAGCCCAACCAGGAGCCCCGCCAAGCACCCCCTCAAGCGTCCCATCAAGAGGCCAGTGAAAATACCGATCAGAGCCCCAGTGAAGAAATTGGTGAGGAGATTAGTAAAGAGGCGGTTGAAAAGACCGGTGAAGACAGCGATCGCCAGGATAGTGAAAGTATCAGTCGCTCGACTTCAGAAGAACTCATAGAAGCCGGTACAGAAGAAGTCGTGGTAGAAGAGAGTGCGGTAGAAGAGGTTGTCTCAGAAACCTAAGAAGCTGTCGATGCACAGTGTTATCCGCTAAGCTATGTGTGGTCAGCCGACAAGCATAGATTTCCTTGATTCGCAGAAAGTTTTACACGTGCTGCATTTGTGGGGGAACCTACCAGTTCTAAGAGCGGTTCCTACGGCTAAGCTAAGGTCAGTTATTCCTTATCCATATGGTTTTCAATCCTGAAAGCGCGGACTTCACCAATCTCAACTCAGAAGAGGGCATGACGAATGAGCTGTTGGACTACCTCCAGCACCAGCCCCCCGAGGTCCTTAGCAGAGTGGCACAGTCTGTCAGCGGCGAAATCCGACAGATCATTTCTCACAACGTTCAAGGATTAGTCGGCGTGCTGCCCGCAGATGGGTTTAGTGTGCAAGTTAGCACCGATAGAGAAAATTTAGCGGGCCTGCTAGCCTCAGCCATGATGACAGGATATTTCCTACGCCAGATGGAGCAGCGAATGGAGCTAGAAACCAATCTGTCTAGTTCCCTAAGCTCAGATTTGGACTCAGATTTGAACCCAATAGATAAAAGCAAGGCTGAAGAGTAATTCAAGGCCGAACGGAAACTACGGCAAAATGTCAGGAAGAGCAGTTGGCTTGATACTGATATTTCGAGGCTGTCCAGCGCGAATAATGCTGACTTCTAGCTCCTTACCGATGTCGCCCTTGTCGACTTGAGATTGAACGTCGGTAATGTTCTCTACGGCATTGCCCCCAACCTTGGTAATCAAATCGCCCCGCTTTAGGCCGGCAGCTTCAGCTGGCGTGCCGGGCATGACTCGAACAATCACCACACCTTGATCGGCGCTGATAGTCACATCTATATCTTCGTTCTGGTTGATGCGATCGCGCATTTCCTCATTCAAATCCTCCATTTGAATCCCTAGATAAGGATGCTGCACCTTACCCGTTTCAAATAGCTGATCTGAGATCCGCTTAGCCGTTTCGATCGGGATCGCAAAACCTAGTCCCTGAGCGTTCGCTCGAATTGCCGTATTCATGCCAATGACTTCGCCGCTGGCATTGAGCAGCGGCCCACCAGAGTTTCCTGGATTAATCGCTGCGTCAGTTTGAATGAACTGAACTCGCTTGTTAGTAATACCGACCTGAGTACTGGAGCGATCTAAAGCGCTAATGATGCCAGCGGTGACCGTATTGTCTAAGCCGAGCGGATTACCAATTGCGATCGCCCACTGCCCTGGAGATAGATCATCTGTTGTGCCCAAAGGTGCGCTTGGTAGGTCATTTGCATCGATCTTGATCACGGCGACATCTGTCACTTGGTCAGCACCGACGACTTCTCCTGTGAATGTACGACCGTCCTTGAGCGTCACCTCTACCTTGTCAGCGCCTTCAATCACATGGGCATTGGTCATCAGCTTGCCATCAGCACTCAAAATGAAACCAGATCCAGTGCCCTGCTCCAATCGTTCTGGAAGCTGTGGATTGAGCGGGCGCTGAGATTCACCATCTTCTCCAAAAAACCGCTCAAACAGGCGGCGTTCAAAAGGGTCATTGAGGCTGCTGAGCGACCTAGAGGCGTCAATTCGCACTACGCTAGGACCGACTCTATCTACCGCGCTAGCAATGAAGTTGGCTTCGATTGGTAGCGCACTAGCAGGCAGCGTCGTGACATTTTCTTGAGCAGTTTGAATAGCAGTAGGGCTCTGCAACTGAGCGCTCTGTAGTGGATCGTTCTGCACTTGCCCGCTATTGCCGAAAACAAAATCTGCCTGTTGAATATAGGTATGCCCAGTCCAGCCTACGCCTACGCCCACCAATACCAGGATTCCGCCCAGCCCTAACTGTTTAGGAGAAATCCTCATGCTTACTGCCTTGAAACGATAGTTAATGCCAGAAATATAGAGGCATTTCCACTACTTTAGCGAGTTCTGTTGCCTTTGGGCATGACTGTGAGGCCAACGTTTTTGGTTTGTGTGTCCTGATAGAGGCGATCGCTCACTGAAAGATCAAGCCAGGCGCATTTTCCTGCAATTCCTATGCTAGGTCGTCATTGGCCTGAGCTAAGCACGGGGAACTAGAGCGGTCAGCGACTAGTCATTAGCTACCATCAGAAGAAATTGCCTGTGTTCGTTATTAATCCTTGACCGAAAATGTTTATGCGGCGTCTCCCTACTCTCTCTTTGGTTGCGATCGCGCAGCTATCTATTCTAACGTTGACTTTGCCGTTAGCCAGTGCTGCTGTGGCCGCTAGCTGTCCGGCAGCACTCTCACAGCTACAGCAGCACCAGGCCACCGCTGGCGAAACCTTAGAAACCATAGCGGCTCGCTACAACCTACGACCCGCTACGCTAGCTCGGTTTAACGGAGACTTGAACCTGTCCTCAGGCGCTGCTGTCCGCGTCGGACAGGAGATAGTCATTCCCCCCTTCGATGGTCAAGTAGTTGCTGTGACGGCTGGCAGTAGCTGGCAGACTTTAGCTGAACAATACAACAGCCGGGCAGATCTACTGTTTGAAATCAACGGCTGCGTTAGCCAAGTTCCTAGCCGAGTCTTTATCCCCGGTGCCAATAGAGGGATCAGCAGAACGGTGACGGCGGCCAACCGCGACGCGATCGCACCACAGCTACCCGGCTATCCTTTATCACAGCCTGCGGCTATTCAACTGAGCTATGGCTGGCAGCCACACCCTAGCCAAGACGAAGTTGTGTTCAATAGCGGTCTCGCGTTTGGGGTGCCTGTTCCCACTGAAGTAAAAGCGGTGGGCGCTGGGACCGTCGCTTTTGCCGGGGAAAGAGAAGGCTACGGTCAATTGCTAGTCATCAACCATGAGCAGGGTTTGCAGACGAGGTACGCCAATCTAAATGAAATTTCCGTCAGTGTAGGACAGTCTGTGTCAACAGGGACTACGGTAGGAGCAGTAGGAGCAGACCAGCCCACCTATCTGTATTTCGAGGTTCGTCGCAACTCACCTTCAGGATGGATTGCTCAAGATCCGGGTGAGTATCTGCCAGCGCTAGAACTCCGTTAACTTTGAACGCCATCAACTTCGAACTCCATTAATTTCACGGAACGGTTTTAAAGAGTTTTGATGTTATTCCAAAGAAAACTGAGGTTAAAACTAGCCAACCGTTCAATATGCCTCTACAATTCCGGTAACTTTTAGGAAAGAGGCTCTCTATAGAAACTCTTTACACGATGCCCTAGCAGCCAGAGAGATTGACAAGTATGAAGCTTCCCATAGCCAGCCTCAATAAAGTGAAGCTTCAGAGCCTCAAACCCTTTCAGGCAATTGCTGAAAAGCTCTCTTCTAGCAAGGCCCGTCTAGCTGGCACTCATCAGCTCACCCGCGCCCAGACCGAAGAAAGCGCGAAAGCAGGAAGTACAAAGGAGGGGCAGTCAGCAAAGGGCCATTCAAAGGAAAAGAACGCTTATCAAATAGCCCTAACGCTGCTGTTGGTTCGCCCCTGGGTGCTAGTGCTGGGCTTTTGGATATTCTCGATGGGGATTGGCACTCTGGCGCTCGGTGGCATGTTGAGTCCTAGAAGATTGACCAGGGCGCTACCAGAACCCACGACTAATACACCAGTAGCTAGCTCTAATCGGTCTGCTGATACTCTGAATTCAGACTCGGCTGCTCTAGCTGAAGCTGGCGATGCTGCGGCTGTAGAGAATACAGGTTCGACTGACACTAACGCAGCAAATGGTAGTCAGTTGCCTTTGGCGCTGCCGCTCGTTTTACTAGTCAGTGCCTGTGCGGTAGGCTGCTTCGTAATTTCGAGGCGGCGGGCAATGAAAATGGCCGCTGCTAGAGCGCGAGTTCGAAAAGGGTCTGGCAGTTTGAAAATTAGTACAGCCACAAGTAGTGCTAGCCCTAGCAGAGCAGGCGCTGGTAAGACCAACAGGAATAAAGCGGAGGGGAGAGTCGGTATTACAGCGGCTTCCGTGCGTCCGGTTAGAAAGGCATCCATACGCACGCTCACCAAAGCTATCCCGACCGTTAAGACAGCGGCTAAAGCGGCTAAAACATCAGCCAAAAAGCCAGCTAGTATCTCTTTCCCGAAGTTTAGTAATCTTTCTGCTACCTCTCCTTCGCAGCGGCGATCGCGTTCCAAAACTGGCCGGGCTGCTCGAGCGGCAGTTAGGTCGGCGGGGAAGAACAATCAGGTCTTAGCATCTCGGGCGACGGCGGTGCGCTCTAGCGCTCGCTCTCAACAGGCCCACTCTCAACAGGCTCGGACTCTACTGAGAAAAAATACGATCCGAGCGGCCAGTCGGCGGCAACAGCCCATGGTGAGTGTTGTACCAGCTAGCGAGTCTCATACTTTGGACTGGCGCGAGGCTAGTCTGGCGCATCAGATGGATGTACGTCCTCACCGCTCAGCGATGTGATTTTGACAGTCTGAATTTTGGGATTCTAAATTTCGGCGCTCTAAATTTTGGGATTCTGAATTTCAATCCCGTGGTTGTGCTGCTTGATCCAGGCGATCGCATCCGCTTGGGTGCTGATTTTACCTTCTGCCTGGGCCTGTTCGACGGCGGCTAGCAGCTTGCCAATCTGAGGACCAGGGGCAATGGCTAGCTGTCGCATCAGCAGCTTTCCACTGAGCAAAGGCTGAGCGTGGGCGATCGCATCTTCTGGGTCTAGAAACCGATCGATCATCGGCTTTAGCACTGACAGCTCCACACCCTGGGCCAGAGCAAGTAGCGCCACCGATAAAAAAGCATCTCCTACCCGCTTGAATAGGAAGAACTGCCCAGCTCTATCCATCGAGCCGCTACGGAGTTGTTCAATGGCAGGTGCCGCTTGAATTAGCTTTAGAACAATCTTCGCTTCAGCGCGGCTGTATTTGAGCTGAGCGAGCTCTTGCGCTGCAGAGTCAACATCTGAGCTAAGCAGACAGCTAAGCTTAGCCGCTTTGATCCAGCTACGATAGCAGCCAGGTGGAGCGGGCTGACGCCAGCCGTTTAGCCGTTTGGCATCAGCGGGATAGGCCGTTTGGAGCTGGGCGATCGCATCGTCAATCGCCCCGATCAGCTCAATGCTCTTGCAATCAAACTGGGGTAGACAAAACGCTAGCAGCCGATTGCGCCAAATAGAACTAAGCCAGGCGCTACCGGCTGAGCTGCTGAGCAAGGCATCAAGCTCGCTACGAACCCGCTCCATCGATATTTGCTGAAGCTTGGGCGCGAGCTGTCTGATAGCAGCTTGAGTATCACTTTCTAGCGTGAAACCTAGCTGCGCGGCTTGACGATAGGCTCTCATTAATCGCAAAGGGTCATCGGCTAGATTTTGGTAGCTGACCATGCGTAAGGTTTTGGCATCGAGATCGGCCTGGCCACCCAGCGGGTCAATGACGGTTTTGCTGTGTGGATGGAAGGCGATCGCATTAACCGTAAAATCGCGCCGCTGCAAGTCATCTTCGATGCGATCGCCCTGCTGCTGGGCGAAATCGACCGTCATTTGGCCGAACACGACCCTAGCGATCTGTCTGGCCTCATCCAAAACGACAAATCCTGCACCATACTGCTGCGCCAAGGCTGAAGCGGTTTCTATCGCATGATGCGGCAGCACCAAATCCAAATCCAGGTAATCAGACCGCCGCTGTAAAAGCTGGTCGCGAACGCTACCACCGACTAGATAGCTAGCATCGGGCAGCGCCTCAATAGAAAAAGGCCAGGTTTCAGGAACAAAAGGGGACATGCAAATGGACGGTAACCGCAGCGCTTGGGTGTTTGCTGATAAGTTGCTCGCTGAATATCAGCAACAAAATGGCAATCACAACAGTCCGTCATTCTATCGCCAATATCACTCCAAACCGAGAATCAGAATATCTCTAACGATCAGCTCTAAAAATCTTACGCTACAGTAAAACAAAGCGACCAGAGGGCTGGCCTATGTGTATTTGCGTTAACTGTCAGTACGTTGATAGCTGCATCACTTACCACGCGGTGGAGACCAATCACCAGCAGCCACATCTGACTGAGCTGCCCAGCTTTGAGCCGACTAATCCGACGATCAACGCCAATATCATGCTGCCAAAGGTAGAGGTAAAAGGCGAGAAGATTGTTCAAGAAAGTGAGTTTGGCTTTGAATATGACGTAGTCGGGTGTGAGAGCTTTTCTAAAGATATGGGGAAATGGGCTAGGCTACGCCCCGGTGAAGCGATTCCTACCTAGTGTTCAGACTCGTGCTCAGGCCAGTGCCCAGAGAATGATGATGGTCTACTGTCCTAATCCTGTCTGTCCAAAGCCAGAGAATCCTAGCACCGCAAATTTTTGTCAGGCATGCGGCAGTGCCTTAACGGTGAGCGATCGCTATCGTCTCAAATCGCTCTTGGGTAAGGGTGGATTTGGTCGAACTTTTTTGGCGACGCAACTGACGACCGAATCTGCTGGCGAGGGCGAGGGCCGATCACCCGATCGCCCTCCTTTATGTGTTGTCAAACAGATCTATCTTGGGGTTTCTAGCCTAGAGTCGAAGTTTGGCGCAGAGGCCCAGCGGCTACGACGGCTAGGAGAGCATCCCCAAATTCCTCGGCTGATAGAGGCGATCGCATCTACGCAAGGCTATTTTCTAGTCCAGGAATATGCGCCCGGTCAGAACTTGCAGCAGAAGATAGAAACCAAAGGGGCATGGACAGAAGATCGGGTGCGATCGCTTCTAGAATCGCTGGTGAACGTTCTGCAATACGTTCATAGCTTTCAGATTATTCATCGCGATATCAAACCCGCCAATATTGTCAGCCCTAGTATTACGAGCGATCGGAAAGTAACGCTGCCGATACTAGTCGATTTTGGGGCGGCGAGATCTATTCGCCACAGCGAGGCTAAGACTATCATCGGCAGTGCTGGCTATGCAGCGCCGGAGCAGTCGATGGGACAGGCAACCTTCGCTAGCGACGTGTATAGTTTGGGACTGACCTGCCTCTATCTGCTGACAGGACTACACCCCTTTGATCTGTACTCGGCTGTAGAAGATCGGTGGGTTTGGCAAGACTACCTACCAACGCCCGTTGAAGATCGATTCGCACAGGTGCTGAACCAGATGGTGGCGCGTTCTTTGCAGCAGCGCTACGAAAGTATGGAACAAGTTGCCCTCGACTTGCAATCTTCTCAGAACCTGCTAGTTGAGGGCTCTCAAAAAATTATTACCCACGCTAAGCGATCTGTTCCAGGACTCAAAAGCGCACTGGGTTCAGCTAGCAGCACAGCGCTCAATCGGCTGTGGTCTGCGGGCCAACAACAACTTTATAAGATAGCTACTGCAAAGACGGCCACCTCATCTACCGTGATTACTCGCGAGCAAACCTGGCGGCGGCGGCATCGGCTAGCACCAGACATTGGGCTGGTGCGATCGCTTTCTATCAGCTCAGATGGCCGAATTTTTGCCAGCGGTGGCATTGATGGTGCTGTGCGGCTATGGAAACTGCCCAGCGGCAAGCTGATACATTCTTTTACTCGTCGCTTGCTAGTCAGAACAGGCCATGCAGCGGCAGTCACAGCCCTAACCTTTCATCCCGATGGCAAGGCGCTCTACAGTGCTAGCGAAGATGGCACGATCAAAGAATGGGACAGGGCAGGGCAGTGTTTGCTCAACACAGTGCCGACTGCTGGTTGGACACCCAATGACTTGCTAGTAAGCCCGGACGGGACTCAGCTAGTCAGTTCTAACAGCGATGGCCAAATCGTAGTTTGGGATATTGAGACGCTGCTACCGGCTGAACGGTTGACTCAGCATCAAAAGCGAGTGACAGCGGTAGCGATATCCTATCGAGGTGAGCTGCTAGTGAGCGCTAGCGATGATGGCACCGTGAAGCTGTGGAAACGCCAGCAAATAGAAGGAAAATGGCAGCTTCGACTGGCTAAGAGTCTGACCGTAGTCCCGCAAAAAGAAGGGGGCGTGAGGGGGGCGATCGCGCTTGCTCTACAGACGTGTGATCAAGTATCTGGCTATCGACTGATCGTGGCAGCTTCTACCGAAGTTCTTCGGTATGACGTTAACGAGCATCTAGAAATTTCTGCGCCGATTACGCTTTATCGATCTACTTATGAAATCAAGGCGATCGCGCTGAGCCCAGATGGACATCTAGCAGTCGGCGGCGAAGAGCGTAGCTTGACCCTGTGGAATATTGAACGTGGCGACTGTGCGGCAAAGCTGGCGCATGACTGGGGCATAGAGGCGATCGCCTTTTCTCCCGATAGCCAGACACTAGTTACGGCCAGTACAGACGAAGTCATTTCTATCTGGCAGCGTAACCACAGCTAAATATGCTTTCAGGTTGCTGGGCATGCTGAGAACGTAGCTCACAGTTTGAAAGACCTATGAACAGGCTGATTACAGTTCTTGGAACGCTCGCCCTGATAGTTATCTGTTTATACGCTGGACTAGCACTGCTAGATGTTGGATTAGATATTAGTAGAGGTCTCTGGTATTGGATGCGTTACGACCTTTTGCCGGGTCTAGTTTGGGCGATTGGGCTTGGCGCTATCATCTGGGTTATCTGGGGTTTAGTCAGCCGCAACAATCGTATCTAAAAGCGTTAGCGGCCCAGCTTCTGTCGAATGCGCTGCGCTAGCAAATCGGCTTCAGGTATCTTGAGCACGATAGTCAGCAGGGCAAAGGTCACTAGCCCGACGCTGCCTGCTATACACATTTGAATCACATTTGCCAAAAAGCCTTCTGAACCAACGATGCTTGCTAACCCTCCTCGGGTAAACCAGCAGGAGACACCGCTCAGGAAACTTGCAGCCGTGATGACCGCAATGCTGCGAGCCCAGTCCGCTACTGGCAATCCATCAATTTTGCGTGCTAGCAGCACCGTCATTGCAATTAGCGAAACAATATTCACGCCGATGGTGGCCACGACCAGCCCCGGCGGTCCCATTAGATTAAACAGCACATAGTCTAAAGCTGCATTCGTCACAATATTAACCAGGCTGATATTAAACGGCGTTTGGCCATCGCCTAGTGCGTAAAACACCCGCACCATCACGTCCCGAGCCAGATAGACAAACATGCCAGCGCCATAGGCAATTAGCATTACACTCACCAGGGCAACCGCATCTTCATCAAAGGCACCGCGCTCATAAACCACGCTGACAATCGGCCTCGCCAGCGTGACAATCAGCGCACTGAGCGGCAGCATGGTCAACGCGACTAAGATCAGACTCTGACGAATACGCTGCTTGAGTTCGGGCCACTGATCAGGCAGGGTGAGACGGGAGAAGATCGGTAGAAAAGGAACTAAGACAATATTAGAAATGATGCCAAGCGGCGCTTGGATCAGTAGGTTGGCAAAGTTCAAGGAGGCTAAGGTACCTGGGACTCTAGCGGCAAAGTACAGATCGGTATAGACGTTAATTTGCAAGCTGCCAGAAGAAAAGGTCGCCGGTGCCAGCACCTTGAGCACATCGCGAACGCCTGGATCTTTAAGTTTAAATCCTAGCTTCGGTCGGCCTAGTCCAGACTTCCATAGGGCTGGAACTTGAACCAGCCATTGCAAGATAGCGCCGATCAGTGAACCTAAAGCCAGGACCATGCCGCCAATCATCAGATTGCTAGGATTGCTAATATCGCCGCCGAGAACCAGCCACAGAACGCCGAGACTGACCATCACCGCTGAACTAGAGAGCAGCGGACTAATAGACGGTAGCCAGTACTGATCGGCGGCATTGAGAGTACCAAAACCAATACCAATGAAGCCCGCAAACAGCGTAATCGGAGCCATGATCCGTAGCTGCATGACTGCGATCGCCCGGCTCTCTAACCCAATTTCTGTCGCACTAAAGCCCTGTCCGATGAAGCCGATAATCGGATCGGCGAACACAATTAGCAGCACGGTTACAGCCGTTAGCACAATCGCGATCATCGTCGTAACCGTTTCGACTAGCGGCGCAATCTCTTCTTTTTTGCGTTTGGCGACGACGCTGACAATGGCACTGTGAAACGGCCCGTTGATCCCACCGAGCAAAATCAGCAAAAACCCAGGAATCACATACGAAATGCTGTAGGCATCGGTCACTGGCCCCGTACCAAACGCAGCGGCGATCACGGTCTCTCTTAGCAGGCCAAACACCTTACTTAGCAGCGTCGCGGCGGCTACAATTCCGGCAATTCCTGCTAGCGATCGCTTACCCAAAATAATTCCTCACAAAAGCCCGTTCTAGAAGCTGCCTACTAGGACACATCCACAGCAGATCGTATTATTCCGAAAATTCTTGGACTAACCCTAAACCCGATCAGTCACATTTAATCATCGCAGGACTAGAGCAAACTCGACGAATACAAGATCAGCGCACCGCTGATCTCATCTGGGCGCTAATCGTGTCAACGATGATGGTTAAGCCGATAAAAACCAGCAGCGTCGCGGCTAGGCCGCTATAGTCAAAGCTGCTGAGCTGTTCTGTCATCAGCCTACCCAGTCCACCAACGCCCACAAGTCCGACAATCACGGTTTCGCGTAGACAGACCTCCCAACGATAGAGAATATAGGCTAGGAACCGAGCGAAATTAGCGGGCAAGATCCCATAGAATACGATGCCGCTGCCAGAAGCGCCGAGCGATCGCAGTGCCCGTAGTGGCCTATCTGGGAGATTCTCATTCACCTCTGCCATTAGCCGACCCAGAATCCCAAAGTTGTGAATCGCCAGCGCCAGCGCCCCTGGCCAAACCCCTGGATACATTCCAAAAACAATAATCAGTGCCAGTATCGGCGCAGGAATCGCCCTGGCCGCGAGCAAGATCAGCCGCGAGAGCAAAAGAACCAGATGACCACCGCCCCAGCGACTAGCCGTCCCAACACTCTGCAACAAGCCACCCGGCAAAAAGAAGTTTTGAGCTGCCGGAAAGGAAAAGAGAACGCCGCCGATTCCCGCTAGGTTAATCGCTAAAACAGACATGGCAACGGTCTGGAGCGCCAGCGGCACCAAAGAAAAAGAGAGCGCCGATAAAACCCGATCTGGTGTGACTTGGCTAGCTAAGTCGATCAAAAAGGGAGGTGATCGGCCTATTCGCGCCCAGCCGAGATCAAGGTAGGCAAAACATAAGGGAATAGAAAGCGCGATCGCCAGCCAAGAACCCCAGATAAAGAAACGATTTCGCTCGGTGGCAGCCCTTCTCTTCTGCGCGTTTGTTCTTCTCGCAATATCCATGCGACTGACAAAGCCCATCTGCCGCCTGAGTTTCGCACTCCATGTATCGACCAAGCCATTGAGTAATATCAGCGCGTAAAAGCCCGTCCAAACCTCTGCATACTGCAAAGACTGCCAGCTCAGGAAGATCTGCTCGCCCAGTCCGCCCGCGCCAATAATGCCGAGCACTGCCGCCGCCCGCAGCGAACATTCAAACCGATAGAACCCGTAAGAAATTAGATTTGGTAGCGCCTGTGGCAACTGCGCGTAGAAAAAAGCAGTCACTGGATAAACGCCGCTGTTGACCAAAGCATTCAAAGGCTCAGCCGGCGTCTCGTCGATAATTTCGGAAAAGACTTTGGCAGTGATCGCACCAAAAGGAATGGCGATCGCACACACGCCCACAATCGGGTCTAGTCCCAATACATTTAGCAGCAGCAATCCCCAGATCAGCTCATGAATTGCCCTGGGCACCGCCAAGCCGCCGCGCAGCACCATCCATATGCCTTGACCCACCGTGCCCGGCAAAAATATCCTCCACCAAAGCCGAGAGCAAGCAACCCCAAAAATCAGTCCAATGACTAAGCTGAGCGTCGTGCCACAGACCGCAAAGGCAAACGTTGCTAGCGCTGCTTTTGCCATCACCCAGAGGAAAGCAGGAGATAGCTCAGGGCGAAAGCTAGCGGATAGAAACTGATAGATCGAAGCGCATCCGCCCCAGTTCAGCTCGGGCGTGCCCGATACTCGTAACGCCCAGAGCGTGAACAAAAACCATAGGAAAAGAACAAACAGCCTTTTGAAATTGGCTTTGCTAGTAAATGGCTGGGGCGATCGCTCACCAGATGGTTTATTGCCGGACAGTTCATTACCGGGCAGTTCATTACCAAGCGGCTCACCAGAAACCTTAGAAACGTCAGTAGAAAAGTTCTTCAAGGGGGGATCGCTACACTGCGCTGTTCTCTAGGTCACTAGGCTTTAGATCAGCTTCTAGGTCATTACCTTCTAGGTTACTGGCTTCTAGGTCACTGGCTTCTAGATCATACAAAGCCGTTAGCTGCTCAGCACTTACCTGGGCACTGGGTAAGTCGAACAAAATGCGTCCCTGACGTAGACCGATAATGCGATCACAATAAGTCTGCGCTAGTACCACGTCATGCAGGCTCACCACCAGCGTTCTGTTCTTTCCTAAATGCGATAGCAGCGCCATCATATCGTGCGATCGCGCTGGATCGACGCTTGCCACCGGCTCATCAGCTAACACAATTTTGGGATCTTGTACCAGCACCCGCGCCAGAGCTACCCGCTGCTGCTGTCCGCCCGAAAGCCGATCGGTCCGTGCGTAGAGCTTATCGGCGATCCCTAGCTGAGCCAGCGCCTGTCTAGCTGCGTTCACCTGCTGAGGCCAAACCAAAGACCACAGCGCTTTCCACAGCGGCCATCGTCCCAAATGTCCAGCGTTGACGTTATGAATCACTGATAAATTCTCGATTAGCTGGTGCTGCTGATAGACGGTGCCAACCTGCCTCTGTAGCTTTCTGCGCCGAGAACCCTGTAGCTGGTTAATCGCTTTGCCAAGCACCTGCACAGAGCCCTGGCTAGGACTCATCGATCCGTTAAGCAAGCTGAGCAATGTGCTTTTGCCCGCGCCGCTCGGCCCTACAAGAGCGACTTTTTCACCGGGTGCGATCGCCAGACTCACCGCCTGCAACGCCACCACCGACCCAAACTGACAGCTAACCGATTCCAATCTCAGCGCGGCTCTAGTCATAGGCTACTGGTCATTAGCGACTAATCACTGTCTGCTGGTCATGGGCTATTGAATCTTGCCAATCTCGCGACCGACCGCTTCGATTTGTGCGTAGTTTTCGTTCTCAGTTTCGATAAACTTATCGGCTCCAAACAGATCCAAAATAGCTGCTTGGTCAGGGTCATTTTTATCCAACTTCAGCAGCGCGCTCTGAATTTCCTGGGTGAAACCCTCGCCAAATTTCTCATTAACCGCTTCACTGTTGACTACCCAGTGATAGTTGTAATAGGCCGGTGTCTCCCAAATCGCCTGAACCTTGCTCTCGTCTACTGCACCTGCAGCTAAACGATCCAACCACACCTGCTCATTGATCGCGCCTATGTCATAGGTCCCCGCTTCAACCAGCTTGATAGTGGCATCATGAGAGCCCGAGAACCCCGGTTCGCGATCAAAGTCAGACAGCTCCACACCTGATTCTGCCAAGAAGTACTGAGGCATCAGTCGGCCAGAGGTAGAGGATTCGGAGCCAAATGTGATGGTTTTACCCTTCAGTTCGACTAGCTCGGTGGGATCGGTAATCGGGGCAATGTTGCTAGTGGTGCTAGCGATGAAGATAGAATGAAATTCGGCGTCGATGTCTCTTTGGGCGATCGCCTCTGCATCCGGCACCTGAATCCTAGCTTGCACGCCTGTTAGCGCCCCAAACCAAACGAGATCGAGATCTCCCACTTTGAAAGCGGTAACGGCGGCTGCGTAGTCTGTCACGGGCTGATAGGTAACCGATACTCCTAGCTCTTCGCTCAAGTATTCAGACAAAATTCCATATAGCCGCTGCAGCTTTTCGGGGTCTTGGTCGGGGATAGCACCAACAGTCAAAGTTTGGGTCGACGCCGTGGCATCTGCCGCCTGCTCCTGCGGGCTCTGCGCTTGTGTGCCCTGCTCTTGAGTAACGCCACAGCTCCAGCCGATAGATGATAAGAGGGCGAAACTGCAAAAGGACAGCAGCAGCGAACGTCTGCGGTAGCGTCGAGAATGTGTCATCTAGCTGAAATTACCCAGTTTAGTCAGGGTAATGAGGATAGCAAGTTTTGATAGGTGCAGGCAATGAGTTTTCCCCAGGCGCGATCGCAATTCCGGGCTACAGCGGTTCTAGAAAAACTCTAAGAACCAAAGAGGGAAATTCTGCTCTGTCCATACTTCAGAACAAGCTAAGCTTCCTGATATTCATATAGTCTGATGATTTTTGAGCACAAATATACTAGCCGCAAAGCACCGCTATGTATAGGATCTGAGCGCGACAGTGTAAAGGCACTTGCCCATTCGTGCAATAGCTCAAGGCGCGAAAATTAATTAGTCAACAATTCCTGAGCGAGCGTTAGTTTTTATCTTTGCATAGAGTCTTGCGGCAGTTTTCCACCGATTTGCCAAAAGTTTTCCACAGTCTAGAGAAAGTTTTCCACAGGTTTTTACACAAAATCAGCAGGTTCAAGGTCTTCTTGGGATTACGCTCAACTTGAAGCTTTAAAATGAGAAAATACGTGAATACTATGAATTTATATAAACTAAAATGGTTGAAAGTACTGATCTCTCGTTCAGAGATAATCTTTACGAGAGACGACTGCTAATATTTTTATCATTGACAAAGCTTGATTTAGTCAGCAGAATACTTCGACAGCCTGCTTATGAAAGTGGGCAAACAACAGGCGCTACGCAGAGGTTTCTATGCAGCTAAATGTCAGTGTTTTAGCAGAAATTCCTGAGGATCTTCACAACGCTTTAAGAAGCTTTCTAGAAACTCATCCGACTTGGGATCAAGACAGAATGTACGCTGCGGCGCTGTCTTTGTTCTTGCTACAAAACGGGCAAAAGGAAGGCGATCGCACCCCTTCGAGAATTTACTTAGATACTTTGTTCGACTACGCTCGCTGAGTAAGTCAATCGACCGCAACGAGAACGACCTAAGCCAGCAGAGGGGACTGCTGGACTTCCCCATCTTTTGACAATTTGGGTATAGTAGGTTAAGCCGTATCGCAAGTGTTAGACAGCCATGTCTGCAAGTCCTGCTGATCGGGCGACTGCTAGTCAAGTAGCCCATCGGACAGCGACGCAGGATTCTTTGCTACTCAGAGAAGTATTACAGAGTATTAGTGCGCGGAGCTGCCCGAAAACATACAACTTTCATATGCATACCTACTGCTCTGACGGAAAGCTAGCGCCCGCAGAGCTCATGGAGCAGGCTCTTAAGCTCGGTCTGCGAGGTATTGCCATCACCGATCACCATACGCTCAAAGGCTATCGTCAGGCCGAAGCCTGGATGGAAGACTGGCGCTGGCACAATCCTTCTAACTGGCGAAAGCGTTCTAAGCCGGGCGTTAAGACCTTACCTAAAGTTTGGACAGGTATCGAAATTACCTCTCTTCTAGCCGACACTGACGTTCATATCCTCGGCTACGCCTTCAAACCCACAGACGAAGCGATTCGACCCTACAGCAAAGGGGCCGCACCTAAAGGCAAAGACCGTGAAGCGAGCAACGTTATCCGCGCTATTCAGTCGGCTGGTGGAATTGCTGTACTGGCTCATCCTGTGCGCTATCGCACCAACGAAGAGATTTTGATTCGCGCTGCGTTTGAGTTAGGGATCGATGGGGTCGAAACCTATTATGCTTACGATAATCCCAAGGTTTGGCGGCCTAGTCCCGGTAAAACTGAACGGGTGGCCGCGCTTGCCAAAGAATTAGATCTACTCAGCAGTTGTGGCACTGATACACATGGCAAAGTTATTACTAGACGTCTTTGAACCGCGTCTTTGAAAACCGCGTGAAAGCCGAATCTTTCTAGCTTCACCCTACTCACCTCAGCTCAACTGCTCTTGTTTGTTCGGTGTAGTAAGCAAAGTGGGGGGAGCTATAGCTGCCGTCAAAGCCTACCCATCGATATCTTCGGCTGCGTCTGGCAGTTCTTCTACGCAGCCACTTGGCTGATAGAGCACCTCTACGCTCACCTGATACTGAGTCGGCATTGCTAGCTGGCCAAAGTCACTACGCTCAACCGCATCTAGAGCCTGACGATTGAGTAAGTCATAGCCGATGCTTTTGAGGACTTTGGTCTCTTCTTGACTGCCATCAGGGTTGACGACTACGCCGATTAAGCCGTCCGCTGGTGGGTTGTCTTTGCACACTTTGAAATTAGAGTCGATGGTGATCTCAGCCTGCTGGGTGTCTATTTCGCTTTTGTTTTCAGCAGTTTCTGTCAGCCATGCCTGCAAGTTAGCATCGGCTTCTGCTTGTGATACGTCTGTCGGATCGTAAATAAACCCGGCTAGTAGACGACTAGAATCCCCCTGAGCTGGTGCCACATCGATCGAATCTGATGGCAAAACAGTAATATCTGCCGATTCAGTTAGCGTCTCATCTGGCGTCTCTGTGCCTTCGGACGCTGCAGGCGAGTCTGTGCCTTCTAATAGAGCAGCGCCCTCCGTAGACGCCTGGTTTTCGGTTGCTGCTAAGGCATCTTCGATAGAGCGGGGTGTTGTCTGTAAATCCGATGCAGAAGGCGTTCCTTCATCTGTAGACGAGTCTGGCATAGATAAGTTTGGCAGGGTTGGCTCTGCCGAGTTGCCGTCGCCGCCTGGCACAATTGATAGGTTGCCGGCTGTCACATTGGGAAGTGAGGTCGCAGGCGGTGGCAAAACAGAAACGGCGGGCCTTTGTCTGACAGATGGCGAAGGTAGGGTTCTAAACGCAGATGGATTAACAGGGGTTCTAGGCACTCTAAAAGTACGATTTGCAGTGGGTCTGCGGGTCTGCAACGTCGGCGATGGCAGCCGCCTAGCGGGTGTAGGCTTGCGCTGCAGACGACTGCGATTGGAGGTAGAAAGATCAAGGGGTAGGCCCAATCCACCGCTGAGTCCAGTAGGGCTAGGGGGCAAAACACGAGGCTGAGCAAAGGCAGGCAGACGGCTGCGCTCCGCCGGGGTGAGCTGTACGAGCGGGACAATAGTCTCTTCGGCTTCTTCTTGTTGCGCCGCTTCACTGAGGGCAGCAAAGGAAAAACTGGTCCGAGGGCCAAAGGCAAAGAAGAGAGCATGAACGCCTAGCGAAAGCAAAACGCCAGCAGCGGTGGGACTAACAAATTTCGCTGTCTGGTAGAAAGGACGAACAGCTGATTTTAGTCGAGAGGAAAAGGCCATGACTTTCGGACAGTAATTAATGTTTATCGACGGCGCGTGTTTATAAGAGGCGCGTATGTCTATAGGTGTGTTTTAGAGTGGGTCTGGTGTGTGACTACTGCATCTAGCGTAGGCGATTTGAGTAAAAAGCTGATCTTGGGTGTATGCCAATTTCGAGGAGAAAACCGCTTTTGTTGTAACTCGCTGTCGTTTGATAGCAAAGAACATCTAGATCATAGGTCAACCACACGAGGTCACTCGTTTCGCACAATCATGATCGAGAAGTAGGGAAGCTCTAGATTTGGATGGCGCTGTAAGTCAGTGTAAATAACCTGGTCGGTTTTGGTGGCATTTTGGACGACATGGCTACTCGCTAATAGCTGACGCCTAGCCAGTATTTCCCAAACCTGAGCGTAGACACTGCTGACCTTCATCAAGACAACGACTTCTGCTGAGTCTAGTGCAGTTTCTAGCTGCTGAGCATCGTAGAGCGCAGGCAAGACGGTCAATCTTTGATGTTGATAGGTGAGGGGAATGCCAAGGGCAGCAGCGGCAGCCATAGGGGAAGAGATGCCTGCGATCGCCCTTACCCTAGCGGCAGGGTGCTGCTGCTGCAAGCTCTGCGCCAAATAAGTAAACGTACTATAAAAGCTAATATCACCTTCGCAGGCAAAGGCAACATCCCCCTTTTGTAAATAGGGCCAGACCTCCTCAGCAGCCTGCTGCCAGGCAGCGCTTAGCTGTTCTAGATCTTGCACATAGGGAAAGTGCAGGGGTAGCTGCGTTTGTGCTGGAGATAGCCACGGGGCAATAATTCGCTCGGCAACCCCAGGCCGACCGCGTAGTCCGGCTGGGAATGCAACCACAGGGACCGAACGCAAACAGCTAAGTGCCTTCACTGTAATTAACTCTGGATCGCCAGGGCCAACGCCTAGTCCATAAAGTGTGCCTAATGGCGGGTCTGTAGGCGATCTTTTCGAGGGCACTGGCGGCTGACTGAGCGGGCTCCCCATCGCTAGGGTTCCTCGATCATCTTGCCAGGTTTGACCACCTTAGTGGTTTTCGGTTTGGAAGTGTCTTTAGGTTTGGATGGCGCTGGCTGAGGTCGACCAGATTTGGGCTCCTGGCTGTCTTGGCTACGGTCTAAGGCTTTTTGGTCGGCTGAGTTATCTGCTGACTTTTCAGCCCCTGCCTTCGAGTCTTCTGGGACCGGTTTAATAATCTGTCGGGAGGGTTTGCGAGCGCCGGACAGCCGCTTGAGCAGTTGAGGGGTAGGATCGTGAATCAGATAGGTGAGCTGACTGCCGACAGGCCACTCAGTTTGGCCCAGGGCGACTTCTAGCTTTTCGGCTTGTTCTATTACCAGCGGGATAACGTCACCGTCTTCGATCAGGTTATTGACCTGTTCTCTTTGGGGGGCGATCGCATCTCCAGTAAAGTCATACGTTCCCATCTGGACCGCATCGTCAGTGATGTATGTATTCCATTTCTTCACAGGCAGCCGGGGCGTTTTGACCTCTCCTCTGGTCTTATTGTTTTTAGTTTCGACAGCGCCTGCTTGAGATCGAGGCAGTACGGCAAACACTCTAGGCGGCTGAAACTCTTCTTGCGCCCGCTCTGCAATCACAGAGTTCACTTCTCCGTTGTTTGTCACCGCTAAGAAAGTACCGATAGAGCTGAGGCCAGCCTCTTCTAAAATTTCCCCATTCATCGCCGAGCCCACAAACACATCAAAGCCTTCTTCATGAGCTTTGTCACAAGCAGCTTTGTCAGTATCGATAATCACAACTGATTCGCCTCTGCCTTTGAACAAACGCCCGATCTTGAGCCCTAGCGGATTGCAGCCAACAATCACCACCCCTGTGGCGCTGCTAGAAGTTACCCCGAGCGCCTGGGCCAGACCACGCGCTGTCAGCCCCTGAGCAAAGACGGTCATGATGATTGTCAAAAACACCAGTGCCTTAATCGAATCGCCCCCATTGATGCCTCGCTCTGTCAGCAAAATGGCAAACAGAGAAGCGACAGAAGCCGAAACAATTCCGCGTGGCGAAATCCAGCTCATAAAAGCCTTCTGTCGCCAGTTGAGATCGCTGTTGAGCGTACAGGCCCAAATGTTGATCGGTCGGACAACAAACATCAGAACCAGCACCGTCAGCACCGCGCCCGACCCTAGCTCAAATACGCTGGCAATCGAGAGGTCTGCTGCCAACAAAATAAATAATACCGACACCGAAAAGATCGTTAGCTGCCCTTTGAAGCGTCTCAGCAGCCGCTCTTCTGGAATTGAAATCGCCCGAACCACGATGCCCGCTGCGACCGCTGCCATTAGCCCTGACTCGTCTTGCGCGCTTTGCGCTAGGCCATACAGCCCCCAGATCCCAGCTAGCACCACCAGATTGCGAAGCTCCTCTGAGAGGAAATCAGCCTTACGTAAGAACAGCGCCATCAGAGCACCGCCCCCACCGCCGATGATAGTACCGATGCCGAGTCGAGCTAACAGACCGCCAATCACAAACACCGGGTCAGTATCGCCGTTAAGGATAATATCTAGAACGACGACCGCCAGAATTGCGCCCACCGGATCAATCAAGACACCTTCACCCTCTAGCAGTGTGGCGATCTTGCGTTCTGCGCCGACCTGCTTCAGCAGGGGGGTGACGACGGTCGGCCCAGTCACAACGACTAGCGAAGCATACAGAAAGGCAATCGACCAAGGAAATTCTGCTAGCCAATGGGCAGCCATTCCACCACCGACTAACGTGATGAACGTACCAATCGTGATTAGATTTCGCAGACTGCCCGAAACCTTGCCAATTTCTTTGAGCTCTAGGCTCAGCCCACCTTCAAAAAGAATCAGCGCCACGCACAGGGAGACAATGACTTCTAGGCCCACGCCTAGCGTCTGCGGCGCAATCCAGCTCAGACCATCGGTTCCCAATGCGATCCCGAAGATCAGCAGCAAGATGATGCTAGGAACCTTTAAGTAGGCTGCAATGACCTGAGCAGCAATGCCTGCTAGGACGGTCAAAACGATTTGCAGCGTGATTTCGAAGGGTGCTTCCATTATCGGGATACTGCCAGATCATCAAGCATAGCGCCTTAAGTGAACCTCTGCGAGTGTATACGGTTTTGCTATATACGACACTCTACAGGGGAACTTCTGTCACGCTCTCGGCGGTAAGTTGACTGGCCGTATGGAGGAGCTGTTGGGTGGTTTGGGCTTGGGTGGCAGCCGCAAGCGGCAGGCGATCGCACCTCAGCGCAAAAGGGCAGCGATCGCACAACCCTTTAGCAATATCTACTTTCAAAAAGTTTTCTGTCAGCCGCATTTCTGTCAGCCGATCGGTCAGCAGCAGCAGATCTTGGCGCGTTTGATCGTGCTGTACGAGGTCATAGTCAAATTGATAGGAGCTTGGCTGTGTGAGTGCGGGCGCTGTGGGCACGGCCCCTGCCGAAATAGACGTGGCAACAGGCTCAGACTGACTGGGTCGAACAAACCAATAGGTCATAGAGATCTGATCGGGGGACAGGTCACTCGTTTCACACAGTACGAATTGATACAGTCTCGTTTGCCAGTCTGCCTCTAGTCGGGCCTTTGGCAGCGGCTTCTGGTGCGTTTTCCAGTCAAAAATATGTCCTTTTAGCTGGTCTTCTGACTGGCCAGAAAACACGACCAGGTCATAAACCACCGTCAGCAAATAGTTGTTGAACGCGAGCGTACGACGGTGTTCGCTCTGGCTAAACTCACTGGGCGATTGCGCTGCTGATAGAGGGTCAAAGACCTCGGGCGCTGCTTTGACTAGAGCCTCTAAGCTAGCCGCCATTTGAGTATCTGCTTGAGAAACGGCTTGAATAGGAAGATTCAGCGCCTTTTGCTGCATCAGTAAGTGAAACTGGCTACCCCACTGAGTTTGCGCTTGCTGCTCGTAGGTAGAAGGCGCAGCAAGCGCGTCGAAGAAGACATGCTGATATTTTCTCGGGCAGCTTTCAAACAGCGTCAGATGGCTTTGAGAAAGAGGAAGCATAAAGGTAGCGTCTAGGCGTCCTTAGTGAGTACGAACAGACTGCCTTGGTTGCCTCGCCCAATCCGCATATCTTTGTCTAGATAGGTGATTTCTAACCAGCCCTGCTGCCTGTCTGCGTTAATCGCGAAATCTATGCCCTTCAGGAAGCTAAATTTTTCCGTGGATTGAATCTGATCGATGTATTGAGCAGGCGATTGATAACCCAGTGTTCGCTGCAATCCAAAAATGGCCCGATTGAATTTGACATTGACACGGCGCTGAGACAGCGTCTCGATATCGGTTTTGACATCGGTTTTGACATTAGTGGCTACGGCCACCTCGGCGGCAGAGTCAGCAGAGGCGGTATCTAGAATAGACTCTTCTGCTGGCGCTGGGGCAAAATCGGCAACGACTGAAACCAGTCCTTCGCAAAAAGGCAAGCTGTTGACTTCGGCAATGTTGTAGATCCGCGAGACCTCTGGCCGAACGCACTGGTAGATATTACCTAGATCGGCAAAGGGAATGCGATCGATGCCTAGCAGCTCTTGGCTAGTGGTGTAGAGCAATCGCCAGTCACCGGCTAGCAGATCGGGGGCTGAAAGGGGATTGGGCGTTGGATTGAGGTCTTCTACGCGGGCGATAATGCTGGCAATTACCTGGCGGTCATTAGCGTTTGCCAAAATGCCTCGGTTGGTTTTTGCGATCGCATTTTTCAAATCAGTTTTGTTCAGCATGGGTTTGTCTGACCTATTTTGTCTGATCTATATCATTAGCCGGCATCTATAGTTTTCCGCACTTTGCTGACTACACCTCGAAAGGCTACAGCCCTTGTCATACAGCGCAAAGTGCCATAGCAAAGTGCGTAGGCTCTGCCTTCTCGAAGAGTATGCATCCGCGCTTTGCTATACGAAGAAATATACTTCAGTGATTGACACTATTCACCATTAGATGTAATTAATGCGGTGGTAAAGTAATTAAGCGTCTCCATACAGTCAGCTTTTACCTTTTCGATTGACCGCACTCGGCCTTTGAAAAGTCAGTAGCTGAGCTGCTATAGGCGACCCCCTTATTTATGTACTAGTCCGTTTTAGTTGACGCCGCTTAATGAGCAATTACAATCCGTCCGTTCGTCAGATCCCTCGTAAAGACACCGCTGAAGTGATCCCACTTCAAAGAGATTCCTCCATTCTAAATTGGTTGGAAGGAACCGGGCGTCTAATCCCGCGTGAGCCAGTTGACAGCATAGGCGACGAGCCTGAGCCCGAAGAGCTAGCGGATCTTATGGGTAATGAGGACAAAGACGATGACGACGATGACATCGATGACGACGAGGATGAAATGTCACTAGATGACGACTAGTCTTTCGCTCATATAGCGCTTGAATCGAGCCGTCTTTGAATGAAAACTCTTTGAATGGAAACTCTTTGAATTGAAACTAAGAGGGTTTAGAAAAAGGAAGGTTTAGAAAAAGGAAGGTTTAGAAAAAGAGCGTGTGGCCTGGGAAAAGAGGGTGGTTTTTAGTGCAATAGTCTGACTTTTTTGTGTAATGGTCTGATTTTTGCGTGTTTACCACACTAGGTTTCTAACGGACGAGCCGAGCTAATCGCTGTAGATTGTCAAGTGTCTCTTGTCTATTCCGCTTGAGGGTGTGTAGCTCCATCGGGGCTGTGCATTGGATTGGTGTAGGCTACAGGTCTTTACACAACGTAATGATACGGAGTAACGATACGAAGGTGAGCGCTCTCAACTCACCTTTGAGCAGCTTGAGCAGCTTAGGAAGCTGAACAAGAAGTCGAGCAAAAACTGAAATAGCAACGATCTATCGTGTTGGTGATAAGGCAGAGCGCAACGTCACCAACAGAGCGTCGAATTTTGGTAGGAACTGGGAAAGGTGTGTGGTAAGTGAAGGGATAGTGTTGTGGATGCAAGGTTTTCGTCGAAGTCTGTAGGGTTATCTGGGGTAAAGCTTTCGATTCTGTTAGCGGCGTGTCTTTTGGTTGCAGCGGTTGGGTTAGACCTAGCAGCGGGGCGAATAGCTGGAATAGACGCTGGGCAAGCTCAACTAACGGGGCCTTTGGTAACGGGGACAATACTCTCGGCCCTAGCTGGAGGGATCGCTCTGCCCATTTTGAAACGGCTAAAAGCGGCGCAGTTTATTAGAGAGGATGGGCCGAGCGCTCATTTAAAAAAGGCAGGCACGCCTACCATGGGCGGTATCTTTTTTATCCCGGTCGCTGTTTTGGTGGCACTGGTATGGACTGGATTTTCGCCTTTGACTGTAGCCGTTAGCCTAGTAACGCTGGCCTACGGCCTAATCGGCTGGGTCGATGACTGGCAGGTGATGCAAAAGCGCTCTAACAAAGGTATTTCTCCAAAGGCGAAGCTTATTCTGCAAATCGGGGTTGCGATCGCATTTTGCCTTTGGGCATTCACGACCCAATCCGCCCAGATCACCACTGTCGCACTTCCTTTGGGGTTAACCGTTCCCTTAGGACTGCTTTTTTGGCCACTGGCTGGTTTTGTCTTGGTGGCGGAAAGCAATGCGACCAATCTGACCGATGGTGTAGATGGTCTGATGGCTGGCGCGGGTGCGATCGCTCTTTTGGGCCTAGGCGCTCTTGTCGCCCCGACGCATCCTGATCTGACAGTCTTTTGCGCCGCGCTGAGTGGTTCTTGTTTGGGCTTTCTTGCTCACAACCGGAATCCAGCCAACGTATTCATGGGCGATACGGGGTCTTTGGCTTTGGGCGGTGCCCTAGCTGCTGTCGGCATCCTCAGTCACAACCTGTTTGGCCTGCTGATTGTGACGCTTCTGTTCGTTGCCGAGACCCTTTCCGTGCTTCTACAGGTTGGCTACTACAAAGCTACCAAAGGCCCCGATGGAAAAGGCAAGCGCCTATTTAGAATGGCACCTTTGCACCATCACTTTGAGCTATCCGGCTGGTCAGAGCTTCAGGTCGTCGGCGTCTTCTATGTAATTAGTGCCATCCTTGCCACCCTCGCGATTAGTACGCTTGGCTAGTGTTGAAGACGAGAGCCTGACACACGCATCCTAATTCACAAGAAACTCAGCTAAAAATTCAACAAAAAAGGCTCAGCCAGTGACGGCTAAGCCTTTTTCAATAGGAGCTTAATGGAGCTGACGGGAGTCGAACCCGTGTCCGCTCTAAGTAATCACGCATCGCTCATTCACAGGTATAGCCTTTCTAACCCTCAAGGCGGGAGTTTTCCATTGTCCCGGAAACAGGATGCTTCGATGAAAGTCTTAGCTGACGCACCCACCGAAGAAAGTTTGCCAGAGCGCCCGTTGGGGGTTTAGTCTTTACTGCTTAACGGGGTCACAGTTCAGACGCTCGAACCTGTAAGAGGTTGTTAGGCGGCAGCTACAAGAGCGCGCTTACGAGCAAAAGGTACGATGTTGTTTGCATGTATCTTTAAGTTTGAGCCTTGATTTACAAGAGTAGACTCACTCTTGACCTGTATCACGCTGCGACTTTCGTTAAAACGTCGAAACCGTTTCAGCCCCAGGTGGATAATTATTATAGCGCTGACAATGTATAGCTGCACACACGCAGCAGCTCTTTTTATCAGCGTTATTACCTTTCGTAAACTGAATCGGCCTGATTTTCACCTATAATATTTTCTTAAGCTTGGAAAATAACACCTTATAGTTATTTGACTTTATCAGCCCGGTCAGTAGGTCTAAAAGGCCGTCCAAATGGCTGGTCAAAAGCCGCAGGGCTCGGCAAGTTTTTTCCCGATAATAAGCAAGGTCACCCCCTATGAGCACCACAGAAGAGAACGGTAACAGCAAAAGCACCAACGCCAGCAGCCGTACTCGCAAAAAAGCTACCGCTGCTTCAGAGGCTAAGGCCGATACAGAAGGTAAGGGCGGCTTGGTCAAAGCATCCAATAGCGGCATCATGGAACTATCTGATCATACGCGCATTGTCGAATCTGATAGCCTGCCGAACCATCGTCCGATTGCGCTGAGCGAAGTAGAAGTCGTCGATTCTCTTTCTTCCGCTGGTCGTCGCCCCGTGATGTCTAACTCCTTTGAGATTGCCACCACTGAGACTTTGCCAGGTCATCGCCCGGTTGCGGTGAGTACACTAGTTGTTTCTGACATCGACTCGCTGCCGGGTCATCGCCCAATCGCCAGCAACGACATTGATGAAGACCCTGGCACGCTGATGGGTTACCTAGACTAGTAAGACTGAGCATCTACCAGAGGTAAGCAGAGATAAAAAGGGGGCATCCGCCCTCTTTTTTGTGGGTGTGACTGCTGGTCTTAAGAAAGCGATCGCCTGCGCGAATTGAAAGCTGAACGAGAGACTGCTAAAGCGCTTGGCTAGGAAGTTCAGTCTAGGGAAAGTTAGACTAGGCTAGCTGATTTGTAGGAGTTCTTGGGAATGCCGTCTGTCTTTTTTGGTTCATTCAGCCTGCTTTGGCTATTGGGCAGTGCTTTTTGGCTATGGATGCTGTATGAGTGCATCCGGTCAGGCAGACAGGGACAGCAATGGATTTGGCTGCTGATCTTCTTGAACGTGATCGGAGCAGTGATGTATTTTGTCACGCAGTGGCTGCCCGCCCATCCTGAGTTTGTTAGTAAAGTGGGGGGATCTTTTGGCTTTGTCAGTCGGCAGGATCGCGATCGCCTCTGGCAGGCTGAAGCCGATGCCAAAAACATTGGCAAGCCCACGCAGTTCATCACCCTGGGCAATCTTCTGTTCGACCAAAAGCAAACAGAAAAAGCCCTAGAAGCCTATCAGCAAGCCCTAGAACAAGCGCCTAAAAATGCGAAAGCGCTCTGGGGTGCAGCCCAAGCCGCTGGAGAACTCAAAGACTATTCAGCCGCCAAAGACTACCTAGCGCGTCTATTAGCAGTAGATCCCGAGTTTTCTTACGGCGAAGCCTCTTTGGCCTATGGAATGACGCTGTATCAAATGCAGGACACAGACGCTGCCCTAACGCACCTACAGACCCATGTCAAAAGCTGGAGCAGCCCAGAAGCCTACCTAATGCTGGCCGAAATTCAAGCCAGGCAAGAAGATACTGCCGCCGCCCGCGAGACCCTAGAAACCCTGATTATCAAAGTCAAAGGGTTCGTTCCCTTCCAGTACAGAAAAAACCAGCACTTCGTCCGCACCGCCGAGCGCAGACTAAAAGCTCTAAAATAACCTCACTCAAGCCCACAGGAACCCCAGGCAATCATGATTTCTGTAGTCGATAAAAAACCTACGTCGTTTGACGAATTTGTGGATTGGTATCCAGAGAATTCTGAAAATCGCTACGAATTGAGACGGGGAGTCGTTATCAAAATGCCAAAGCCGAAAGGAAAACACTCTCGTCTAGCGGGTGATTTGGCCTACGAGCTAGGTGCGCTCATTCGGCAGGCGCAGCAGCCTTACTTTATTCCGAAAGAATGCATCGTCAAAGTCTCAAACGATACTGGCTACGAACCAGACATTATTGTGCTAGATGAAGATGCGATCGCCCATGAACCCCGCTGGGAAAAAGGATCGATCATTACATCTGGGCAATCTATCAAGCTCGCTGTAGAAGTAGTATCGACTAACTGGCGCGACGACTACCTATTCAAACTTGCCGACTACGAAGCTTTGGGCATTCAAGAATACTGGATCGCTGACTATTTAGGGATTGGCGGTCGGCGCTATATTGGCTCACCCAAGCAACCCACCTTTACCGTTTGCACGCTCATAGAAGGTGAATACGAGCTAACCCAGTACCGCAGGAACGAAACCGTTCTCTCCAACACTTTTCCAACTTTTTCCATGACGGTCAATCAAATCTTTCAGCAGGGCTGAGCAGATCTAGACACTTGCACTTAGCATTTTGAGCTGAATGTCCGACTTGGCTCGAAGCATTGTTAAAACCGTCCCTTGCACACTTCAGCCTCGACTTTTTCTTTGTCAGGAAGATATCGAACTTATATTCAGTGCTTGAGTTTGCTGCTGTGCGATCGCCGCCCGGTACAAGCCGTACTCAATGCCAGCGGCTACCGCCTGATAAGACGCCTCTAAGATATTGACCGACACCCCTATCGTGGACCACCTTTGTCTGCCGTCGCTAGATTCTACGAGCACCCGGACTTTTGCCGCCGTACCTGCTTCGCTGTTGAGGATACGAACCTTATAGTCAGTTAGATAAAAGCTTTCTACCGCCGGGAAAAACCTTTCGAGCGCTTTATGCAACGCTTTATCTAGCGCCGAGACCGGCCCCATGCATTCAGCGACCTCTAGCACTTCTTGGCCTTTTACCGACGCTTTGATCATGGCGCGAGCCCCAATATTGCACTGCACGTCTGATTGAATCACGTTGTAATTGACTTCAAAACCGCGTAGCTGAAACATCGGCTGATGCAGACTTAGCTCTGTACGCATCAGCAGCTCAAAGCTGGCTTCAGCCGCTTCAAACTGATAGCCTTTGCCCTCTAGTTCTTTGACCCGGTCAATGATTTTGCGAGTAGTCGGATCGTCTTTTTTGAGATCAATACCGTAGCTTCTGGCTTTGGAGAGAACGGTACTGGCCCCGGATGAACTAGAAACAACAATATGGCGCGCGTTGCCAACAGCGCTCGGCTCAATATGCTCGTAGGTTTTGGGATTGCGCTCGACGGCGCTGATATGAATTCCGCCTTTGTGGGCGAAGGCGGAACGGCCAACATAGGGCGCGTGGTCGTCTGCCGCGAGATTGACGATTTCACTGACAAATCGACTGGTCTCAGCCAAAGTTTTCAACTGCTCAGCAGGCAGACAGTCGTAGTCCAGCTTGAGCTGTAGGTTGGGAATGACACTGCATAGGTCGGCGTTGCCACAGCGTTCGCCGTAGCCGTTGATCGTGCCGTGAACCATTCTGGCCCCAGCATCCACCGCAAACAGCGAGCTGGTGACGGCGCTGCCGCTATCGTTGTGAGTGTGGATGCCAACTTGGGGCAGATGGGTCAGATCGGCGTGGTGGGTAGCTAGCCAGGTTTGGACATCGCGCACAATGGTTTCGACCGTTTTGGGCAAAGTGCCACCGTTAGTATCGCAAAGAACCAGCCAGTCAGCGCCACCTAGTACAGCAGCTTCTAGCGTTTTGAGGGCATAGTCAGGATTTGCTAGATAGCCGTCAAACCAATGCTCAGCGTCGTAGATGACTCGGCGTCCGTTTGCTCGCAAGAATTCAATCGAGTCTTGAATCATCGCTAGATTTTCATCAAGGCTGACTTTGAGCGCGTCGGTCACGTGGAGATCCCAAGATTTGCCAAAGATTGTCAGCCACTGGGTGCCAGCGTTTAACAAGTTTTGCAGCGTGGGGTCTTCTGAGGGCTTTTGGTGCGATCGCCTAGTCGAGCCAAAGGCCACAATCTGCGTATTGGGTAATGGATGCTTCTTCAAGTAGTCAAAAAGCTGAGTATCGACCGCATTGGCTCCAGGCCAGCCGCCTTCGATGAAAGGAACACCAAGCTGAGCTATACGGTTGAGAATTTTGATCTTGTCCTCGAAGGTGCAGGAAATGCCGTGACGCTGGATGCCATCTCTCAGCGTTGTATCGTAGATCAGAACTTGGCGAGAGGGGTTCATAAGCACTGCCGCTTTTTGCCGCTTGAGGAGTATTCAGCCGAGGATCTGTAGGATAAAGGCTGATGTGGCTACTTGTGCTGTTTTTTTGTAAGACTTAAGAGCTTCGGGCGATATCGCCAAACAACCCCACTTGACATCACAAGAGCCAGCTATCGGTGAGTGGCGTCAGATTTGGCTGCAGAGTCAGAACTAGAGAGCGCCGCACTGCCTTTCATTTCATCAATCTCTAACAGGTTGATAATGGTGCTAGCAATTGGAATAGATAAGAAAATACCCAAGAAGCCCGCAATCCGAGCGCCAACAATTAGAGCAAAAAACATCACCACCGGATTGATGTTCAAAGAATCTTTCATAATGCGTGGCAGCAGCAGATTCTCTTCTACTTGCTGAAGCACTACGCAAATCACAACCGACTGCACGGCTAATACAAGACTTTGTGACAGTAAAAACAGTGAGATCAAACTGACACCTAGCGTCGCACCGATGCCGGGGATCAGATCGAACAGTCCAGCAATAACGGCCAACGTGGGCGCGTATGGCACACCAAGCAGTAGAAAAACAACAAACGTCGACACGCCAAAGAAGATAGAGAGCAGCAGGCGTCCCCAAAAAAAGCCTAAGAAGCTATCTTGTACAGTCTCGGTAACTCGCATCTGCTGCTCTAGCGATAGCCTTTTGATCAAGAAATGCCACAGCCGGGCACCATCGAGCAGCATAAACAAAGTCACTACGGCCACTAAAACCGAATGCAAAAAATTATTTACCAAACCTTGCAACAGATTTACACCCAAACCGAGCAGTCCGATCGCCTGGTCGCGGAACTGAGCACCTAAAGATTGCAGGTCAACGGGCAGATTCCACCGCTGAAACAATTGTTCTAAGGCTTCGAGTTGAGGTGTCAAGGTCGTTAGAAAATCGGAGAGATTGTCAATCAGTGGCTGGCTCTGAGAGAGTAGAACGAGCGTAATTGTTGTAGCGAGTCCACCAATTACGGTTAAGGCAATCACAAAAACAATTGAAACAGCCACGCCGTGCGGTAAAAATCGCCGCAGCCAGTGCACCGGATGGCTCAGCAAGAAAGCCAAGATCGCCGAAGCCGTAAAGATAACGACAACTGTTTCAAAATATTCTAAAAGTTCTACCGCCGCCCATCCACAGACAAACAACAACAAATATCGCAACAGCGAGGATGTTGTCAGGTGTTTCCATAGCGGATGATCTTCCATAGGCAGCGATTAATCAGACGACGGGGCAGACGGTGAATCAAAGAAATTAGAGTCAGCAGCTACCGACGGGGCTTTGATCAAAACGTAGGGCTGCACGATCAAAGAGGTGAAGCTTTTGTTTTCACTATTCCAAATGACAAGCTGGTCGGCGGTGGGTTTTTGAATGAGCTGTTCATTGATCCAGCGCTCGACGATCTGGGTTTGATTAGCGGCGATCGCAGCCCCAACCTCAACCAAATCGAGCTGCGAATTCACCACAATCACGGCATCGCGCTGGACATGCGGCTTTAGCAGTTCCCACGACACGGGCCCCATCGTTTCTGCGAGCTCTGTCTGCAAATCTTTTGCTCCTAACTCTTTTGACATAGAGGCTGGTTGACGGCTAGATATCACTACATTATGTGCATACACATACGCACAGGTTCCTCGCATTTTACCGTGATCGCGAGCTCGTCACCTGATTAGTTTGTTCTTTGACGGCTACCAAGCTCTGGCTAGGGCTATCTACCTAGCTCGTGTAGCGCATGGATTTCGTCTACGCAGCGCTGGGTAATCGCCTGTAGTTCGGCTTTGTCTTTGGTTAGCGGCGGTGCGATCGCCTCCCCAATTCGCACCGTCACCGACGCGGGTCGAGGCAGCGCCGACCCCTTTTGCAAAATCTTCTCCGTCCCCCACAGGCTCACAGGCAGCAGCGGCACCTGCACCTTTGCCGCAATCAGCGCCGCCCCCAGCTTGGGCTCTGGGATTCGTCCGTCCGGGGTCCGCACCCCCTGCAAAAAAATCCCCACTGCCCAGCCATTTTCTAGCTGCCGCAAGGCTTCTCGAATAGCGCTGCGATCGGCAGAGCCACGCTTGACCGGATACGCCCCGTACGCTCGAATCGCTGGCGCTAGCACGGGCACCTGAAATAGCGATTCCTTCGCCATAAAAGACACTGGTCGTCCCACACAGTTAGATAATAGCGGCGGGTCAAAGTTGCTCGCATGATTAGCCACCACAATCAGCGGCCCTCGCCTAGGCACCTTTTTGGCCCCATAGATTCGCCCGCGCAAATAGCCGTGCAGCACCGGACTTACTACCGACCACTTGAACAGGTGATACAGCGCCAAGCTGATAAAAGGTTCGCGATCTCGGGCCATAGTCGTAGGGCGTAGCGGCGCTTAGATCCTTGCACACTTTCAGAGTCATTCAGCAAAAATCTAAGTTAGCGGTTGGCCAAAATGACCTCCCAGCAGCGCTGCTACCATAGCTCTGGCTCGTTCAGCGGAGCGACACATGATATTTTTGTGTCCGGGCCTGTCAGAGCGTCCTGATTAAGAGCAATTGCCTGCCATCCAAAAGGATACTGAAGTTCGTAAGGTGGAGCATAGCTTGATGCCGCATCGGGGTTGAATCCGAACCTACCATAATATTTTGGATCACCGTAAACAAAGACAATATCTACGCCTCTTTTTGATAGCCGCTCTATGCCGCTTTCGATTAGTTTTGAACCAATCTGGCGCTTTTGATACTCAGGCTTAACGCCCAGCGGTGCAAGAATATAGCCAGTCCAGCGCTTATTATCACGCTTGCTATCAATAGTCACAGGGCTAAAAGCTATATGGCCAACGACTGCGCCGTCGGCTTCCGCAATCAAGGAGAGAGTATCGGGATGCGCTTTTTCGTCCAGAAGATTTGCTGCGAGCGTCGAGACCTTTTGCCTTTCGCCTTCAGAGAAGGCAGAGAAATGAACCTTGCGAACATCTTCAGTATCTAGACTTGTTGCTACTCGAATACGCATCATTAGCTACCAGCTAATTAGGGAGAAATTTCCTGATTGAATGTAGATGATCATAGCCTGGTAAGCCCGAAACCTTGGCTGCGATCGCAAGGCTACGCCTGCGGAATATCCCTCCAGACATCAGTCATCCCACTGCTGGATGTGATAGCGATAGCCTTGTTCTGTCAAAAAGAGCTGGCGATGCTGTGCAAACTCTTCCTCGCACGTTCGCAAGGAAACCAGCGTGTAGAACTGAGCACTATGGCCGTCTTTCTTAGGTCGAAGAATCCGACCCAAGCACTGAGCTTCTTCTTGACGAGAGCCATATTTCCCAGAGACTTGAATGAGCACGTCGGCATCAGGCAAATCTAGAGCGAAGTTGCCCACCCGTGAGAGGATCAGCCCTGACACTTTGCCGCTGCGAAAATCAGCATAAAGCTGATCTCGCTTTTTCTGGCTGATTTTGACAGTGATGAGGGGTAAATCGACTTGCTGGGCGATCGCATTCAACTGATCCAAATATTCTCCAATAATCAACACCCGGTGACCTTTCTCTTTTTTGAGCAAAGCTTGAACAACTTCCAGCTTTAAAGGATTCTCCGCCGCAATCCGAAACTGATAGCGCCGCGCTGCTGTGGCATATTCCATCTGTCTATCTTCAGTCTGCGCCACTCGAATTTCGGTGCAGTCGGCAGCTGCAATAAAGCCTTGACCTTCCAATTCCCGCCAGGGCACGTCGTACCGCTTTGGGCCAATGAGCGTAAACACATCGCCTTCGCGACCATCTTCGCGGATGAGCGTGGCAGTCAGCCCGAGGCGGCGACGGGCCTGGAGCTGTGCGGTAATGCGAAAGACAGGGGCAGGCAACAGATGAACCTCGTCGTAGATAATCAGTCCCCAGGCTTGCTGATCGAACAGTCCTAGATGGAGAAAGTCGTCGTCTTGACTAGCGCGATAGGTGAGAATTTGGTAGGTGGCTAGGGTTACCGAGCCAGTAGCCTTGTGCTGGCCGCTGTATTCAGCGATCTGTTCTTCTTTGAGGGTAGTTTTGTCCAACAGTTCTTGCTGCCATTGGCGTACGGAAGTCAGGCTGCTGGTGAGAATGAGTGTCTTCTGTTGAATCTCTGCCATTGCCGCCATACCAACCATGGTTTTACCAGCACCACAGGGCAGCACAATCACACCGCTGCCACCCTTGGCTTTTCCAGATTGATAGAACAACTCAGCCGCCGTTTTCTGATAAGAACGCAGGTGGAAAGGATCTCCAGCAACTGTTTTGGATCTCAGAGATAGTGTTAGGTCGTCCCCGGTGAGATAGCCTGCAAGATCTTCTGCTGGATAGCCTGCGACCAGTAAGGCTTGCTTGAGTAAGCCGCGATCGCCCAATTCGATGGCAAAAGTTGTTGGCGATAATCGATCGCCCAATAGCGGCCCTACCTGCTCGTGACGTTGCAACAGTTCGGCTAAAGGTTTGTCTGCCACCTGCAACACCAATTCAGAGAGTGACGTTGAATCCTTTGTTTTAGACGATTTGAGAGTGGTAAGGCCGTAGCGATCGCCCAAGGCCGCTATCTCTTGCGCCACCGACTCCGGCATGGGGTATTTGGCATTCGCCTGCAAAGCCGTCACCATCTCGGCAACCGGCATTCCAGCCGCACGCGCATTCCAAATGCTTAGCGGACTGAGGCGATAGGTGTGGATGTGCTCTGGGCTTTTGATCAGTTCGGCAAAGGGGGCAATGTCTGCTTGTGCGTCTTCTGCCTTGGGCGCATGAACATCTAGCAAGACAGTGCGATCGCTGCTACAACTTACCGCGAGACTTTTCTATAAGATGACCCTGCTCAAATGTTCCCGTTATCTGGGTGCTGTGGGCTGCATCCATCCAGCGATAGGTCGCTGTATTTTGCGAGCTGCTAATTTCGGTTCCCGGATGAACTAACAGCGCCTGTACTTCTACTAGGGCCATTCCTACTTGTATTCTGTCGTATGAGCTTGAGAGCGACGAAGACAGATGTTCTAGACTCACCTCGGTGATGTCTGCTTTTTCTATGCTCATTAGCTCACTGCCAGGCTGAAAAGTAAGAGAGCCACGAACTGCGAAACCAGTTGTCAATAAAGCGGTTGCGGTCGCTAAAGCAAGGTGAGTCTTGTATTCGTTGATCTTTATCATCATAAAAATTCCCTTTTGTAGTTATATTGCTTGCGGGTATGATTTGTTCCTAACAGGAATGGATTGAGCTGGTATTACATGGGTTCATCGAGGCCCCAATAGTGTTTACTAAGGCGAGATTGTTCTTGCGATAAAAAGTCGATTTCTTCTTGTAGCTGTACCTGTCGCTCAAAGATTTTGGTTGCTTTGAGTGACTGCGGACTTCCTAGGGGCGGTAACGCTACGGGTAAGTTTTTGAGCGATTGAAGCTGTATGAGCGGTGTAGTAGAGCCAGATACAATTTGACCTAACAGTGCTTGGCCAATACCTGATCTTAGATACATGAATAAGTAAATCGGGTCGATGATGCTCTGGTTAGCCCGTAAGATGAGACAGGATTTATTCACTAGCCACCCTGCTAGCCCTGGAGAGGGGATATGGGGTGAGGCGATCGCAACTTTCCCAGTCGTTCCTCGAATTGACATGATGATGTCGTAAGGGTGCAGGCAACACTCACGCATCATGGCTGAGTCTACGAGCTGGCCATTAATCTGAAGCGTCGCATTCGGGATCGTGAGGTAGCCAAACTCAGGGAAGTCAGAGAGTCTTACCTCTTTGGCGTCTGCCGTCGCGCTCCCTTCAGTTTTCGTCAAAGGCGCAGACTGCCGAATAAAGCTGACACAGCTACCTAACGTAACTTTTTGATAGCCAGGAGAAACCTGCTCTAATTGACTATATGCCTTTTTCAGCAAGGGTGATAGCACGAAGCGATCAACTGTCAGCTGACTGTCTTGTTCAAGAACCTGCTGAACTGGCACATTGCTAATCTGCGGATCTTCGCTGAGCGGGCTTCGCGCGATCGCCAACAGCTGATCTACGTTGGTTAGCCTGGCCTGCTGACGCTTATCTCTAGTAACGAATCGCTTTGTTGTCGCGTCGACAAAACGCACGTGGTCGGCAGTGCCTTTAGCCGTCAGCACCAAAATAGAAATTTGTGCATTAGAACGTGGGAGAAGTCCGCTAGCAAGCTCAATGACGGTTTGAACTTGCTTGTTTTTCAGCCAAGTCTGCCGCTGTTTTTGCTCGCTGCCGCGAGCGGATAGCAGGCTGCTCGGGACAATGAGTACTAATTTTTCGCGGGTTTGAGACAGGGCATAGACAGCGGCCAACAGCGATTTTGAGCTAGTTTCACGAGACAGCAGACTCAGCCACTTGCCATCAATCGTTTTCTTATCGCGGACTTTGCCGACAGGCAAAGGAGCAATGGCTTTATCGAATTTTCGCTGTTTTTGAGAAGTGCTAAGCGCGTTGCGAGCGAGCGGATTGACAAAGCCTATGCTGAAGTTAACTCCAGCCAGCTCTCGGATGAGCCAGGGAATGTTGCTTTGGTGAGGCGTTTCGAGATGGGCGTTGCCACCTGCGGCAGTAGCGAGCTGTGCGAATGAGCCGGCATAGTCATAAAAGCAGCCGACGTCGGTACCAGGAGATATATCGGCAAGACCTGTAGCTAGCTGCGCGAGTTCGCTTGGAAGCAAGTCGGCAGTCGTGGGAATCGCCGCAGACTGATACTCGCTTAGAGAGAGCCTGAAGCTATGAAGCTGGCTAGCCTGCAAAGCCGACTGCGCGATCGCAATTGATTTTTGCACTCTATCGGTAGGGACAGACTGATAGCGGATAGGCGCTGGGAAAAAGAGCACATCGCTATCGCCTACGCGTTTTGCTTCACTTAAGTGAGCCATGGCTTCTGTAAGCTGCTCTACGACAAAACGGCTGTCTAGCTTTGGTCGGGCGTAGTCGACTCTTAGCTTCTCAGGGAGTACGTCCGTCTTTTTTACCCAGAGCAGTATCTGCAAAGAGAGTTCAATAGCGGCGTTCTCAGACAAAACATCCTGAAAGCAGACTTTTACTTCATTAAAAATAGACTGGCTGTTCATATTTGAGCGGCTCTCCTTTTGGGCCATACCTATTTCTAACTGCTGTAAACGCATTTATCAATAATACATGGCATTTACTTTTGATATTTAGTGTGTCTTTGGTTTGAATGCGGCGATCTTTTTAGTCTAGTCCGCTCTTTTTAATCGTTATATTCCCTTTTTATCAGCGGCTTTTGCATTTGAGGCGGATTTTACAATGCATAAAAGAAACGGCTTGTATTATTTACTTTCTAGGTTATGCAGCTCTCTCAACGGAGCTTCTTACTTTTGTAAGCATTCTGTGTCGCGACTGCTTGAGTGGGCAGTTTGGTGTGAGTGCAATAATTTGAGCTGCGCCGTCTAGCTTTGGGCATAAGCCGCTAGAATCTGTGCAGCTCTTATGGTTGTCCGTTTTTGGCTGTGCTGATGCTGGCTCGAAGTTAGCCGGAATCTTATGAGAGGGATGCAGCGTACGTCACGATTAATCGGTATGAAAATGGCCAGTGAAAAATACAGCATGTCGTTTACAACAGGCAGCCTGTTTCACCAGGAGTCTATAACAGTGGCTGAACTTTTTCTGAAGCTTCAGGACTGGCGAGCGGTGCGAGAGGCTGTCTTGGCTGATAATCTTCTGCAGTTTAAGACAGTGAATACGCAAAAGCGGGTTTATCGAGAGATCACGTCGAGGTTGAAAACGCTGTGCGTTAGCGAAGCCCTTCCTATGGAAAATCGCGCATTGAAGCTGCTTGTACAGGGAACGGTACAAGAGCAAAAGCAAATACTGTGGCTGGCGGTGTGTCGTCGGTATCGATTTATCGCAGAGTTTGCCAGGGATGTTTTGCGAGAGCGCTATCTCAACTTCCAGCGGGTGATCGCGCACGAGGATTTTGATATTTTTTTCAATCACAAGGCCGACTGGCACGATGAGCTAGATCGAATCGCCAATGCTACGCGGGTGAAGGCACGTCAGATTCTGTTTAAGATGCTCAAAGAGGCAGACTTTTTGGCCTTTGACAATGTGATCAATCCGACGCTGTTGAGCGCTCGGCTGATAGAGGTGATCGCCTCTCAACGTAAAGACGACATTCTATTTTTTCCGGTATCTCCAGTAGATGTTCGTTTGGCTAGATCGCGCTTAACCGACCGCTATGTAGGAGCCTGATGGCTAGGAAAAAGCAGGCAGACCCAATGACGGAACGCTTTCAGCATTTGACTTCGGTGCTTTCAAGCGATCGTTTTCTCCATAAACAGGGTTTAGGGAATGAAGTTCCTTTCTTCATTTGTCCTTTTGATCCTATCGACGCTGTGGCGATGGATCGTACGCGGCAGGCACTGATCAAAAGCTTGAGTCAACAGGGCGTTGAGATCCTTGATATCAGTCTCTACGATCTTTCTATTGAGCTTTTGCAGGCAAGAGGCATATGGAATCAGCTACTAGAAATGGAGCAGACGGTTAGCAAGGATGAACTCAAAGAATTGTTACAGGGCGTTTTAGACCCGGAAGCGCATATTGTGCCTGCGATCGCGCAAAAAATGGAGGATGCGACGTTCGATGTGCTTTTTTTATCTGGAATTGGGGAGGTTTTCCCATACATCCGCTCTCACAATGTGCTCAATAATCTTCAGAGTACGGCTAAGGAGCAGCCCACGGTTTTATTCTTTCCAGGGGCCTATGAGCAGTCAGCGGAATTGGGTGCATCGCTAAATCTGTTTAAGCTTTTAGAAGATGACAAGTACTACCGCGCCTTTAATATTTACGACTACGAAATCTGAGCCCAAACACCCAACTGAAGAGAGCCTATGCAGCTAAGCACTATTTTTGAGAAGCCAGTAGATCGCCCGATTGAAGGAGTGATTAAAGCTGACGATGAAGCGAGCCTGCGGCTAGAGCTAGAAGAATATGTGCTGACCAATGAAGTAGAGCGGCGGCTGGAGTCGTTTTTGGAGGCATATAACCGCTATACCGGGGCGAATGGCGTTTGGGTATCGGGCTTTTTTGGCTCGGGCAAGTCTCACTTGCTGAAGATGCTGGCGCTGCTGCTAGAAAATCGTGAGATTGATGGCCAGCCTGCGATGGATTGGTTTTTGCCGAAGTGTGAGGGCAACCCCATGCTAAGGGGCGGGCTGCAAAAGGCGGTGTCGATTCCGGCTAAGAGCATTTTGTTCAATATCGACCAGAAGGCGGACATCATCAGCAAGACGGAGTTTGATGCGCTGCTGTCGGTGTTCGTGAAAGTATTCAACGAAATGCGCGGCTACTACGGCAAGCAGGGCTACATCGCTCGGTTTGAGCAAGATCTAGAGAGCCGAGGACAATATGGCAGCTTCAAGGCAGCGTATAAAGCCGTCGCTAATCACGAGTGGACGTTTGGCAGAGAGCAGTTTTTGCTGGAGAGATCGAATATTGCGGCGGCTTATGCTCAGGCGACAGGCGAACCTACCTCAGCAGCAGACGGAATTTTGGATCAGTATCGGCAGACGTACCGGGTGTCGATTGAGGATTTTGCGGAAGATGTGAAGGCGTATATAGAGAGTCAGGCAAAGGGATTTCGGCTGAATTTCTTTGTAGATGAGGTGGGTCAGTATATTGCCGAGCATGTGAAGCTGATGACAAATCTGCAAACGATTGCCGAGAGCCTGGCAACCAAGTGTGAGGGGCGGGCCTGGGTAATTGTGACAGCTCAAGAAGACATGGCCACAGTGATTGGCGATATGAGCCGTCAGCAGGGCAATGATTTTACGAAGATTCAGGCGCGGTTTGCCAACCGGATGAAGCTGACGAGCCAGGATGTGTCGGAGGTGATTCAGAAGCGGCTGCTAGCGAAAAAGGATGAGGCAGTAGCGCTGCTAGAGCGAACGTATCAGCAGGAGTCGAACAATTTTAAGACGCAGTTTGCGTTTGCCGATGGCTCGCAGACCTACCGAAGTTTCCAAGACGAGGCGCATTTTGTCCGGTCGTATCCGTTTATTCCGTACCAGTTTGAACTGTTTCAGTCGGCAATTCAGCAGCTGTCGCAGCACAGTGCGTTTGAAGGGAAGCACAGCTCGGTAGGTGAGCGCTCGATGCTGGGCGTGTTTCAAGAGGTAGCTGTTTGTATTGGCGAAAAACCTGTCGGGCAGCTAGCGACGTTTGACCTGATGTTTGAGGGGATTCGCTCTACGCTGAAATCGAGTATTCAAAGTTCAATTTTGCGGGCAGAGCGGAACTTGGAGCATCCTTTTGCGGTGCGGCTGCTGAAGACGCTGTTTTTGGTGAAGTACGTCAAGGAATTTAAGGGATCGGTGCGGAATTTGTGCGTGCTGATGTTCGACAGCTTTGAGCAGGATCTGTCGGCGCTGCGAGATGAGGTGCAAGAGGCGCTGAATCTGTTGGAACAGCAAACGTATATTCAGCGGAATGGTGAGCTGTATGAGTATTTGACTGATGAAGAGAAAGATATAGAAGAAGAGATTAAGGCGACTGAGATAGAAGATAAGGCGATCGCAAAAGAGCTAGAAGAACTGATTTTTGATCGGGTAATCAAGCAGCGCAAGATTCGCGATGGTGAGAGCAAGCAAGACTATAGCTACTCTCGCAAAATAGATGATGAGCTAAAGGGGCGTGAGCACGAGCTATCGATTCATGTGACAACGCCTTTTAATGAGCAGGCTGAGAATGAGCAGGTGCTGAAGATGCAGAGTATGGGTCGCAATGAGCTGCTAGTGGTGATGCCGCCAAACATCCGGTTTATTGAAGATTTGCGGATGTACAAGAAGACGCAGAAGTATCAGCAGCAAAAGGCGACGACCAGCCAGCAGGATATTACCCAGCGGATACTGGCAGATAAGGGGTTTCAAAACCAGGAGCGGTATCGAAAACTGCAAAAGCTAACGCAGACACTGCTGGGCAAGGCCAAGCTATTTGTATCGGGGAATGAGCTGAGTGATATCGGTGGAGAGGACGCGCAAAATCGAATTGTCAGCGGATTTCATGAGCTGATTAAGCGGGTGTATCCACAGCTAAGAATGCTGGGGGGCAATGTCTACACAGAGGCAGAAATTGGTAACTTCTTGGCACATTCTGAGGAGGGTCTGTTTGGCAATGATGCATTGGCACTCTCAGAACCCGAGCAGGAAGTCCTCTCTACTATTACTGCCAATAGCAGAGGTGTTGTCAGGACGACGGTGAAGTCTCTAGTAGAAAAGTTTGGCCGCAAGCCGTATGGCTGGAGCCAAGGGGCGGCGCTGTGTATGCTGGCAAAGCTGTGCGCGCGAGGGAAGGTAGAGGTGCGCTCGGATGGGCAGCTACTAGAAGAAGATGTGCTGAAGCGATCGCTCCAAAATTCTCGTGAGTATGGCAACTTGCTGCTCGATCCGCAGGTAGAGTTTACGCCTGGGCAGATTCGACAGCTCAAGAACTTTTACGAGGACTTTTTCGATCGGCCCCCGGCGGCGAGTGAGGCCAAGGCGCTGGGGAAAGAGACGAATGAAGCGTTTAAAGAACAAAAACGGAAGCTGTCTGTGCTAGTGGTGCAGTCCGGGCAGTATCCTTTTTTGAATGCGCTGACGCCTGTAATTGAACAGCTTCAGGAGATTTCGGGCAAGCCCTATACGTGGTATCTCACGGAGCTAAAGGGGCAGGCGGATGAGCTGTTGGATATGAAGGAGGATGCGATCGCCCCTATTCAACGCTTCATGAACGGCGCTCAAAGGACAATATACGACGAGGCCAAGCAGTTTGTACAAGTGCAAAAGCCCAATGCGGCTTACCTAGAAGGTGACGCGCTAGAGCAAATAAACAACATTTTGCTAGACGCGCAGTGCTTTAAGGGTGGGCAGATACAGCAGCTTAAAACCTTGTTGACGGCGACGCAGGCGGCGGTGACTGAGAAGATTGAGGCGGAGCGGAACCGGGCAACGGCTGAAGTCGCTGAGTTGAGGGCTAAGCTGAGTAATATGCCTGAGTTTTCTAACCTTCCTGCTGAGCGGCAGATCCAGCTGGTCGAGCCTTTTGATCGGCAGGTTGAGAACCTATCTCAGCAGCAGCTAATTTCGCAGATCAACGACGGACTCAGACGGTTTAGAGAGGGGCAGTATTCCCAGCAGCTTACTAAGATGTTGACCTGGACACAGGCAGCGCCAGCACCCACTGTACCGGAGCGACCGACGGACCAGACGAACGACTCCACTTACAGAGAGGACGAAGGAGAGAATCCAGTCGTAGTAGAACCCGTGCCCAGGGTAGTGTCTTCTCGTTCAGTGAAGGTGAGCTTTGATAAGGCATGGTTGGCAGATGAGGCGGATGTGGATCGCTATCTGGCTGTGATGAGGGATGCGCTACTATCTGAGATTCGCAGCGGGAAGAGGATTCAAATATGATTACGCAGCTCGAACTTACCAACTTCAGCGCGTTCGACCATTTGAAGATTGACTTCTCGAAGCGGATCAATATTCTTGTGGGCAAGAATGGCACGGGTAAGACGAAGCTGCTGAAGGCGGCGTATGCGGTGGCATCCGGGGGGCGGGTGCTGCGCGATAAACCGAAGACGACGCATGATGAGCTGCGGGCGTTTTTGAGCGATCGCTTTGTAAGACTGTTTGTCCCTTTAGATCGGCGGCTAGGGGCTCTGGTGCATACGAATCCGCAAGCGAATGGCTCTGGGGCTAGCGCAGCGGCTCAGATTCAGGCTGTGATGGGGTCGGGCGAGCGAGTGACGATGGGATTTGGGCGGGATTCGGATGCGATCGCTCTCCCTTCAGACATCAACCACCAAGGCTACCGCGCCAATCCGGTATATATTCCGACCAAAGAGATTATCTCTTTCATGGAAGGGTTCAACAGTTTATACGAACGATACAATCTCTCTTTTGATCAGACCTATCAGGATATGTATGTGCTGCTAGAGCTACCGAAGCTACGCAGAGAGAATAGGCACCCCGTAGCAACGCGGGTAATGGAGCAGATAGAAGCGTTTTGCGGCGGGCGGTTTATTTTTCATGGTGGCGGTAAGGTTACCTTCAATGCCGTTGGCGGCGCTGAGTATTCGGCGAATTCGATTGCAGAGGGCTTTCGGAAGATGGGCGTGCTGGCGCGTTTGCTGGAAACCGGATCGATTGAGCCGGGAGTGAACGGTTCGCTGTATTGGGATGAGCCAGAGTCTAATTTGAATCCGAAGCTGATGCGGTTTTTAGTCGAGACACTGTTAGATTTTTCTCGCCATGACCAGCAGATCGTGATCGCAACGCATGACTATGTGCTGCTGAAGTGGTTTGATTTGCTGATGGATAAGGCACAAGGGGATGAGATCGCATTTCATACGATGTATCGGGATGAGGAGAGCGGCAGGCTACAAGTGGAGACGGTGTATGAGTATTTGGCGGTAAGGGAGAATGCGATTTCATCCACCTATTCTGAGCTGTACGACAGTGAGATTGATCGTGCCCTGGGAGGTGCGGTCTAGTGAAGCTAGTTGAAAGAGATCTAGAGTTTGAGTTTGCGGGTGCTTTGAACGCTTTCAAATTTGACGATGGTAGGGCGCAGACAACAAGCAGCCTACAAGCAGTCGACTTTATCGTGGAGTATCCGCACTGCTACCGATTTATAGAAGTCAAAGACCCTGATGAGGCGGGTGCCGCTAACGTCAAGGCTTTTGCAGACAAGCTGAAGTCTGGAAGATTAATCCGAAGTTTGGCAGGTAAGTATCGCGATAGTTATTTCTTTCGAGCGCTGGCAGGCAAGAACACGAAAAAGATTGAATATGTTGTTTTGCTGGCAATGACTGCGTTGGACGATGCGGTGCTGTTGACCAAGCAGGCAGAACTGCATCGCTCGATCCCATTGCGTCATCAGCGCTGGGCGCAGGATGCGGCTGCAGTTTGCCTAGTGCTCAATATCAGCCAGTGGAAACGGCTGTATGGAGAGGAGTCTGTAAGGCGACTAAGCCGTATCGAGTCAGAGATGGCATCACCAGAGGAGGGCTAAGGAATGGATACTGCAACGCTCAAGAAGTTTGCACAAGCTGCGCGGCGGCAGCTGATGGCGCAGGTAAAAACGAAGCTGGGCGTGGTGCTAGCTGAGGGCAGTGCGGCGCGGCGCGAGCGCTTGGCGGTGGTGGAAAAGCTAGAGGGGCAGATCGCGCAAAAAGGAGAGGCGCAGGTGATAGATCAGGTGGCGTATACCTGGTTTAATCGGTTTTGTGCGCTGCGATATATGGATGTAAAGCGGTATACGCGGGTTGGGGTGGTGTCGGCGGCGGCGGGGCAGCTACAGCCGGAGATTTTGGCTGAGGCGAAGCTGGGGCAGGTGGATGAAAAGGTGCCTACGCCAGTAAAGCAACAGATTTTAGGATTGTTGGATGGGTCGGTGCCTAGCGTGGACGGGCAGGTAGAAGCGTATCGACTGCTGATAGTGGCGACCTGCAATGATTTTCACCGGGTGATGCCGTATTTGTTTGAGCGGATTGATGACTATACGGAGCTGTTGATGCCGGATGATTTGCTGTCACAGAGTTCTGTGCTGGCGCAGACTCGGGCGGCGATGACGGAAGATAATTGCGAGAATGTGGAGGTGATTGGCTGGCTGTATCAGTTTTACATTTCAGAGAAAAAAGATGAGGTGTTTGCGGGGCTAAAGAAGAACAAGAAGATTACGCCGGAGAATATTCCGGCGGCGACGCAGCTGTTTACGCCGCATTGGATTGTACGGTATTTGGTAGAGAATTCGCTGGGGCGGCTGTGGCTGCTGAATCGGCCTGGGAGTGGGCTGAAAGCGCAGATGGACTATTACATTGAGCCGGAGCAGGCGGAGACGGACTTTTTGCAGGTGGGGTCGCCGGAGGAGCTGAAGATTTGCGATCCGGCTTGTGGGTCGGGGCATATGCTGACGTATGCGTTTGATCTGCTGTATGCGATTTATGAGGAAGAGGGGTATGCGCCGGAGGAGATTCCGGGGAAGATTCTGACTTGTAATCTCTATGGGATTGAGATTGATCAGCGGGCGGGGGCGCTGGCGGCGTTTGCGCTGACGATGAAGGCGAGGGAGCGGCAGAGAAGGTTCTTTCGGAAGGGGGTGGGGCCGAATATTTGTGTGTTGGAGAATGTTCGGTTTGAGGAAGGGGAGTTGGATGAGTATATGGATTTTGTTGAAAGAGATCTATTTACGATATCATCCCTAGAAACAATAAAACAATTTGAAAAGGCAGATAACTTTGGTTCTTTAATTCGTCCGATGACAAGAGGTACAGAAGATATAGCTGAAAAGCTGAAAGGCAAGAATGTTGAAGGAAAGTTGTTACTTTACAAAACGCACAGAAAGGTACTAACGGCCTTAGAGCAGACAGATTACCTGAGCTCTAAATACCACGTAGTAATTGCTAACCCACCGTACATGGGTAGCAAAGGGATGAACAAGCTACTAGGAGGCTGGCTTAAGGACAATTTCCCGCATACCAAATCTGATTTGTTTGCTGCATTCATTGAGCGGAATCGCCAGCTTGTTCTCGAACATGGCTACGTTGCTATGATAACGATGCAAACCTGGATGTTCTTATCTTCTTTTAAGAAGGCCAGAATTACGCTGCTTTCTGAAGATAGTATTGTAAGCCTCATCCAGATTGGCTACAACAGTTTTCCTGAGCTAAATTCTAAGATTGCTCAAGCATGTGCTTTTGTAATAGCAAACAAGTCGGCGAATGAAACTGGTATCTTTATGAATCTGAATGATACCGCTCAGTCCGCAGATAAAAATTCCGTTTTCCTGAAGAAGAAGAATGATAGAGAATTCTTTTGTGTCTCCTCTATTGACTTTAAAGACATTCCTGGAAGTCCAGTTGCTTACTGGGTAAGCAAAAAAGTTTTAGGTACTTTTAGGTTTAAAAAGTTGGGCGATATTTCTGACGTCAAAGGCGGAATGTCTACATCTGACAACCCAAAATTTTTACGTTACTGGCCAGAGGTTTCTCTCTCTAACTCTGCATTGAACGTATCAAAGGAAGTGGCTTTGTCTTCTGAATGCCGCTGGTTTGTTTACAACAAGGGTGGTGCCTTGAGAAAATGGTTTGGAAATGGAGAATTTCTAGTTAATTGGAAAAACGATGGTGAAGATATTAAGTATGCGGTTGTTAACAATCCACAAGACCCGAATACAACTCATTGGTCTCGTCGCATATTCAACACGGACTATTTCTTTGAGGAGTGTATTACCTGGGGAGATATCAACTCAAGTCTTTTCACTGCAAGGTTTCTTTCAAAAGGTGCAATATCGGATAGTGTCGGTATAGGTGCATATCGAATTAGCGATATATCTACAGGATTTGGAGTTTTAGCTCTATTGAACTCGAAGATATTTCCCATATTTGCAGAGGTACTGTGCCCTACCCTTCACTTTAACTCAGGGCCTATGTCTAACTTGCCAATACCTAATGAGTTTCCTCCTGTTGATTTTCAGAAGCATCGGGTTGAGCGTTTAGTCAATTTAGCAACTAGAGATTGGAACTCATACGAAGTTTCTTGGGATTTTAGTCAAACTCCGCTTCTGGGATTATCTGATGAACAGAAGACGCTTAAAGATTCATATCAACTTTTAAGAGCTGATTGGCATCAACATGTTCTGGATACACAATCTCTTGAGATTGAGAACAACAAAATTTTGAGTTATAGCTATGGACTAGAGTCTGAAGTCTCTACAGAAGTTCCTCTTAAAGAAATCACTCTTACCTGTAATC
>NZ_JADEXO010000183.1 GCF_015207105.1 cf. Phormidesmis sp. LEGE 11477
TATTAATAACAGAAAGAACAGCGTCCTTTCTAGTTTGTATGGCGGTCAGTTGAGCAGTCAAACTAGATTCTTCAGCCTCCAAGTCAGAGATAACTGCTTGTAGCTGAGGTAAAACGGTTTCAGACATAAATACTCTTTCAATCAAATGTTTCAGTAAACGATACTAGCGCATTCATCAAACTAATTGAAGTGTTCCCTCAAATTTAGATGAATAAAGTTGAGAAAACTAATTGAGTAAGATGGCGCAAAAGCATAGGAGTCGGTGCAAAAGAAGTTCTATGGATTCATCAACACCGAGAATTCTCCTGTATCTTACAACATAGAAGCAGTTTAGATACAATATTATCGTATTAGCTCGAACTGCGTATCGGACATCGGTATTAGACTCATTGCCAGAAGCAAGCATCGACGGACGACAAACCCTATTCTTTGATAAATGACTTTAAGCATTGTTCCAGTTAAAAGTTCTGTCTTTATCGAGGAAGGCACAAGCATCAGTCTGAGCGCAAGGACAAGTAGCCTAGACGGTCAGGCTCTTACCTGTGAATGGAACTTTGGTGACGGCAGCGCTTCTATTCAAGGAGCAACGGTTAGACATCGATATCATTTAGCTGGTAGCTATGCGCTCACGCTAATTGTTAAAGACGATCAAGGGACTGTCAGTATTGTCGAAAAGACTGCAGTTGTTGAAATGTTGCCTTTGGCGATCGCGCAATTGACTAGTGACATTATCGATGAATCGAGGGGGATTGTGGCTTTTGAAGCAACAGCCACAAAGGAAGCGACTAATAAGCAGACTGTTGGCGATCAGGGCAACTATAGCCACACGGCTAGCCGCTTAGCTACTTATGTTTGGAATTTTGGCGATGGTAGTCGTCCTGCCTCTGGGCAAAAAGCTATTCACAAGTTCAGTCAAAGCGGTAATTACTACGTCAGCTTGATTGCGTCTAGTCCGTCGGGGGCAACTGCCACGCAGGTTCACCAGGTTGCGTTAGACGGGGTTATTCAAGATAGCCCGATCAAAAATAACAAAGAAGTACTCAAAAACTATCCAATCACTTTCAATAGCCCTTATAAGGACAACCGCATTTTTAAGACCCATTCTATTCGTTGGGATTTTGGAGATGGCACAGTTGTCGAAAATAAAGTTGCACCTCGGCACATCTATCGCCAGGCGGGGAAATATACGGTATCGCTAGAGATTATAGATGAGAGAGGTAACACTAGCGCTAACCGGATTCCCGTCGAGGTTGTCTCTGCTGTCCCTAAAATTCTTTCTCTATCGGCAAATATAGCCTCTAGAAGTCAAGATGCCACAGAATATACGGCTATTGTCAGCAACCCTAGCAAGGAAGCGCTGACCTATCTATGGAGCTTTGGAGATGGCAGTCAGAAGACCTATGTCGAGGAAGCTGATAGCAAAACAGATGAGGCTAGAAACGTTCGTCATGTGTATGACCGTGACGGGACATACACCGCTACGCTAGAAGTCACGAATGAAACAGGCGAGCGCACGCTAGAAGCTATTTCGATCGCTGTTGACAGTATTCTACAGATCGAGAGTATTGCCTATTCGAGTAACTGTGTTGTGGGTAAGGTAGCTCGCTTTGAAGCCACAGCCTCTAGCCAACAAAAAGACGGAGCGATCTATCAGTGGTCGTTTCAGGGGCCGTTTGAGAGATCTAATGGGAACACGGGCCAGACTGCGAGTCAGAGTACGGATAGCCATACTCACCAGAAGACTGGCCAGGCGATCTCTTTTACTTTTCTAGAGGCGGGGACTTGGTCGGTAACGCTGACGGTTGTTGGTGGGTCTAAGGCAGTCACTGACACCTTTAGCGTCTTTGTCGCAGCAGCCGAGCTGGCGATCGCAATCCAAGCCAAAACAAACGCCATCGTAGGACAGAGCCTCGAATTTGTAGGCTGTATCGACGGTTTTAGTGACAGTTCTAGCAGTAGCAAGACGAATCCTCACACTATCCAAACCATTGAATGGGACTTTGGCGATGGCACAAGAATAGAGAGTCCGACGCTAGAGACCGCTCATCGATTTCACAAGCAGGGCAGCTACACGGTCAGGCTGAGCGTGACGGATGATCGCGCTGCTACCGCCACCACTTTTGTGAGGGTAGACGTTGTTGAGCTGCCTTTGATGCTAGTGGTGGGTGGCAAGATCATGCTTGATGCGTTGACTGGCGAGCTATCAGCTAGCGGGCTATACAAAGCAGCCAAGCTACCTGAGGGCGCTAATAGGAAACTGGGTAAAGGCTCAGCAGACAGAGCTGAGATAGGCTGGTCGATGCACTCAATGAATAATTTCTATGTCTATCGCGGTGCGGCGCTGCGGGCCGAAGGGAGAGCTTTGATAGCAGTGCCTGAGACTTTTACTAAGACTGCTGGCCCAGATACTATAGACGCGATCGCCCCCCTGGAAGATTCTCAGAGGAAAGACGAGCTGAGAGCACCCTTTCAGTCAGAAACAACCCAGCCCACGGCGATTTCTTTGGTGAAAGCGGATGATTCAGTGCAGTACCAGCAAGAAGAGACGGTTTCTGTCGAAGTACCGCAGCATCACGATCTGATCAATAATTTGCTTTTGCAGACTTCTCCGGTAGGATACAGTCCGATCCAGCTCGATACCAAAGTCTACGCAGAGCAGATACAGACAACGCTAGGTTGGAGCGAGATCTTCCTGGTTGGAGAATCGGCAGAACGCCCAACGGTGATTGAGATTGAGCGCGGGCCGCTATTCATCCCTGGTGGGGTCACCTTAGAGAACATGGTAATTGTTGTTGGTCGAGGGGATATTGTTCTACGGGAGGATTATTACACTATCGACAACTTAACGCTGATTGCTAAAGCAGGTGGGGTTGAATTAGACGATATCGATGCTATGGCGACTAGGGTCTTTGCGTCTAAAGCCATTCAAACAACCGAGCGATCGCACTTCCAAGGAAACAGCCTATTAGCCAGCCAGCAGCCGATTGTGTTCAACGGTGCAACGGTAGAAGCAGACGACTGCCTGAAGATAGTTGCTCAAAAAGGCGTCTATCTCAATGGCAGTGGAACGGTGCGATCTCAAATCATCGCGAAAGGAGATGTTGAACTTGGCCAGGGAACGTCCCTTCAGGGCAGCATTCGCACTTTGGGCAGCGTTATCTTCCATGATAAAGCCAGCTTAAGCGCGGCCATTCGTTCGCCGCTGGCTGAATCCCACAAGACGCTCACCCTACCGGCCTCCGCTCTAGAAAATCCCTCAAACTTAGAGAACAGTGATTTAGCGATCGCCCTGAACATTCGCCTACCAAACGGGATTAGCGATACTCACCATACGATCTATGTTGTGGAGTTGCCGCCCGATAGCAACGGCAGAGTTCAGCTAGCCGACGGTAGCCAGCTTTTCTGTGGCAAACAGTTAACCTGCGCCGAGCTAGAACAGACGGTGTTCTATCCCACATCAGCGGCGACCAAATCTCCGAGCTGCTTCGTTTATGCCATAGAAGATAATTGGGGAACCTCAGCCAACCAAACGCTGAGCATTTGCTTTGAGACGACAACCGCTTTTGCCAGTCAGCTTCAGTTCATAGCGGCGCAGCCCCGGACGCTGTGGCCTGCCATGCATCAGATGGTAGAGGTCAAGGTTGAAGGCTTTGAGAAGCTCCAGTCTGACTTTATAGTCACGCTAGAGGCGATCGTCTGTAGCGTGCCAATCGGGGCGAAGGGCGAAGGCGGCAGCGAGTATGATTACGAGATTATTGAAGACAGTCGGATTTTGCTGCGCGCTGTTCGCTCAGATAATGGGACAGAGCGGCTGTATAGACTAATCTATCGAATCGATGACAATCAAGGAAATGTGGCCTACTCAACCCTCGATATTCCAGTCACACTATCGGCGGATATCTGTGTGATTGAGGGTAGTTGAGGCATTAGATCTTTTACTGTGGAGTGGGTAGAAGATCGCTTTTGGCCCAAAGCTGCGGGCGCTTTTCGTCTAGCTGGCGCGATCGCTGGGTACCGATCATGGCAACTTTACCGGTCAACACAAAGCTGGTAAAGCTAGAGATGACAATTACTGGCAGCATCGCCGTACCTGAGAGTACGCTCAAAATAATGCTAGTACTGATAGGCGTTTTGGTCACTGCGACATTAACTGCTGCCATCAGGCAAACCATGCTGACAGTCGGATGAATTTGAGGGACTGCGAGGGCGATCGCCAGCCCGACATTGGCACCAATGAAAAACAAGGGGAAAATAAAGCCGCCCAAAAAGCCAGAATGTAGCGTAAAGCTAATCGCAAACATCTTGGCCACCGCAATCACCAGCAGCATCGTCACGCCTAGGGTCGATCCGGTTTCAATCACGGTGTGGATTTGTTCTTCACTAAAAAAGAGTGTTTGCGGCACGAAGAAGGCAATCAGACCAATACAGAGTCCGCCTAATGTCGCCAAAACGATCAGATGATGTTCTAACGGTTCTAATAGCTGCCCAATTAGGCGAAAAATATAGATAAACATCACAGCAACGCCAGCGCCGACTACGCCTAAAATTAACCCTTCAAGCAGATTTATCGGCGTCAGCTCGGGCACAGATTCAAAATGATAAAAGCCACCAATCGTGATCCCAGTGCTGATCCTAAAAACGGCAAAAGACAGAATTGCTGAAATCACCGCAGGCGCAACGGCCTCGTAATATTCCAACCCGCGCCGATGGGGAATTTCTAAGGCAAATAGCGCCGCCCCAATAGGCGCACCAAAGAATGCGCCTAAAGCCGCACTCATGCCACAGAATGTCAATACTCGAACATTACTTTGCTCCAAGCCGATGCGATCGCCTAGCCAGCTACCAAAGCTGCCGTTTACCTGAACCAGGGGTGCCTCTGGGCCAGCGCTGCCGCCTGCTGTGATCGCAACTAGCGAGGCAATCACCATAGCAGGCGTTTTATGAACATCGATCCGGCCAGGGTTATGAACATTATCGACAACCTGCGCCATCTCGCCCGGCAGCCCCATAAAATAGAGCACCAAACCTACACAAAAGCCACCAATAGTCGTCGCTATCCAGACGTAGTTGCTAGTCGGCAGCCAGCTAGGGAAACGAGGCTCAATCCATGCTGGCAGCGTATGCCAGACACCGTGCATCATCGTTTCTAAAACAAAGTAATAGCAGGTGGCAACCAGACCGCCGACAGCGCCAATCACCACAGCGCACAAAATTAGCTGTGGATAAGTGAGTAGACGGCGTGCCGATGAGTCTTGATCAACTGTTGTCTGCGTCGCTGATGGGGCTAGATCAGTTTGAGTAGTCACTAAGCTCAATCCTTTGTAACTGCGGGAAATCTAGCAACTGCATATCAACGCTTCAAGACTTTAAAGAGGGCCGATTCGCCCTTTCAAATGACGACTTAGATCACCGCTTAAGCACTGTTGCGCCTAAGCATTAACTGAGTGGGTGATTTTCAATAGAGTCTTGGAGTGAATGCTGCTGCTATTGGCTACAAGCTATCAAGACAGATCAGGGCATTTTGTTCACAGGGCTACAAACTAGCTCTCTTATGAGCAAAGCTGCATACAGGCTATGCAGATATTACAGATAGGTCTTTAGAAGACTATTGAAAATGTCGCTGATATCTCCGCGTCAGTACGGAGCCTCGCAAGAAAGCTACACAGCATAAATACCCAACTTTTTAACGTTTTCCTGATCATTAGTGCTATAGCTAGTTGTTTGAAACACGCACTAGAGATTATGGGGTTTGGCAATGTTTGATACTTCGATCAGTGGTCCTTTACCAGGCTTCAGTACACCCGATTCATCTATCGGTGGCTTATCAACGAATGGAACAACGCCAAGTAACGCTGCACTGCAAGACTTGACGGGTCAACCCAGCCAGTCTAGTACTTTGCAAGGTTTACCCGCGCAGCAAGTGATCGAACCACTTCCCAATAAGCCTCTCACTTTAGATGAACTAACGACTGGAAATCTAGGATTTATAGAAGCTGGTTCGGCTATCCAAGATGCTCAGAGATTGACTGCTTTAGAAGAGAACACCTCCAACTCTTTATCTATGGAGACTGCTCAGACTTCTCTAAGTAATGATGTTTTGCTGTCAGGCGGATTACTCGATCAGGCGAGTCTCAATAGCGCAACTGGCACTTTTGTAGTGGGCGATCGCGGTTCAGTAGAGATTGATTTTCTCTTTGATGGCGGTGGCTATAGCGGAGAGCTAGCTGTCTTTACGCTTGCTGGCATGGGCGGCCTGAGTGCGAGTGATTTTACCCAGGAAGCGGCTCGGCGGGCGCTTAGCGGCAGCGCTGAAGGACAAATCGTGATTGTCGATAGTACCGAAGCCGCTCAGTTTTCAGGAGAATTGGGGGAGCGCGATCGCAACGAAGGCACCGTGGCCAGCACCCAAACGCTCTCATTAGCAACCGGTACCCGATTCGCCCTGATGCTAGTGCCCGATAGCACCGTCGCCGCCGTCGCCGCAGGCAAAACTCAATCTGATGCTGATACCCCACTTTTTTCTATCGCCGCTTTCAACCCAGGTGGCAACCATCAGCTAGCCCAGGTTTCAGACGGGATATTTGCGATGGAAGATTTGCAAATCGGCAAAGGAGACGCTGACTTCAACGATATTATCTTTCAGCTAGAAGGGGCCACCAGCGACGTTCAATCATTCTCACAGCTAGCCGCCCCTGATAAAAACTGGCTATCAAACCCAGTCGCCCAATCCTTTTTGACAGCATCGAACAATCCACCAAACAACCCTGATCCAGATCCTGTTCCTGACCCAAACCCTACTCCTAATCCCGACCCAGATCCTAATCCAAACCCAAACCCTACTCCTAACCCCGACCCTGTTCCTGACCCAGATCCTAACCCCGATCCTGACCCAGATCCTGTTCCTGACCCCGACCCTACTCCCGATCCTGACCCAGATCCTGTTCCTGACCCCGACCCTATTCCAGATCCTGACCCTACTCCCGATCCTGATCCAAACCCCACTCCCGATCCGATCGTCGATATTTCAGGAGAGGTCAACAAATTTACTGGAAACACTAGCGAAGCTGACATCATCGCCACCGGAGCAGACAGCATCACAATCGGCACGCAGACCATCTATATCGGCACCGAGCAGGTCAGCAGTATTAACCAAAATCCGATTGTTCGCAGTTTTGACCCCGCAAACCCCGACAACAATTGGACTCGCCGAGATTTAGAAACGACAGGCACTGACGGTAGAGGTCTAGGTTTGATTTGGTCAGGAACGGCGCTCTATGGCGTGTTTAGCGTCGATGGCACGCAAGGAACCCCCGCAGAAGACTTTCGCCGAGCAAGTCAAACAGTGAAACAAAACTGGCTGCGTAGCTATGGTGCAGGTGGCGGCGGTAAAGTCGCTGTGATTGGCCAGATAGATCCGACCACAGGTGCATTGTTGAAAGCGGCATACCTTTCAGCAGTGAAACAAAATGGCCAGAGCAATTCTCTATCGATCACCGGAGCGACGGTGAACAATGTTGGAAATCTAGTGCTTAGTGCTAAATCATTCTTTAGTCCGCGCCGACCCGACGGCAGTGCGTTGACCCAGGATCCAGGCAACACGCAGGGTTCTCCTTTTGACTACACCGTAGAGATTACTCCTGACTTGACGGAGGTGATTAGTACATCCGCTGACGGCTGGAGCTAGAGGTTTGTTGGGTGTGCGATCGCGCATACGTTTTCTCTACTCTAGATACTCACAATGGCACTAAATAAAGCGAGTTTGGATTAAGCGATTGTCTAGAATCCTCGTCAGCCAGCCACTTTAGTTACAAAGCCTGAAGCAAATCCCCTTTTGGGAGGGGTGGCCGGAGGCCGGGG